>NZ_CP149822.1:4732947-5069421 GCF_038396755.1 Chitinophaga pollutisoli | reverse complement strand
CATGGCCGCCGCGCATGACCGGCACCATTTATTTCATCGTATCAAACGCATCATGGAAATGAAAACGAAACATCTCAACTATAGCCAGCGACTCCTGGCGCTCATGATCATCGTAACCGGCCTCGTGTCTATCGCTTGGCTCACGCCCGACAGCAAGCGCCAGCAAGACGCAAAAACGGATACGATTGCTCCGAAAGCCTCACCAGCCGCCGCTGCCCAGTCCTCCCCTTCCGCCAGCCCTTCCGCCAAAGATTTCATCACCGAGCCGGAAATCCCGGGCCTGCCCGTGCCTGCAGCCATGCCGGTACCGCCTAACCCGCCCGCTCCCGAAGCTTGCCCCGAACCGCTGGCGCTCGCCCTGGCACCGTCCATGCCGCTTGCACCGCCCACCCCGCCGGCGCCGCCGCAGATGGGCATCGTACCGGCCGCACCGCCTCTGCCGCCGGTTCCGCCGGTGGCCGCCTGGCCGCAGCAAGTGGTGTTTGACAAGCGTTCCAGTACAGTGTATCATTTTAACAACCCCGGCGATACCGTGGTGCCCGGTGGCAGGATCATCATCCGCGACAAACAGGGCAGGGAAAAAACGTACAACTCAATCGACGATATGTCGGCCGAGGAAAAGAAAGAGTTTGAAGAAAGCTATATCAACATGCAGCAATCTTTCAAATTCAACCACAATTTCAATTTCGACAAGCATTTCAACTTTGACTCCAGCATGTTGAAAAACATGAATATCAACGTGAGGGACATGCAGCTGCATGCGATAAAACAACTGCAGGATATAGATCTGTCGAATCTACGGATGCGCCTCGACGCCATGACCGATTTGAAATGGGAAGACCTGGACGAATCCGTGAAGCAGAAAATCAAACGGGAAGACTGGGAAAAATCCATGAAAAACGCGCTGAAAAACCTCGAAAAGATCGACTGGAAAGCGCAGCAGGAAGAAATCAAAAAGACGATCGAGAAACTGAAGAAAGAGGAGCTGAAATACCGCAAGGAAGCTGAAAAATACGGGCGGGACGCGGCGAAATACCGGACCGATGCCGAAAAATACCGTCGCGACAATGCTAAATTCCAGGCAGAGGCCATGGCCAGCAGCCAGCGGGCCCGCCAGGAGGTACTTCGCACACAAGTGCAGCGCGACCTGAGCGACAAGCACCAGACGATGGCCCGGGAACGGGCGGAAAAAGAGCATGAACGCGCCCTCCGCAACGCCGAAGCCCAGCGCAGCCTCTCCGAAAAAAACAGGGCTACCTCCCGGAATTACAACAACCTCCTGCAAAAGCTGGAATCCGACAAACTGATCGACCGAAACGAAGGATTCGATATCCAAAAGAAGGGGAACGACTTCTACATCAACGGTAAAAAGCAACCCGACGACGTAATAAAGAAATATGAACAATATCTTGAAAACGACAACGTTACTATACGTGGGAAACAAACGTCCCTGCAAATTCATGCGCAAGACAACAACTAAGCGCATGCAGGCTCTTTACCCGCTCATGTAACCATTCTCCGCCATTCTAATCTCAGCCCCGCTGCCGGTTCCGGTGGCGGTTTTTTCTTTATATTTGCCGCTCGTTCATCACCCTTTAAAAAACCAGCGCATATGCCGTCTTTCGATATCGTGAGCAAAGTCGACCTCCAGACCCTGGACAACGCCATCAACACAGTTAAAAAAGAAATCAACAACCGGTACGATTTCAAGGGTTCGCCCGTGGAAATCGACCTGGATAAGAAGGACATGATTGTGAAGCTGGAAGTGGAAACGGATATGAAGCTGGACCAGGTGATCGACGTGCTGATCAGCCGGAGCATGCGCCAGGGGCTGGCGGCGGAGATTTACGACCTGAGCAAGGAGCATTATGTGAGCGGTAAGGTGGTAAAGAAGGAAGTGCCCGTCCGCAATGGTATTAAACAGGACGATGCGAAGAAAATCGTGAAAATGATCAAGGATTCCGGTTTGAAGGTACAAGCCGCGATCATGGACGACATTGTTCGTGTTACGGGAAAAAAATAGATGATTTACAAGAAGTTATGCAGAAATGCCGCGAAGCAAACCTGGGCATTGCGCTCCAGTATGTGAATATGAAAAGCTAAATTTTCTTGCTTTATTTAAATATTTATTTTACCTTTGCGTCCTGTATTTATTAACTTATTGATATGAAACAGGGAATTCATCCGGAAAATTATAGATTCGTAGTGTTTAAAGACATGTCCAACGGGGATAGCTTCCTGGGCAAATCCACCACTCCTACCCGCGAAACCATCACCTGGGAAGACGGTAACGAGTATCCAGTGATCAAGCTTGAGATCTCCAATACTTCTCACCCGTTCTATACTGGTAAGAATGTACTGGTAGATACCGCAGGCCGTATCGACAAATTCAACAAACGTTACAAGAAAGAGGCTAAATAAGCCATCTTCCGAATATTTTTACGATCCCGCCGAATGCTTTCGGCGGGATTTTTTATTTTCGCCGGGTTATGAACCGTCACTACATCCTGTTTGATACGCCCGAGCGCGACGAACTCTACCCCTTCACGCACACCCGACCCGTAGCGGAGATCCGTACGGGCATCCTCACCATTCGCGAAAAATGGGAGAAATGGCTCGGATCCGGGCCGCTCAGCAGTTTCACCACCGAGTACCTCCAGGCCAAATATCCCTTGCGGAAAGCGCCGCCAGGCACCATTACCGTATTGGTGAACGGGCACCTGCTCCCTTCCGCGGGCATCGTGGAAACCCTCGCGGCCATGGAACCGGGGCAGGAACTGTACAAAAACGGCAGGCTGCTGGCCAAGCTCATCAGCGGCGACGATTTCTTTGCCCCGGCCACGCTCGTGCGGCTGGAATATGAAGGCGAGATCCGGCGGGTCGACCGGCCCTGGGATATCGTCCGCCACAATGAAGCGGCGCTCCGCGATGATTTTGCGCTGCTGACGAAGGGGCGGAAATCGGCGCCGGTTTCCGCAACCAACCAGGTGGTGAACCCGGCGCAGGTGTTCCTGGAACCGGGGGCCAAGGTGGAATGCAGTGTGCTGAACGCATCGGCGGGGCCGATTTACGTGGGGAAAGACGCGGAGATCATGGAAGGGAACCTGGTGCGAGGCGGCTTTGCCATGGGTGAAGGCGCCGTTTTGAAAATGGGCAGCCGGGTTTACGGCGCCACTACCCTTGGACCGCGGAGCGTAGCCGGCGGGGAAATCAAGAACTCGGTTTTCTTTGGACATTCCAATAAGGGGCACGACGGCTACCTGGGCGACGCGGTGATCGGCGAATGGTGCAACCTGGGCGCCAACACCAGCTGTTCCAATATGAAGAACAACGCCCGCGAGGTGCGGATCTGGATGGAAGCGAAGCAGGAATACTGGCCGGCCGGGGCCAAATGCGGCGTGATGATGGGGGATTTCAGCCGGTGCGGGATCAATACCATGTTCAATACCGGTACAGTGGTGGGCGTGAGCTGCAATGTTTTCGGGGGAATTTTCCGCCCAAATTCCTGCCTTCTTTCAGTTGGGGAGGCGCCGGGATTACTGATAAATACCGGCTGGAGGAAGCGCTCCGGGACGCAGATGCGTGGATGCGGCTGAAGGGTGCGGAGTTGTCGGAGGCCGACCGGGAAATTCTGACCCGTATATTTCGGGGATAAATGCGTATTTTTCGCGCCACTTATCAAAAGCACCGTAAAATCATGAGAAAGAAGATCGTAGCAGGCAACTGGAAGATGAACCTGACCCTCGCGGAAGGCGAGCAGCTGGTGAACGACATCCTGGCGGCCGGCATTACTTTATCCGGAGACCAGGCTGTGGTGATTGCACCGCCTTTTCCGTATCTGCAGCAGGTAAAAGCACTGACCCGCAGCCAACCCAACGTATTCGTGGCGGCACAGAACTGCGCCAGTGAGAAGTCAGGCGCTTATACCGGCGAGGTGTCCGCGGCCATGCTGGCGTCTGTAGGCGTTGACTACGTGATCCTGGGGCACTCCGAGCGCCGGGAATATTTCAATGAAACGAATGCGCAACTGGCGAAGAAGATCGACCTGGTGCTGGCCAACGGGCTGAAGCCTATCTTCTGCTGCGGCGAGCCGCTGGAAGTGCGGAAAGCGGAAACGCAGAATGCGTATGTGGCGAAGCAGCTGGAAGAAAGCCTTTACCACCTGGACGCTGGGGCTTTGCAGCAGGTGGTGATTGCTTACGAGCCGATCTGGGCCATTGGCACGGGTTTGACGGCGAGCGCGCAGCAGGCGCAGGATATGCATGCGTTTATCCGCGGGCAGATTGCGGCGAAGTATGGCCAGGACGCGGCTGCGGGTTTGACGATCCTGTACGGCGGCAGCGCGAAGCCTTCGAATGCGGCAGAGCTGTTTGCTTCGGCGGATGTGGACGGCGGACTGATCGGCGGCGCGTCGCTGGTGGCGGCGGATTTCGCGGCGATCATCAAAAGCTTGTAATCAATTCTAAGATATGGTGGCTGAAGGGGTTATGCCCTCCGGCCATTTTTTTTAGTATTTTTTGCTAACTTTTTTAGTATTTGCCAAAATTATTCGTATGTTTGTGTTGTGAAAGGAGGCGCTGTTATCCTGGTGCTGAACATGATAACGGTTGTTTCGAATTGATAATTGCATAATCATAAAAGCCATGGAACAGGAAGTATTACACGATTATATGCTGGTAGTACATCCGGACGCACAGACGGTTCAGGATGTGAGCATGTACAAGCATTTGATAGCGGAGGAGCTGGGAACGGCTGCCGGATCATTTACCCAGGCGCACATTGCCTTGTTCAGGTCGGAGTTTCCGGAGCGGTACGAGGAGTTGTTCGTGACGATGCTGGATCGGTTGGTGGCGGATCAGTCGGCGTTTACGGTGTATACGTCGCGGATTGACCACAGTCGTCATGCCAGTGGCCGGCACATGTTTTATGTGAATGTCGCCAATCCGAAGCCGTTGGAGGAGTTGCACCGGAAGGTGATGCAGGCGTTCGAGTTGGAGCCGGCGGGTTACCGTCCGCATATTGCGTTGGCGCGTTCGTTGCAGCCGCATCAGTTTACGCAGTTGTCTCCTTATTTGTCGGGCAAGGTGTTCGTGCGGAGTTTTCATTGTCACAGTTTCAGTTTATTGAGGCGGGCTGCGGGCAGTGACCGGTACGAGCTGGTGCGGGAGTTTTTGTTTGGACGGGAGGTTCCGTCGAGCCACCCGTTGTTCCACCGTGCGGCGTAATGGGCTGTGCGGAGTGGCGGATTACAGTGGCTCGGGGAGCAATTTCCCGTGGGTAATCCCGGGTGTTTTATTTGATAAACGACAGTCGCAACTGTTGAACATATTTTTTTAGAGTCAGTATCATTTAGTTACGGGTCGGGCGTTATCGCCCGGCCCCTTCTACCCTAACCCATCTACTTACAACCCATCCGATTCAGGAGACAAACCCTTGCATTCGCATGCTTTTAGGCATGCACCGGTAAATATGGAAAATGGGATCATCGGCTTTCGGGCCTGGTGGCGGGATATCGTTTGTCAAGAGCGATGTGCTGCCGGCCGGGGGCGCTGGCAGGGGATCTTCCATTGGGCCGACGGAGGTCATACTCCGTTTAGCAGGCCATATCATTGCCCGTGTATCAATTCCCGCAGGGATCAGCGGAGCTTTTGCCCAAATGGAGGAAAGAGTCCGGTCAGCCCGAGGTTGATTTGCTTTCTGGTGAATGAAACAAAGTTTTCCCGGCGAGCCCGCCCGGAATAGTGGGTATGGCTTGTCCGAACTGAGGCAACAACCTCGGGAAAGAGCAGCTGCATGTCCCCCCGGATTCAAGCCGAGAAGGCAGGGCGTGCCGTGCCCCATCCGAAGCGAATGCTTCGGGTGGCGACAAAAGGAACGCCACCCCGGGAGGGCAACCGTCCAGAAAGCAGGGCGTGCCATGTTCCATCCGAAGCGAACGCTCTGGAGAACGACAACGGAACAGCCCCCGCGAGCCGAACCACCCGGAGACAGGGCCTGCCACGTCCCATCCGAAGCGAACGCTCTGGAGAATGACAGCGGAACGGTCCCCGCGAGCCGAACCACCCGGAGACAGGGTCTGCCACGTCCCATCCGAAGCGAACGCTCTGGAGAACGACAACGGAACAGCCCCCGCGAGCCGAACCACCCGGAGACAGGGCCTGCCATGTCCCATCCGAAGCGAACGCTCTGGAGAATGACAGCGGAACGGTCCCGGAAGCAGGGAGCACCATGCCCAATCAAATCTAACGCATTGGAAATGAATGCGCTCCCGTGAATCCGCAAGGCCGCAATAGGCTCGCGGGTGCTTCACCGGAGGCTTTAGAAAAGCATATCGGCTGGCGATTCGAGGTAGCTAATCATCCGGAAGACAAGCCACCTCCCCCGGCAACCCGGCGCCAGGCGCCTGCGTAAACAAAACGAGATCAAAGTAAAAATTTCCGGCCGTTGGGCAATTGCCCAGCAAACGGATCACTAACCGCCAGTAAATTTAAGTTATGGAATGGGTGCCCATCAAACCGATATACAAACAGGGAAATGCATCCCCCTCTGCAGAACAAACCGTTTTCTCCTGGCTCAGCCGCGCAGGCTTCCAGCTGGAACAACTCCGCAGAAGCGTGGAACCTCCCGTCACCGAATACTTTTACTTTCATCCATCCCGATATATCCAAATCCACATGGTAGAAGATCCGGAAACAGGCGATGCCCGTTTCTTTATCTTCTACCCCGGCGGACAAACCCTCGTCGCCCCCGGCATCCCGGAGCTCAAGGCCGCCATCGCCGCCGGATAAACCACACGGTAATCAATTTTGTTAGTTTATAAACCGATCCCGTAATTATGTTGCATAAAGAAATTGTAGTTAAAGGCATGGTTCATGGCGTTTACTTCCGGGCCACCGCCAAATCCGTAGCCGCCAGCATGGGCCTTAAAGGACAAGTCAAAAACCTGCCCGACGGCCATGTATGGATCGCAGCCGAAGGTCCCGCCACCGCCATGAAGGAATTTATTGACTGGTGCAGAATCGGCCCCTCAGGCGCCAAGGTCTCCGGCCTCGATATTACCGAAGGCCCCCTGCAGCATTACACCGATTTCAGTATCCTGCATTGATTTTTTTTCGTATTGCTTCCTCATTCACATTCTCAGAAACTCTCTACCAGCAAGAGTTACAGTAACCTGTCGAAATATTTTTTCAACACGTTGGGCCTCTGCCCAGCGGAAAAAAGAAATAATTCGATGATCTTGAACCTTTTGGAAGCAAACTAAAAATGTCAACCCAGGCCCCGGATATATTGCGCCTTTTCGGAACAAATCTCCGCCGAATCAGAAAGGAAAGAGGCTTCAGCCAACGCGAGCTCTCTGCACGATGCAACGTCGACAATGCAGACATTTCCCGGATGGAAAACGGTGAGATCAATGTTACACTCCGCACACTGTCTCAATTGGCAGACGCGCTGGAAGTTGCGATCCTCGAACTGTTGTCCGACCGCAAAACATAAAAAAAGCAGGACCAACGTCCTGCTTCTTCATGTAATCTTATTTGTATCTCATTTTTACAGTAAATGCAATTTCTTCTTTAATTCCTTATCCAGCGCAGCTTTCGGAACTACCACATTAATCGTGTTCACCGCGAAATACGGTTCCGACACGTAAAGGTATCCCTCAAACTTCGACCCCACGCCCCAGGAATTCTTCACAATGAAAAAGCGTTTATTGTCTTTCCCCTTGCCAATCCCCGTGATATGCATCAGGTGGTCGTCCTGCGTAACCAGCTTCTCGAACAGCTCCTGCCGGTACTCCGGCGTCACGTTCACCTCAGCCGCCGAAGGATCGGGCTGCTGGCGGTTCCAGAGACTGTCGTACTTCGGGCTCAGGGCGTAGCCGCCGTTGTGCGCGAATCCGCGATTGCTCACGTCCGCGTCCCACATCACCGTATATCCTTTTTGCACCGCTTGCCAGGTGGCCCCGATCAACTCGTTGAGCGATACGTTGTAGAAACTCCCGTTGGCATGGTTATCTGGCAGTTCCAGCACGAAAGAAGAATAAACAGGATGATGCGTAAACGAAGTCAGGCTCACATAATCTGCCGGATCGTACTTGACCACCTGTTTCGCATATTCCTGCGGCGTGTATGTTTTCCCGTTATACTCGAATTTGGCGGGAGGCGCTGCGCCCATATATTGGTCCATCAGCGCGGCAAAGCGCTGCTCCCACTTCGGATCCACCGGACGGCGGCGCAGCAACGTGTCCAGGAATTTCTTCAGCGTATCGGCCATCTTGCTGTGGTCGAATT
The DNA here is from genome assembly GCF_038396755.1 of Chitinophaga pollutisoli. Lineage (NCBI taxonomy): Bacteria > Pseudomonadati > Bacteroidota > Chitinophagia > Chitinophagales > Chitinophagaceae > Chitinophaga > Chitinophaga pollutisoli. The sequence goes on along the minus strand of NZ_CP149822.1, from coordinate 5,061,133 downwards.
GCTCCTGGCCGGGCAGCTTCCCGCTGTAAACCGATTCAGGCATCAATCCGTCCCTGCCGGCAACGATCAGCACATCGTGGCCCAGACCGCCTTCGCCAAACTGCGCAGCACCCTGGCGCTTCACATAGTTACGGGCCTTCATCAGGTACACATTCCGCACCACGAACATCTCCGACAAATCGGGCTGGCTCGCCGCGCCGTTCTTCAAACACTGGCTTTCAATCAGCGAAACCGTAGAAAAGCACCAGCAAGTGCCGGTCATCCCCTGGTTCTTCACAGTCGTAGCCGCATTATTCCGGATCACGGTAAATTCCTGCGCGTGCGGATTGGCGATGCTTCGGGGCGTCTCCTGCGCGGTAGCGGCAAATCCTGCCAGCAATACGGCACAGGTCATAAGTTGTTGTCTCATAAGCAGCATGGGTATTTCCTGCTAAAGTACGAAAGCCGGATCAGTTTTCGTGCGTTACGCGGCCATTTCCGGAAACCGACTGCTCTACCCTCGCATCGCCCTTGTAACGAACGCTGCCACTGCCGGAAATTGCGATCTCCAGTTTTTTGCTCACGTTCACAAAAGCTTTCCCGGAACCGGAAATAGCTACCTCGGTTTCCTCGGTCGCCATGGCAGGGGCATCCACGTCGGCGGAACCTGAAATCGCCACCTCCGTTTTATCAGCCTTGCCGGCGAGTCTTACTTTCCCGTTGCCGCTCAGGGCTACTTCCAGCTTTTCGTAATCCACGTCCAGGTCGGCTTCGCCGATACCGCTGAGCGCCACTTCCAGCTTGTCGCCTTTCAATTTACCGTCGGATTTGAATACCACTTTACCGCTGCCGGCTAGTTCCGAAATCGTCGGGTTGGTGATCCAGACATTAACCGGTTTGCTGGGCCTTACGTCGGTATGACGGCGGTAGCGGATTTCCAGGTCGTGGCCATCCAGCACGGTTTCGATGTAGGGCAGCAGGTTTTCGTCGCCTTCGATTTCAATGGAAGTACCGCTCCCCTGGCGGATCTGTACGTTGAACTGGCCGCTGACGCCGATGCTTTCGAAAGAGCCGGAAACGGTCCGCTTTTCTTTCTTCATCGTACCGTTCCCGCTAATTTTCTGGCGTTGCGCCGTTGCGGTCAGGGCAAAGGTCAGGAGGGCGACTCCGAGGAGCGCTGCAAATTTCTTCATGGAATGTTAGATTTTGAGATTGAACAATTAATCCTCACCCACTTTGACGTCGGAATGCTTCCCGTTCACAGATATGAGCGGAGATGATTCGACGGCATTGGATGTTATGGCGGAATAGGAGAGGTTTCCTTTGTTACGGTTTTCGCTGACGTGCTTGAAGGCGAAACCGTCGGCCCTGAAATTACCGTTCCTGATTTCGGCGTTCACCCGGAAGGGCGTACCGGAAACTACGCCCAGCCGCAGGTCCGTATAGTTGACATCGGCATTCAATGACTTAAAGCCCTTGTCAATCTTCCGGATTCGGATGTTTCCGTAGTTGCTGCTGATGATGGCGCTGGCACCCAGCTCTTCCATCCGCACATCCGAATAATTCGATTTCAGCACCAGGCTTCCGATGTTCCTGAATCGCAGTTCGTCGTAGTTCGACTGCAACTTCAATTCATTCACATCGCCGAAAGAATAATGGCCGTAGCTGGATGTACAATTCACTTCATTGATCTTACCGCAATTCAGGGAGGAATAAGCCGCCTGCACCGTTAGTGCGTCGGCCTTGCCGATCCTTGCCTTGTTGGTATAAGCAATACTGAGAAACATCTTGCCGGCATCGGCCACGTCGATGAATCCGTAATTCACTTTGAGGTTCGACGGGAAAGGTAACTGCCGCGCAATCACATCCCCGAAACTATTGGCGATATTCATGGTTTTCAGCCGGGAAGGCACGTATAATTCGATGTCGATATTCACGTATTCCTTGTTGTCTTTCCGCTGGTTGAACCACTTCGATCCGGAATTCGACACAACGGCGATATTCACATTACCACCCGCTTCTTCCATTTTTACATCGATCGTTTCGGTCATCCTGCGCGCCTGCTCGGCGTTGTTGCCGAATCCTGTTACGGTGACGGTAGATTTGCAGGCGGGCTTGTCCCAGATATGAACCGTTACTTTGCCGTATTTGGTGTTGATATTAACGGAGGATGATTCGCTGACGCGGAATTCTTTTACCATCGTCACTTTGTGCTCTTCGTCCCCTTTCGCGGCGAAAACCAGGATCGGGCTCAGTAATAAAAACAGTATGGTAGATTTACAAAACATCTTTTTTCGTTGACGGTGAATCATTTGTGTACTTGTCGTGCTCGTCGAGGATTTTCTCCAGAAGCTCGAGCTTCATCTGGTAGTACCGGATCATTGCCGCCCTGATGCGCTCGTTCCCGGGATTGGCGGCCAGTTCCTTTTCCAGCATGGTATAAGTATCATTGCGTAATTCAAGCTCTTTCATCGTAAGGCTGTCGAGCCCCGTTTCCGCAACGGGCAACTGCTTCAGGACTTCCAGTTTCTGCTCGATACGTGCTGAATAATATGATTCCATTTCCTTGATCTCCGGAATCACCACCGCTACTTCCTGCCGGGTATTCATATACTTCAGCAGTAACCCGGCATTAACGATCAATGCCACGAGTATGGCGGCTTTCCACCAGTGCTTCGCCATCATCAGCACCACTCTCCCCTTCTCCTGCTTTGGCTTTGGCAACTGTTTTTCCAGCACGGCCCAGACGTCCGGTCGCGGCCCCTCTTCCTCAAATCCGCTCCTGTTCTGCCGGATAAACTCTTCCAGGTTCATATCGTTTTCGATTTAAGTTTCACGATCTGGCGGACTTTTTCCTTCGCCCGCATATACTGCGTTTTGACGGTCGACTCCGTGATGCCCAACAAACCTGCGATCTCGCGGTGACTGTAATCCTCGAAAATGTAGAGGTTCAGCACTGTCCTGTATCCCGCCGGCAACTGGCCGATGGCGTCTTTCACCGCCGCAACCGTCAGCGTGTGCTCGGATTCGTCAACCCCATCTTCCTGCTTCCATTCCTGGTCTTCCACTTCCTCGAAATGCACTTTCTTTTTCCGGAGGTAACTGAGGCAGTGGTTGACCACGATCCGCTTGACCCATGCAGTCAGGCTGCTGTCGGAAGCGAGATTATCCAGGTTTTTAAAGATCTGTACAAATGCCTCTTGCAGAACGTCTTCCGCGTCGGCCTGATGGCCCGTCATCCGGAGGCAGATGTTATACATGGCCCTGGAATATGCGTGATACAGGTCATGGAACGCACGGGCGTCGCCCATGCGGCATCTGGCCACGATCTGATCTGTTACAGGCAAATTTTCCAAGTTGTCCGGGTATAAATTCATATTAAAGACGATAAAGCGTCAAAAGGGTTGCACGGGTCGGGACATTTTTTTCAATGTACTGAAAACCACCCGCATATAAAAGCGAACGCGACCCAGAAGAGCCGCGTTCTTTCCATCCTTATATACCTAAAACATGATTAGGTCGGTGTAATTGCCTATTTCACGCGGCTTTGCTCGTCTTCCAGGCCGGTTTTACGGTTACGGGCCTCTTTTACGTTGCTGTTGCCGAATCGATAGGTAAAGTTCAGGCGCACCTGGCGGCTGTCCCAGCCCGTTTTGAGGGTCAGGTTGCTATTGGTGACCGCATAGTCGCCACGGAAGCGCTGGGTTTGAAATATGTCGTTGACGTTCAGGCGGATCGTGCCTTTTTTGTTGAGGACCGTTTTCTGGACACCGGCGTTCACCGCGTACATCGCCTTCATCCGGAACAAGCCTTCCTGCGCGATCTGCGGAGAAGTGTAGAAAGCGGAAGCTTCCGCCGTCCAGCCTTTGCCCAGGGTGAAAGTGTGCTGCGTGTTGCCGAAGAAGCCAGCCGACGCGCGTTTGATCTCCTCTCCTTTCACTACCGTTTCAAATTTGTTGTAGAAAACCGAAGCGGTCGTGAACGTCTTCCACCATTTGGTAACCGGGATGGGCGCGCTGAGATTCAGGTTCACATTGTCTTTTGTGGCCACGTTCATATACCGGTACACCACGATCGTTGTGTCGCCCGTGATATCGTCGACGCCCGGTTCCAGGATGCGGGAAAGCATGTCTTTCGTATGGCTGTAACCGATAGCCGTGGTCAGGAAAGACTTGAAAGTCCAGGTGAAATCCACGTTGCTGGAGAACTGCGGCCGCAGGTTGGGGTTACCGCCTGCTTTTGTATAACGGTCGAGGTAGAATTCGAAGGGATTCAGGTCGTCGTAGCTCGGACGCTGCAGGCGGCGGCTGTAAGAAAGGCCCAGCTGGTGGTCTTTTCCGGCGTTGTAGCTGAAAAATATGCTGGGGAACAGGTTCAGATAGCTCGTGTCGTTCACCTGCTTCATTGTCACCGAGTTACCGTTGACGTGCGTGTGTTCGGCACGGAGCCCTGCCTGTATGCCCAGTTTTTTAAACTGGCGGTTGTAGTTGATGTACCCTGCGTTCACGTTTTCCTTGTAAATGAAATAGTTGGAACGGTTCCCATCGTACACCCAGGTATTGTTCAGCAGCGAGTCGAAACGGGAATTGTTGTCGGAATCCACCCAGCTGAACTTCACACCTGCTTCCAGCTTATCGTTATGCCGGAGCGGATGGGTGTAGTCCACTTTAATGGTTTTGATGTTGATGATAGACGGCTGGAAGTTGCGGGTCACATCGCCGCGATAAAACTCTTCTCCTTTGGCGTCCATATAGTCTGAGTACATAAAAGTGCGGCTGTCTTCTGCGTTGCGGGAATAATCGAGATCGATGTTGATTTCCTTCCCGGAAGTGTCGAGTTTGCCTTTGTAGTTTACATTATAAGATTGACGGTTCCAATCTTGCTTGTTATCGCTGGTGGTGTGGAGGCTGGAATCCTGCCGGATGCCATTACCGATGAGCGTTAGCCCGTTACCGTCGCCGGTCCAGCTGCTTTTGGCAAGGTTGACCATGAAACCGAGGGTGTGGTTGGGATTGATGAAGTAATCGATCCCGGCTTTGCCGCCATGATAAGTGGAGGATTTATCGATGTAATTATGCTGATCGAAGAAAGTACGTCCCTTTTCCGTCTGGTAATCGCGGGTGATGGCCAGTTCTTCGAAGCCGCGGAAGTAGCTGACGTTGTAGGAGCCGTACACGTTTACCTTTTTGTTGCGGTAGTTGAGGTTGAGGCCTCCGGTCGCCTTGGGCAGTATGCCCTGGGTGTACCCAGCGTTCACACTGCCGTTGGCGCCGTAGTTGCTGTTTTTCTTCAGCTTGATATTAATGATCCCCGCGTTGCCAGCTGCATCGTATTTGGCGGAAGGATTGGCAATCAGTTCGATTTGGTCAACGTTCGAACTGGGCATGTTTTTGAGCAGCTGGGCAACGTCCTGGGGCGACATATTGGAAGGTTTACCGTCGATCATGATGATGACACCGTTTTTACCGCGCATGGAAATATTATCGTCCTTATCTACCTGAATCCCAGGCGATTGCTGGAGCACTTCCATCGCCGTGCCGCCTGCGGCCACGATGGAGTTCTCGACATTCACGACCATTTTATCGGCTTTCTGTTCGATGAAGGGTCTTTTGGCGGTAACGTCCACTGTTTTCAGGTTGCGGGTGTCTTCGCCGAGTACAATGGTGGGCATTTTTACGGGTGATCCGTTGAGGTTAAAAGGCTGCGAAAAACCTTTTTTCAGCCCCATGTTGGCTGCGGCTACGATATACCGGCCGCCGGGCACGCCCTCGAAGGCATACTTTCCGCCGATGTCGGCGAGTACGCCTTTCACCAGGGAAGAGTCTTTGGCACGGAGGAGGGTTACGGTAGCAAATTCAACGGGAGCGTCATTGGAGCGGGTTACTTTACCGGCGATCTCTCCTTTCGAGGTAGCGCCGTTTTGGGATTGGGCCTGGATGGATAATGCTGGTCCGGTTACCATAACAGTGAGGATCAACATTTTGCAATACGAGTTCATATAAGGCGGATTATAGTTAGGATTTAGATCTTTAGATTGATTAGTTCCTTTGCTTGAGTAGTTCCTTTCTTTATCAACTACAGTGCTAAGGTAGGTAGTATGTTTTACATAGTACATAATTATACACAAGTGGTTTGCCAGAAGGGATGATTGGTAAAAAAGTTGGAAATTGATTGTAAAGGACCACCAACTAGTTTGTGGCTACAGGAGAAAGACGACCGTTAATACATTTGGTTACAAACAAATTTGAAAAAAAGCGGCGCCGGGGGAAAATCCCCCGGCGCCGCGCGCTTCATATATTAATTTATACTGCCGTCCTTAAACATTCACTCCTGCTCGCCTTCCGGCAAACGCAGGTTTTCGATCACATCGGGCAGCAGTTCCTGCATTTTGCCGAACACGAGCCGCTCCTCTTTCCGGATGTGGGCTTCCAGCGCACGGGCGATCTGGTCCATTCCTTCCACCAGGTCCGGGCTGTCCACCAGCGCGCTGTACATCCCGGAAATCACCCGGTGCTCTTCCGCCAGTTCATCGATCATCGCGTCCAGTTCCGGCACAAAACCCCGGCACTGCTCAAAAAGGTGGTCTTCCTTCTGGATATGCCCTACCATCGTTTCCTGGAAAACCCTGACCATATGCTGCATCTTGGAAGCAGTATCCAGCGGGTACCCTTCGTATGCGGCTGCATCTTTTTTCAGGTAACGGCATAAAAACAATAAAGTCTTATGCTCGTGCGACAGCGGTATGAGTTTAGGATGACGTTGCATCAGGAAAGATTTATGCTGGGTTTGGTTTTACGGGCATACCAGATCAGCACGGCGCCGCCGATCACCAAAAAGCTGGCAATCAGTTCCGCCTGCGTGGGATGGAAGCCGAAAATATCATACTTGGTGTTGACGCGGATTTTTTCCACAAAGAACCTTTCGAGACCATTGAGGATCAGGTAGATGCCGAAGATTACCCCGGGAGTAGTTACTTTCCGGCGGATCCCCATCAGCACAAGGAAGAACATGCCGCATACGATGATCTCATATAACGGTGTCGGGAACACGCCAACCGGAAGCGCGCTGCAGTACTCCCCTTCGCAGCCGGGCAGCTTCACGCCGTCGTTCACTACGTTGTGGGGATAATTGTACGCCACGAACCAGTCGGGCAGAAAGCTCAGCGCCGCCGGTTTGGGATAATATGCATGCGGCACCTGCTCTACCGAACCAAAATGCCGTACGAAGTAATCGGATTCTTTTTCCAGGGTGGACTGGTATTGCGCAGGCGCAACCTGTTCTATTTGCCCGGCGGCATTGGTGATGTAGGCGCTGTTATTGATTCCCCAGTCACCGTCGCCGGAAAACTGGCAGCCCATCCTGCCGATAGCGTAGGCGAGCATTAGTGCGGGCGCCGCACTGTCGACCAGGTGTTTCCAGTTGATTTGCTTTTTGGCGGCATAGCGGATGATCACATATGCGGCCCCGATGAGCCCCCCGTAAAAAGTGAGCCCGCTGGCGGAAAACAGAGATTCCCAGGGATTCGCGATGAATTCGCTCCAGTTTTCCAGGTTGTGGAAGATCTTGGCGCCGATCAGGCCGGCCACCGCCGCCTGGATCGTGAAGTCAGGCACGCGCTGGTGCGGCCAAACCATTACTTTCACCTGCTTCGGAGAAGGCAACGCTTTCTTCTTCTTTTCATAATATATCTGGTAAGCCATCGCGGCAGCTACGATGATACCGCCAATGAGGCTCCCGTCTGTCGATAATAAATACTCACGGAAATCGGCGGTCTGGCCAAATATGCCGAAAATTTTGAAACCGATGATAAATCCGATGATGGCACGCATCACCATCTCGCCCACAGAAGCGGGCTTGCCCTCGGTAATGGTTTCTTCAACGGGATGCAAGAGCCCGAGTTTCTCGCGCCGGCGGAGTTCCGCCGTGAGCACATAAGCCGCCGCCAGGAAGGCCAGCGCCACGAAGAAACCAAATGTCTGTACTACTTTAAGCCACGACCACTCTATCCCGAAGAGGTCTCTGAATGCGTAATATAAATTAGGATACATAGGCGAAAAAAATGGTGATTTGAAATCCGGACAGGAAATCAAACCACCAAGTTACATTTCAAATATGATATTCCCATTAACCGGTCCAAAAAACCACGTAACGGGAAACAACAAACGATTAGCAGTACTCGTCAAACGCCGCTACCAGGTTGGTGGCGATCATCTGGGCCGAACGGCCCTCAATCATGTGGCGCTCGATGAAGTGTACCAGCTGACCGTCCTTGAAAAGCGCGATGGAGGGAGAAGACGGAGGATAAGGCAACAGGTGCGTACGGATTTGCTGCACTGCGTCCTTGTCGAAACCGGCAAAGGAAGTGGCGAGCCTGTCCGGCTTCTTCTCGCTGGTGGCAACAGCCATCAGTACACCCGGGCGGGCGGTACCGGCCGAGCAGCCGCAAACGGAATTGATCACCACCAGCGTGGTGCCTTCCTGTTTTAAAACATCTTCCACCTTTTCGGGGGAAAGCATTTCCTGAAATCCATTATCTGTTAATTCTGCCTTCATCGGCATCACGAGTTCCGCAGGGTACATAATATTATATTTATGAGTTTCCACAAAGTTAGTAATATATCGAGATACTTCAATTAATTCATAATTTTTGTCATTATGTCATTACAAATACATTAAAACTGACAATTTAGCCGACTATTTTTTCCCAAAACTGGCGTTTTAACCGATTATTGGCGTTGGTACCTGATTTGATCTATAGGTAGCATAGCCGAAAAAAAATGGTTTAACGCATAAAAGGATAAACACTATGACACTCGTAAAATTCAATCAGCCCGCAAAAACCTTTCATGGCCTCGTAGACGAATTATTGAACGGCAAATTCCTGAACAAGGATTTCGCCACCTCCGACTTCTTCGGCGCATCCTACGCCCCGGTGAACATCTCGGAAACGAAAGACGGCTACAGCCTGGAAGTAGTAGCCCCCGGTTTCGCCAAAGACGATTTCAAAGTGAAAATCGATGGCCCCACGCTGACGATCAGCGCGGAAAAGAAAACCGAATCCAAAGAAGAAAACGAAAAACACCTTCGCCGCGAGTTCAGTTTCCGCTCCTTCTCCCGCTCCTTTACGCTGGACGAGAAAGTGGAAGCCGCCAAAATCAACGCGAAATACGAAAACGGCGTACTGCATCTGACCCTGCCCAAGAAAGAGGCCGCACAGGACACCGTTAAAGAAATTATAGTTGCATAAGGGTTAGGAATAGTTGCGATTTGTTGTGATTTGATTTCATAATACAAATACAACAGTAAAGAGGGCCGCCTTGTCTAAGGCGGCCCTTTCTTTTTGCGGCAGGGAATCTACCACAAACGTTCCATATCTAAATTGTGAATTCCTACTACCTTGTGAATGAGCTATTTATTGCAAGCCCCTTTTTATGTCAGGTAACAACAGCAGCATATCGACTCTGTCTTCTGCCATTTACAACACTGTGTGCGAAATGGTCACGGGAAAGCTTATACGCAAATCGGCCTGCCCTTACGAGCAGGCGCGGATCCGTATGGTCTTCGATTACATTTTTTTCTACACCCTCATGCTGGCGCCCATCTCGGTTGCGCTGGCCTTCCTGCAGGATATCCCCAACCTCATCATCACGGCTTCGTTCGCCTTGTCATTCGTTTTTTGCGGATCGCTCATGGCATCGGGAGCGCCGCATACACTGGCGGGCGCCATGGCTGCGCTCTTCACCCTGCTCATCCCGATGGCCTGCTCGTTTATGAACGACATGGACATATCCCCCATTTATGCTATTCCCTGGCTGATGGCCTGCATGCTCGGTTATTTCGCCGTAAGCCTGCGCGCCTCGCTTTCGCTGATGGGACTGCTCTTCCTGTACCTGGGGCTCGTGGCCTGGATCAAACTCGACCATATCCATATCAGCTTCCCGCCCACCTACTCCACCATGGACCGTTATATCGCAACACCCTTCCTCATGCTGGGTTATTTTATGATCGTATTGCGGGTCTGGGGCGTTTATTTCCGGAACATCTTCCACCTGCAGCGCGAACAAACGCTTCAGCAGCAGCAGGAGTTCTCCGCCCTGGTGAACCAAAACCTGATCAAGCAGTTCATGCTCGTAAAAGGGCTCAGCCGCTCCGGCAAATCCGACTTCCTCGACGGTAATACCGACCTGGTCGACGCCCGCTTTACCGAGATCGAAAAACAATGCGACTCCGCCCTCCATTATCTTGACAGGCCCAGCCAGCTGCCGGAATCCTTATAAACAGTTTTCCTTCCTGCGCGTATCGATGAGATACGTGATCTTCCAGCCTTCGGGGGATTTGAATAGCTGGAAGCTATTCACCCCGCAATGACTGAACTTTTCACCAATGTAAAAACGGTAAGGCGTCCATACGCTGGCCATCGGCCCGTCGACCTGTACCTGGCCAAAGGTGATCCGCTCATCCCACACGGACGTGTGAGGCGTTCCTACAGCTGTTACAAATCCGTTAACATCTCCGGAAACCAGCTTGATTTCGCCGGTTTTGGTGGTTCCCGCGGTGTGAAGGATTGCATTTTGGGCGAATACAGCCTTTACCATCGCGCTGTCGCCACGCTTCATCCCTTCAAACAGTTGCCTGATAACGGTTTTTACCGCTTCGGCCTCCGAATCCTGCGCGGATACACGGAAAGAACATATTAACAAAATTATCAAGAAGAAAATCTGCCGGAACGGCACAGGGGAGTTTTTTGTCTGTTGACACATGTTTTTTGAGGTTTAAAAAACGGCTGTAACGTTATTCTTGCAAAAAAGTTGTTAAAAGATACAACTAAATGGTATTTGCCAGGGAGAGAACGGTATCTACTTTTGATGATAGTAAATCCATCGTAACCTATTGCCACCTATACCGAAAATGTTCCAGATCCCTCATACCTTGAAATGTTCCTTTTTACCTTATGCCATGAATATTCCATTTCATCCCTAACACTATGAATGTTGGATCAATCTATCCTATGAAATTATAGGCTCTCCCGCTGGAGAGCCTATTTGTTTTATGGTATTGTCCGTTTAAACGAAAGGCGGAAAGAGCGGCAATAAAGCTACTTTAAATTACGAATGCCGGCCGGCAATGCCGGGCTAAAAATGGACGAGCGGTCGGATTTCTGCCGGGAGGGCTAAAAAAGCGAAACCCCTCGGAGAACCGAGGGGTTTTTAAGTGGATTACTAACCCATATTTTTAATAACCCAAAATTTTAAGCATGCTCTGGGAGGTTTGCTCCTTCGCGTATAGCCAATCTTTTAATTGTCCGTTTTTGTCGTACCCCACGACCACGTGTTTGGGCGAGGGAATAAGGCAGTGTTTGATGCCGCCGTAACCGCTCAGCTGATCCTGGTAGGCTCCGGTGTGGAAGAAACCGATATATAACGGTTCCTGCTCGCCGGTGAGCTTCGGGAGGAACACGGCATTGATGTGTTCTTCCGAAGTATAGAAATCGTAGCCGTCGCAGGTGAGCCCGCCGAGGTGCACTTCCTGGTATTCCTGGTCCCATTTGTTAATGGGCAGCATGAGGAATTTTTCCCCGATGCCCCAGGTGTCCGGGAGGGTCGTAATGAAAGAGCTGTCGATCATATACCAGGCTTCGCGGTCGTTCTGTTGCTTTTCGCCGAGCACGGAATAAATCACTGCCCCGCTCTCGCCTACCGTGAAGGAACCGAATTCCGTGTAAATATCCGGCACTGGTACTTTATTCTTTTTGCACACGCTCTTGATGTTGGCTACGATTTCGTTAACGATGTAAGCGTAATCGTAATCGAACCCGAGGGAGTGCTTGATCGGGAAGCCACCGCCGAGGTTGATGCTTTCCAGTTCCGGACAGATCTTCTTCAGCTGGCAATAGAGGTTCAACACCTTGTTGAACTGGCTCCAATAAAATATATCGTCTTTGATGCCCTTGTTCATAAAGAAGTGGAGCATCTTGAGTTCGAACTTCGGATTTCCTTTCAGCTTGTCCACGTAATATTCGAGGATGTCGCTTTTGGCGATGCCGAGGCGGGAGGTGTAAAAATCAAAGGTGGGCTCTTCCTCGGCTGCGATCCGGATACCCAGTTTAACGGGATCTTTGGTGCGCACGAATTTGGAATAATCCTCCAGTTCCTCCTTGTTGTCGAGCACCGGGATCACGTTTTTGAATCCGCTGTTGATCAGTTTTGCGATGGCCCGGGTATAAGTTTTGGTTTTATACCCGTTACAGATCACATACGTATCCTTGGTGATCTTCTTACGTTCATAGAGCTTGTTAATAATGTCTATGTCGTAAGCGAACGATGTTTCGATGTGGACCCCTTGCTTGAGGGTCTCCTCCATGATGAACGAAAAGTGGGAACTTTTGGTACAATAACAATAGTAATAATTGCCATCATACTTGTTCTTCTTAATCGCATCCTGGAACATCTTTTTAGCCCTGTTTACCTGCATCCCGATTTTAGGGAGGTAGGTCAACTTAAAGGGAGTTCCGTACTTGTCAATCAACGCCCGGATGTCCAACCCGTTAAAAATAAGGTTGTTCTCCTTCACCTCGAAACCCTCCTGCGGGAACTCGAAAGTCTGGTTAACCAGGTCCGTGTAGGTGTTGTTCATTTAATTCTGTGAATGAATTTCTAAGGTCAAAAAATTAATACAGTATAAATGAGCTGGAAACTTCTGGTTTATACACCTACGTAAGTCGTTTCCCCAGCAAAATTGGATGCAAATCTACTATTTTGTTCGAATCGATTTCCAAAAAAATTTATTCTTTTTTATGAATGGGAAGTAACATTGTTAAAAAGCTGTATTACAATATATTAAATCATATTACATAAAGCGCATTATGAAATACTCCCGGCAATTCCCGGGCTTTGGGGCCCGGGTTGACGATTCTCTTACAATCGCCTCATTATCATTTCAGTAACTCCAAACCCCTTTTCCCTTCACAAAATAACAGATCGAGGATGCTAAGGTTCGGCAAAAAGCCGGTCCTTTCTCCGAAAACCTGGGTGTAGGCAAGCACATTCTCAAGCTCCCGGCCGGGTAACATTTTGTCCCGCAGATCCAGGATCGCAGGATCGGCGCTATAGTCCTTATTATATGTATCGGTCATTTCTACGACCGGCTCGAAACCAAGTGCGCGATTGGCGAACTCAAAACACGCCATGTTCCAGTCGAGCAGATATTCAAATTCCTTATCATATAAAACTTCCAGTTCCGGTTCGAAATATTCGAACCAGGGGGAACGACGGTAGGCGGAAGTAAGGGTTTTCCAATGGAGGGTCTGCCAGGGTTCCTGATTCGAAATCCGGACATCCTTCATCACGGTCCGCTGATTTTTTCCTTTCACCAGCGGAACGCTCAAAAGGATCTTTCCATTAGGCCCCGCGATGTAGCAACGATTGCGAAAACTAACCTTCTGGTAATGCTCCATACGCTCAAAACGTACTTTTTCGCTTTCAATTAAAGTTTTATAAAAATTAATTGTCGGAAAATATTGACTTTCAATCAATAAAATCCCATTTGTACCCTGTTCTGCCATACTGTCCGTTTTAATTTTTCGATAGTGTAAATCAATTGAAAATGGCTGCCTGCTATTAAATAAAAAGCTTTTGTTAATGCACTTTAAATTCTTGATTAACAGATCATAGAATTCAAATAAATATGCTATTAATATTAGCAATCTGCCATTTCATGTAAAATGTTAAAAGTCAACAAAAATACTAAAGATATTAGTCTAAAAAATCACTGATTTTCGAGGTGTTTTGTTTAAAGTAAAATTTCAAATAGATGGTCCGCCCCCAGCCCCCGGACCAGCGCGTTTTTAACTTAATTTTTGGAAGGATTTGTCGTAGGTTTGATACGAATTTTCAAACGCCGTTCATGAAGCAGGTAACCTGGTATATTATGATCCTTGCTATTTGGTTAGGGGTCAGCGCATGTGGAAAAATGAAAGACCTGGAATTTGTCCGGGTCGCCAGTTTTGATATGGAGAATTTGAGTTTTTCAAAAAGCACCGTCAAAATCGAGCTGGCCTATTACAACCCGAACAATTTTTCGCTCCGGCTGAAAGACGCAGAATTCGACGTTTTCCTGGACGACACCAAAGTCGGTCATTCTTTCCAGGACACCTTGATTGATATCCCGGCCCGCGATACTTTTTATTTCCCGGTGAAACTGCAGGTCGAAATGGGGAACGTATTTAAGAATATGCTCGGCGTTTTAGCGAACAAGGAAGTCACCATCAAAGCCGCCGGAAATTGCAAAGTCGGCAAAAAAGGCGTGTTTGTCCCCTTCCCGATTCGATGCGAAACGAAACAGAAGTTCGACTTTTTCTGATCGGAGTTTTCAAATCATTACAATAATTAAAGCCATCTTTCGGGATGGCCTTTTTTGTGCCGGAGATAGATTCGGCAGGTGATTTTGAAATGGAATGGCCGTTCGGCTTTATCCATTCGAAGCGGAACGCCGAAGAGAATCCTCCTATTTCAACCGTCATAAATCAAGACAAAAAAACGTCCCGCCACCCATTTTCCTGAACTTGCGAAGAAGTTTCCGGCCGGGATTCGACCAAAATAAACGGCCTTTTGCCATGCAAATCCGGATGATGCCCAAATCGATTTCAACGGTTTTTCTATCAGCATTACTATCCGGCACCCACTTTTCTTTCGCCGCAATTTCAGATCTCGAAATCCTTAATACCGATAGTAGAATTGTACTTTTCACGGATTGACTCCAGTTTGAACTGCGTTCCCTCCTGCCCAAACGGCTCATTTTTTTTGCACAGAATACATCTAACAGGGGCATTTGTGCCACACCGACTTCAGCATTTTTCTACCCATATTCCGTTTAAAAAAGGTAGAAACTTTACCATTTCCGGATTACATTTTCAGATTTCGCACTTTTCCTCGAGCCTATGATTCGACATTTGAGGAAGTGCCGGCGCCCCAAAAAGCCTCGGGTTCCCCTCTAAAATCCAGCGACACGTCTTGTCGAAAACGACTTGTGACGGCTCATGAGCCTTTCGTAATCGCCCCTATTTTATCACTAAAATGGTCTGCCCATTACGTTAATTGTTAGTGCCTGGCTGGTACTTTTTGCACATTTGCGATGGACGTCACCGTCTTCAGATGGGGTAAAATGGCTCTTATCATACACTTTTCCGCATATGCTGAAAGCGCAAAGCTGATGTAAAACGCACGTCAAATTATTTAAAATATTCATATATCAAACCTATCGACTTGCCAGAGAAATCGAAAATACAGCGGATTAATCGAGCAAATCCTGCAGAAAAAGACTTCGTTAGCCTGCATGAACCGCATATCAAATTGACTTACACGTTGCCTTCGGGAACCGGAAACTCGAGTACGCTAGCGGATAAAAGTCACTGAAAAACGCTTCTTTCACTGATCCGGTATCAATATTATTGAATTAATCCTACCTGTTATTTCGCCAGTCATGTCGCAAATTTTTGTGCATTTTGACCGCCAATCCACAGCGGCACCCCACAAAAAAACCGCCCCGGCAAGCCGGAGCGGTCTATAATTATCTGCTGTATTATTAGTGTTTCTTCTGAACGGGGCCACCGCCGTCTTCCGGCTTTTTGCAGCACTTGGGGAGGTCGTTGTAAGAATCCTCGTTGGCTGTCACATCATCCGCATCATATCCTACGTTCGCAATGGCGGTTTTGATGTTCTCGATATTGGTGCGGTCGGTGTAATATTTCACCGTCGCCTCCTTCTTTTTCACATCTACCACCATGGACTTAACCCCTTCCTCTTTCAGAAAATACCGCTGGATCGCGTCTTTACACATATTGCACTGAACGCTCGGCACCTTGATTTTTGCCGTTGCCAGCGTTCCTTTCTTCGCCTGGGCCATCGCCGAACCGGTAACTGCCAGCAGCAGTACCAGTACCATTTTAATGATACGCATAGGATGATTGTTTTTAATCTCTCACAATATACGATTTCATCGCAATATATCGCCTACTTCCCCCATACGTCGGGAGCCGTGCGCCAGGCTTGCAAAGTAGCCTGCTCGTCGGGGCCCACCTGGCCTTTTTCCACCGCCAGCTCGATCAGGGCGTTGTAATTACTCAGCGATTTGAACGATACGCCGGCCGCTTCGAAAGCTTTCACCGCCACGTCGAACCCATAATTGAAGATCGACACCATGCCGATCACCTCCCCGCCGGCGGCGCGAATGGCCTGCACGGCTTCGAGGCTGCTTTTACCGGTGGAGATCAGGTCTTCCACCACCACTACCGGCTGGCCCGGCTGCAGCACGCCTTCGATCTGGTTGCCCATCCCGTGCTCTTTCGGCTTGGAACGTACGTAAATGAATGGCAGTTTAAGCTGATCCGCTACCAGCGCGCCATGCGGGATGCCCGCCGTGGCTACGCCCGCGATCACCGCGGCTTCCGGCCAGGTTTCGAATACGATGTTGGAAAGCTCGGATTTGATGTAATCCCGCACATACGGATATGACAAGACCTTGCGGTTGTCGCAATAAATCGGGGACTTCCAGCCCGAAGCCCAGGTAAAAGGCTGGGCAGGGCTCAGTTTTACGGCTTGAATCTGGAGCAGCTTCTCTGCTACCTGTTTTTCGCTGACATTACTCATAACGGCGCAAAAGTACGATGAATAATGCAAAGGATTATTTTTGCGGCATGGAAACACCGATACATATATATATTAATGAACGCCCGCTGATCATCGCCGGCCTTCAGACATCCCTCCAGCCGGAATTTACCGGCGCCACCACCCTGTTCAGCCCATCCGCCGCAGAAGTGGCCCAAACCATCGCCCTGTTGGAAAAGAACCAGCTCCCGGCCGTGGTTTTCCGCACCGGCGAGCCCGAAACCCTCCTCGATCTGGTGAAAAGCCACTTCACCGTGCTCGTAGCGGCGGGCGGACTGGTCACCAACGAAGCGGGAGACATCCTCCTCATGTTCCGCCGCGGCAAGTGGGACCTCCCCAAAGGCAAGCAGGACGACGGCGAAACCCTCGAAGCCTGCGCCCTCCGCGAAGTCCAGGAAGAAACCGGCCTGAAAAACGTGACCCTCGGGCGCCTCATCACCGAAACCTTCCACTATTACAGCCTCAAAGACAAGCATATACTCAAACACAGCTACTGGTACCGCATGCACTTCTTCGGCACCGAGCTTACCATTCCCCAGATCGAGGAAGATATTATGGACATCCAATGGATCAAACCCGAGCACATCGCCAAATACATGCCGTATTCCTATCAAAACATCGTGGACGTGCTCACCAAAGCCGGCTACGCCGCACATGCATAACTTATGAGCGTCCAATCCCATTACGAAAACCACCTCGCGGCCTTCTACGCCTGGATGTCGGGCAATTTCGAAACGAAGCAGCAGGAGCAACAGGAATGGTTTGCTTCCCGCGGGGTGCTCCCACGCGGCAACAAGACCGCCATCGACCTGGGGGCCGGGCACGGCCTGCAATCCGTGTCCCTGGCGAAACTGGGGTTCACGGTGTTTGCGGTGGACTTTAACCAGCACCTGCTTTCCGACCTGAACGCCCGGGCCAAAGGTTTGCCCATCCGCACCGTGCTCGCCAACCTGAAAGACGTACCGCAATACGCTACGGAGGCCGAACTGATCACCTGCATGGGCGATACCCTTACGCACCTGGAAAATATAGAAACCGTCCAAACCCTTATCGGGCAATGGTTTGACCTGTTACCCGCCGGGGGCAGGCTGGCCTTGTCGTTCCGCGATCTTACGGAAGAATTGTTTGGCGAGCAGCGCTTTATACCGATCAGGGCAGACGATGACCGCATCCACACCTGCTTCCTGGAATATGCGCCGGGATATGTGCGGGTGTACGACCAGTTGCTGGAGAAATCCAACGGTGAATGGATACAGAAAGTGAGCAGTTACCGGAAACTGAGGATGGGAGCGGATTTTGTGAAAGAAATGCTCACTGGCGCGGGTTTTCGCGTCGTGCAGCACGATGTGATCGCGAGAATGCAGTACCTGCTGGCGGAAAAATAAGCTACTCGGCCTTCTTCTCTCTTTTAGCCAGCACGGCCACCGTGAGGCGGCTTACGCAAACCAGTTTATGCTGGTCGTCGGTGATGCGGATATCCCATACATGCGAGCCCGAACCGATATGCAGGGGTTTCGCGATGGCGTGCACATATCCTTCCCGGACGCCGCGGAGGTGATTGGCATTGATTTCCTGACCCACGCAGATCTGCTTTTCGGGATCGATGATGAGCGCGGATGCCACGCTGCCAACGGTTTCAGCCAATGCCGCCGAAGCACCGCCGTGCAGGAGGCCATAGGGCTGTATCGTCCGATGATCGACCGGCATCATGGCGCGCAGGTAATCGGGCCCGATCTCGGTAAACTCCATACCTACCCACTCGCCCATCGTTTTGCGGCCGTTTTCGTTCAATTGATCCAGGGAAATATCCAGCGAGAACCAGATGGGTTTCATAGCCAAAGTTTTATTACGAAAGTTTGGAATATTGCAAAGAAGAAGACACGGCGTCCGGCAGGAACTGCGCAGCGTCGCCACCGTTGCGGATCACGTCGCGTACGAGCGTGCTGGCGATGGTGGAAAATTCCGGGGAGCAGGTCAGGAAAATGGTTTCCACTTCATGCTCCATTTTCCGGTTGATGTCGGCGATAGCCTTCTCGTACTCGAAATCCGCCACGTAACGGATACCGCGCAGGATAAATTTCGCGCCGATCTGTTTGCAGAAATTGACTGTCAGTCCTTCATACGACGTAACTTCCACCGTAGGCTGGTCTTTATAGATTTCGCGCAGCCACTCCACACGTTGTTCCACTGAAAACATCGGTACTTTCCCGGAATTGACGCCGATGCCGATGACAAGTTTATCGAAAAGCGGTAATGCGCGGTCGATGATATCGGTGTGTCCCAATGTTACAGGATCGAAGGTACCCGGGAATAGAGCGATTCTTTGCATGTGGTTTGCGTTATACGCCGGCAGGGGTTTTCAGCTCCTCCCGGTTGATGAAAATGGTAAAAATCGTGGTGCCGTAATGCCGCTCCGCGCGGAAATAGGGGAAATGACGGAAATCGTTTCTCCGCGTATGCTCCAGTACAAACCATCCTTCTTCCTTCAGCCAGCCCTGGCTGAAAACGAGCTTCGGCAGTTCTTCCATATTGCCCAGTTCGTAGGGCGGATCGGCAAAGATGAAATCGAACGGAATTCCGGGTTGTTGCAGGTAACGGAATGCGTCCATCTTTATGATTTGCGGACTTACGCCCAGCCCTTCGGCTGCTTTGGCGATAAAACCCGCCATGGTATTATCTTTCTCTACCACCGTCAGGCTCGTTGCCCCGCGGGAGGCCAGTTCGAACGTGATGCTGCCGGTGCCGCCGAACAGTTCGAGGCAGCGCAGGGAAGTGATGTCGAGATTATTTTCGATGATGTTGAAAAGCCCGCCCTTGGCGATGTCTGTCGTAGGCCGGGTATGCGGCATGTTCGCAGGCGGGTGGATGCGGCGCCCGCCCAGTTCGCCACCGATTATACGCATAACGCCAGGGCGTAAAGATTAAAGAATTGATGCGACGGCATGTCGATCATCTTTGGGATGTAGAGGAAACCGTCGGGCCGGTGTACCCATTCTATCCTGGGCAAAAACCTGCTCAGTTCCTGAAACACTTGCGAATCCTTTGTGAGCGCGCCGCCCAGTTTGATGCGGGCCTGCAGTTCGCTGAGGCCCAGCTGGCGGAGGCTGTTGACGATATAATATACGATATCGAGCCCTCCCCGGTGGGCGTACTGGTGCTGCATGAGCAGCTTTCCGCCGGCGTAGATGGTCAAGGTAAAATGTTGCGCCTGCACTTCCGCATAAGCGATGCCTTCGGATGCGGTATGATCCGCGTCCTGGCGGTAGCCTTTCAGCAACGCGGTATGGGCATGGGCGACGTCGTCGGTGGAAAATTCCTTGCGCAGGAACCCCAGCATATCCTTATCTACCGAAAACACGTTCACCAGCCCCAGTTCAGCGATCTCATCCGTCAATACGGCATCCTGCGATTTGTGGGGCAAGGCGGCCTGCAGGTAATCTTTCCGGAGTTGTTGCTGGTAAAACTCGCGCGGCACGAGGGTATTATCCGCCGAGGAGAAAGCGAGCAGCACTTTTTTGAAGGCGGTGAACAGCAGCCTGTCGGCATCGAAGATCTGTTCGATCATTTCGAGATCAGCCATGGCAACGGTCCTGGGCTGGTAGCTGTAGCTCTTCAGGGCCAGGAACTTGCGCTGCAGGGGCGCGAGCACGGCATAGCTGAATGTGCCGGAACCGATCATCACCAACAGGGTGCAGGTGGTGAGGTCTGTTTCCAGCAACGTCGCGTCGTCTATCGCGTAGGTGGGTTGTATGGTATATGCCACGGGCATTGTCTGTCAGTTATTCCGCACAATAATAGTCAAAAATGTTGAGAACCACGGAGGTTCAGCCTGGCAAGATGACCCGCAGAGGCCCCGGAGGAATCGTTTTCGTCATTAATTCCTTGGCACCGCATGCCAAACCGTTATTTTTGCCGGGTTTTTACGGTTTTTTATGCAAGTAGAAGTTACGAACAGGCAGATCATCAAGATCGCCGGCCCCATTTGTCTTTCCCTGATCCTCCCGCAGATCAATCACCTTACCAATGCCGCTTTTCTCGGGCATCTGGGAGAATTCCCCATTGCGGTGAACGGGATCGCGGGTATTTACACCCTCGTGATTTATATGATCTCTTACGGGCTTACCAACGGGATGCAGGTGATGTTTGCCCGGCGCACGGGGGAACAGAATCTTGGCGCCATGGGGCCGATCTTCAGCAACGGGCTGGTGTTGTCGATGGGCATGTCGTTTTTAGGGATTCTGATCACCCAGGCCTTCGCGCCGGCGTTCTTCCGGGCCAGCCTTCACGACCCGCACATTGTGGAAGCAGCGTCGGAGTTCACGCGCATCCGGATCTGGGGGCTCCCCTTCCTCATGCTCATGCGGCTTTGTACGTCGTTATATATTGGAACGGGCAACACGCGGCTGCTGATCACTATATCCCTCTTCCAGGAAGTGACCAATATCGTGTTCGACTACGGACTGATCTTCGGCAAGCTGGGCATGCCCGCCCTGGGGTTGAACGGCGCCGCCTGGGCATCTATCCTGGCGGAGATCGCGGGCTTCGCATCGGCATGGGGATTGTTGCTGATCGGCAAATTCAATATCAAATACCAGCTTTTCGGACGGTTAAAACCCGACTGGAAAGGATGCCGCAGCATTCTCATTATATCTGCTCCTTTGGTGGTGCAATACTTGTTCAGCATCGGGAGCTGGCTGATATTCTTCATTTTTATCGAGCACCTCGGGCAGCGGCCCCTCGCCATTTCCAACATGATGCGCAGCATATTCGGGCTGTTCGGCATCTTCACCTGGGCGCTGGGATCGGCCTGCAACACCATGGTCAGCAACCTCATCGGCCAGGGCCGCGAGCGCGAAGTGATGCCGATGGTGCGCAAGATTGCGATGCTGTCCGTCATCTGTTCCACCGCCCTCTGCGTGCTGATCAATATCTTCCCGTATCTCTGGCTTCGTATCTATACGACCGATGTCACCCTGATGGCGGACGCCATCCCCTCCATGCACGTTTGCACGCTGGTGATGCTCCTGACGGCCGTTACCGCCGTCGTGTTCAACGGGGTAACGGGAACCGGCAACACGCGGGTGAACCTCGGCATCGAAATAGCCGCCGTGGGCGTGTATCTGGTGTATTGCTTCGTGGTGATAGAAAAGATGCGCAGCGCCCTCCACTGGGCCTGGGGCGCGGAGTTCGTGTACTGGACCGCCATGGGCTCGCTGGCCTGGTGGTATCTGAAAAGCGGCAGGTGGAAAGGAAAGCAGCTGGCCTAGGGCTTACTGCATGGCATCCAGGAGCTTTTTAACTTCGGCTTTGTAACCGGGATCGTCCTGGTAAATGGGCCGCAGGCGGATGGCTTTGTTGAGGATTTCCATCGACTGGGTTTCCTCGTTGTTCTGCCGCAGTGCCAGGGCGAGGTCTAAATAATTGAGGATAAAAGAAGGTGTGAGCTGCCGGCATTTTTCGTAATTGGCGATCGCCTCATCCAGCGATGCGGCGGGCATGCCGCCGAAAAGCACTTTGGCGGCGGCTTTCTCGATGGAGCTGAGGTTATAGATGTCGAAGTTCCATTTGCCAAGGAGGTGGAAGGCTTCGCCGTAATCGGGTTTGAATTTGAGCGCCAGGTCGACGTACTTTTTCACTTCTTTCGCGGCGGCCACTTTCTCTTTGGCGCCGGAGATCTGCGCAATGCGGGCCCAGGCGAGCGCCATGGCGTAGTTGGATTCGGGGTTTTCCACGTCCACTTTCATGGCTTCGTAAGCATAGATCTTCGCGTTGTTGAACCATTCCATTTTGGCGGCTTTATCTTTCTGACGGGCGCCTTCGCGACTGCAGATAAGGCTGCTCTGGTTAAGCGCGGTGACGTTGCCGGGATCGGCCTGGAGGATATCTTTGTATTGTTGCAGCGCTTCGATTTCCTTCATTTGCAAGGTCAGTTGTTTAGCCTGGGCGAGGGATTCCTCGACCGACTGCCCGAACGCGGCGAGCGCCAGGATGGAGGCGCAACATAGTAAAAAGGTTTTCTTAAGCATAGGAACGAATTTAACAGGTCCCCAAAAATACACAATTTCTCCGCCCGGCCATATTACCCTGCACGCTTTCTACATGGGCGGCCAGCAACTATAACATCGTGCGGCTCAGTATTGTTTCTCCAGTGCCACACAAGACCAGGCCAGGTCTCCTCCGAACGGAGGCGCCTGCTTCCGCAGCGTCACTTTCGAATAACGGATGACCGGAAAACGCGCCTTCACTTTCTCGGAAATATCATGCACCACTTGTTCCAGCAATGCCTGCGGCACTTCCATCACTTCCTTCGAAATGGAAAACAACGCCTCGTAATTCACCGACTCCGCCAGCTGCGAGGGGTGTTCCGGCTCGGGAAGCTGCACGAGCACGTCGAGCAGGAAATGGTTGCCGATGACCCTTTCTTCTGCATAAAACCCGTGATGGGCGAAAAAGCGGATACGTTCCAGCGCAATGGTCAGCATATGCATCAATTAAAAAAGGGCCGGCTCGCAGGCCGGCCCTTCCGTATGTTTGGTTTAATGTCCTTTCGCGGAAAGGTAGCGTTCCGCATCGAGTGCGGCCATGCAACCGCTGCCGGCGGCCGTAACGGCCTGGCGGTAGTTCTTGTCCTGCACGTCGCCGCAGGCAAAAACGCCTTCTATACTGGTTTTAGTGGTGCCCGGGGTAGTTTTGATATACCCTTGCTCGTCCATCTCCAGCTGGCCGGCGAAGATGCCGGAGTTGGGCTGGTGGCCGATGGCTACGAAGAACGCGTCGATGGGAATTTGCTTCTCCTCGTTGGTTTTGGTGTTGAGGATACGCACGCCGTCTACTTTCTTCTCTCCGGTTACCTCAAGGGTTTCGGTGTTCCAGTACACCATGATGTTGGAGGTTTTGAGGACGCGGTCCTGCATTACCTTGGAAGCTCTCATTTCATCCCGGCGAACGAGCATGTGCACGTTGGAGCAGATTTTAGAGAGATAGAGGGCCTCTTCGGCCGCAGTGTCTCCCGCACCAACAATGGCCGCTTCTTTTCCGCGGAAGAAGAATCCGTCGCACACGGCGCAGGCGGAAACGCCGCTACCGTTGAGGCGCTGCTCAGAGGGCAGGCCCAGCCATTTGGCGGAGGCGCCGGTGGCTATAATGATCGCGTCTGCGGTAAGTGTCTTTTCCTCGTCGATTACGACTTTAAAGGGATGCGAAGAGAAATCCACGGAAGTGGCCATGCCATAGCGGATATCCGCACCCATGCGGGCGGCTTGCTTTTCGAAGTCCACCATCATTTCGGGGCCCTGGATACCTTCGGGGTAGCCGGGATAGTTCTCCACTTCGGTGGTGATGGTGAGCTGACCTCCGGGCTGGATGCCCTGGTAGAGGACGGGCTTCAGGTTCGCCCTGGCGGCATAGATGGCTGCGGTGTACCCTGCGGGGCCGGAGCCGATGATCAGAACATGTGCATGTTCCTGGTTAGTGTTGTTTTCCATGCTGTTGTTTTCTGCTTGTTGGTTGGTTTGGTTTTGATTTCGATTTATTCAGGAATGATGATCCTTTCAAATGTTACGCTGTACCCGCCCCAGTACCCCAGTGCGCCGGAGACGTTCCCCGTTGCGCGTGCTCCCGGCCCCAGGGGATCTTTCCCTTCCGCCAAAGCCTTGCCGGCACTGAACCAGAAGTCGTAGGTCCGGTGGTCGACGTTACAAAACTTCAGCAGCACGGTGTCTCCCTTTCCGTAGTCCGCCAGGTACGTCCCGGGCCCTTCAGGTAGCTGGAGGTCGAAAGTGCCGGTGCGCGATGAAAGCGGGTACATACCGGGCCGGAAATCTTCTCCCCTGCGGGCGGTGAAATACCGGGCGTAGGCTTGCTGGCTGGTACTGCCTGTAAGTCTTGCCATGATCCCGGCTTTCCCGGGAGCCCACCAGGCGGAGTCGAGCAGCAGGCTGCGCGCCGGGATGGTGGTGATAGCGGTGAGTTTTCGCCCTTCCGATTCGATCGTGAGGGTGTAGCTCTTTCCTGTTTCGCCGTGAAAGGCGTCACGCAGGCGGGCGGTGTCTAAAGTGTAGGCCCGAAACCTGCGGCCGGCGGCGTCTGTCAGCTGGTATTCCCGGAGCTGTTGGGTTTGCGGGCCGTTCGACACGGAAACCACGGCATCCCTGATCCAGGTCTCATCATCGGCGGGAGCGGTATTACCGGAGAAATACGCCTGGTTGCGGGTGAGCACCACCATGGGGTATCCGTTTTCTTCGATAATGCCTTCCACGACGGGGAGGTTGGGGCCTGGTTGCTGTCCTGTCTGTTCTTTTTCACAGGCTGACCCTATCATAGAGACGAGGATCAGTGTAAAAGATGCCTTTCGCATAAGATTGCAAAAATAAAGGGTTGGAAGGAGAATTTCGAATCGGAAGGTATGAAAGGCGTCTATGCGCCTATAACTGTTCTCTATGGGATATAAAAAAGCATCCCGCCATTCACAGGCGGGATGCTTTTATCCCAGAATCAATTAATAAGATGTTGTTTCGATTACCCCAGGTAGGATTTCAGTGCGCCGCTGTAGCGGGCTTTCTGCAGGCGTTTGATGGCCCTTTCCTTGATTTGGCGGATACGTTCTTTCGTCAAATCATACTTCTGTCCTATCTGTTCGATCGTTGCACCGTTTTCACCATCCAGACCAAAGTACGCGTTCACGATTTCCGCTTCGCGGGGGCTCAGGGATTTGAGCACGCGGCGGATTTCTTCTCTGAGCGAGTCCTGCATCACATCGTCGTCCGTCACGTCGCCGCCTTCCAGGAGGTCGCCCATGGCAACGTCTTCCGCTTCGTGAACGGGAGCGTCGAGAGACATGTGGCGGGTATTGCTCTGGAAGATATTGTTAATCTCCGATTCGGACATTTCCAGGATTTCGGCCAGTTCCTCGGTGGAGGGCTCGCGTTCGTTTTCCTGTTCGAATGCCATGTAGGCTTTATTCGCTTTGTTGTAAGTGCCGATTTTGTTTTGCGGCAGGCGGACCAGACGGCCTTGCTCTGCCAAAGCCTGCAGGATGGACTGGCGGATCCACCATACGGCGTAAGAGATAAACTTGAAACCCTTGGTTTCGTCGAACCGCTGTGCCGCTTTGATCAACCCTAAATTGCCTTCATTAATGAGGTCGCTGAGGCTTAAGCCCTGGTGCTGATATTGTTTGGCGACGGATACAACGAACCGGAGGTTCCCGGTCGTTAATCTTTCGAGAGCGCGCTGGTCCCCCATTTTAATACGTTGGGCCAGTATCGTCTCTTCCTCTGGAGTTAACAAAGGGATCTTCGAGATTTCCTGGAGGTATTTTTCTACCGCCTGCGAATCACGATTGGTGATCTGGGTGGCAATTTTAAGTTGCCTCATATATTTAAAAGTATTGGTTTACGAATATTATACTAACAAGCCGAAAGATAATTTTGTTGTAACATTTAATTGGTATATCTTACACGGTTGCGAAATTAGCCTGCAAAGATCGTGCTAATCCCCCACTCTTCCAAATATCACTGATATGGTTTTGATCTTGGGTTACGGACCGGGGTAAGATGCCTGTTACGCATTCATTTTCAATGATCGGGCGCTTTATCATAACGGCAATCAACATTGACTGCTATAACAAAGTACACTGTATAAACGGATTTTAATAGCTTTTTAGTCGCTAATTTGACCGGTTTATGCAAATTTTAACAATTGAAAAATATCCTACTTCAAATAATCATTCTCTCTAATTTATTCAATCACTCATTGCATTTTTTTCAATGGATTTCAGGAGCGACACTTTCACACAACCCACTCCCGCCATGCTGGAGGCCATGCTTAAAGCCCGTACAGGCGACGACGTTTTCGGGGAAGACCCCTCCGTCCAGGAACTGGAAGCCAGGATGTCAGCCCTTTTTGACATGGAGGCAGCCCTTTACTGCCCTTCCGGCACCATGAGCAACCAAATCGCCATCAAAACCCACACCCGACCCGGCGACGAAGTCATCTGCTCGTCCACCGCACACGTATACATCTACGAAGGCGGCGGCATCGCGTTCAATTCCTCCGCCCAGGCCCGCCCCATCGAAGGCGACCGCGGTATGATCACAGCCGCCGATGTGGCAGCGGCCGTCAATCCGACAGGCGACGACCATAAAGCCACCTCTTCCCTCGTTTGCCTCGAAAATACCTCCAACCTCGGCGGCGGCTGCTGCTACGATTGGGACGAAATCCTCCGCATCCGCCAAACCTGCCTCGACCATAACCTTCGCCTCCACCTCGACGGCGCCAGGCTCTTCAACGCCCTCCTCGCCACCGGCCAATCCGCCGCAGATTACGGCCGGGTGTTCAACAGCATCTCCGTTTGCCTCAATAAAGGCCTCGGCTGCCCCATCGGCTCCGTTTTGCTCGGCTCCGCCGATTTCATCCGCGAAGCCAAACGCATCCGCAAAAAACTCGGCGGCGGCATGCGCCAGGCAGGATACATGGCCGCAACCGGCATCTACGCCCTAGACCATCACCTCGAACGGCTGGCCGACGACCATGCGCACGCCAAAGCCATCGCGGCAGCGTTACTCGAACAGACATTTATCGGGCATATGCTGCCCGTGGAAACCAATATCCTCATCTTCGAAGTCTGCGGCGACTGGACGCCCGTCACTTTCCGAGACTACCTCGCCAAACACGGCATCCGCGTGATGGCCATCTCTCCCACCAAAGTGCGTATCGTTACCCATCTCGGCATCACGCCCGACATGGTAAAACGTACCATTGAAGTGATCAGATCCATGTCGTAAATGGTACTGATATAAGACAATCAGAACGGCCGGCCGGGTGAAATCCGGGCCGGCCGTTTTTTATGCACAACGGGAATTTACCCGCCCGCTTCGAAGCCGGCAAATTTCAAAACCGCAGCCGGCACCTCGTACAAAAGAAAGCGGCACTAAAAATAGCGCCGCCGCAACATGTCATTTCAATCTGAATCTATTCTAAAATATACAGTGACTACTTCTCGCCGGCCAGCTGCATCAGCAAAGGCTTCAGTTCCGGCATAGACGGGCGCGGCGCATCCACCGTCGCGATCCTGCCTGCTTTATCAAACACCAGGAAGCGCGGGATGCCGGAGATTTTGTAATAATCCATCATGTCCCGGTTGGAACCGGCGAACAGCTGGATGCCGCCCAATTCCCTTTCCTTCACAAAATCTTCCCACTTCTGCTTGTCCGCGTCCTTATCCACCGAAATGCTTACGATCGCGATATCGGTGCCTTTCACTTCCTCCTCCAACTTTTTGAGGTGCGGGATCTGCTCTTTGCAGGGCCCGCACCAGGTGGCCCACATATCCACCAGCACCACCTTTCCTTTCAGGCTGGCCAGGGACACGGTTTTGCCGTTAATGTCAGTATAGGAAAAATTGAACGATTTCTCTCCTTTCGCAAATGTCGCCAGTGCCGCCTCCGCGCGCTGATAGCGGGCTTTCAGCGAATCGGTTACCAAAAGGTGCTTGTATGGCTTCATCGCATCAGCCAGCGCATCCTGCGAACGGTAACGGCCGAAGCTGCTGGCGAGGTACATCCCCTTGAGCGTATCGTTGGGGATGGCGCCGAGCATATCTTCGGTAGTGGCTTTGCCGCCTTTTCCCATCTGGCTGAACATGACATATGCACCCAGCCTGCGGACGCCGTCGCCCAGCTGTAGCGCGCGCGTGCCAGCATATTTACCGGGCTGCACAATCTGCCGGTAATAAGCCGGGTAGTCCGCTTCTTTCGGATGTTTGGTGCGGGGCATGAACAGGAAATTGATCGCCGCCGCGTCCACATCATTCACCACGAGATATTGCATCAGTTCGTCAAATGCTTTGTTGCCACTTTTCATGTTCTTGCGGAAAGCTTCGTATTTCGGCAGGAAGGATTCGAAGATGGGAAAGAAATCCTCATACGTCCCGCGGTACTGCATCCCGCTCCAGGAAGGAACGGCGATATCATCGTACACCGCCTGCCACCTTGAAAGCAGCTGGTTTTCTTTCGATCCCCCGCTAACGGCGGCCTTCCCGCCTTTGATGTCCATTTCGATGGTGGACGCGCCTTTCATGTAAATGCGATGACTGAGCATATTCACGTTCCCATTGTCGGACACATAGTAGAAACCCTCGGCCGGTTGCGCCACGGCAAACGCAAAGCTTCCCGCTTCATTGGCTTTCACCGTAGCAAACTGTTCCATATTACCATCCGCCGCGCGGAAGAGGTACATCGTTTTCGCCCCCTTCGCATCGGTGGTACCGTGGATGTATGTCGTGGGCATTACCGCCGCAAAGCCTTGCATGGCACAAAAGATGGCGGCGGTTAAAAATAATTTCTTCATAAAAAATACTTTAAAAAAAAGGTGCAGGCCCCCCGCCTGCACCTGCGTGGCATATATTGGCTGATTTCGGAAATATCCTTTAATAATTACCGCTCCTCGAACGGAAAGCGACACCCACCGGTTCGGCAAATCCGCCGTGCGTGGTGGTCACGGTCGCCTGCGGTACGGAACCCTGGGAATTGGTTTTGAAGAACCGCAAGGTACCGCCCGTAGCGGGAAGGGAAGCGTTGAAAGTCGCTACCATCAGGTTATTCCGGTAAGGCAGATACAGACTATTGTTGGTAATGTTGTTGGGAAAATACATGAAGGAGATCTTCTCTCCGAAGTTTTCCACCAGCACTTCCCGGTTGGCGTCGGGGAGATAAGCATACAGCTTGTTCCCGCTGCCGTAATACAGCGTCGCGTAACTGGGATCTGCGGCGAAATGCTTCGCATTAGCCATATCAGGACCAACGTTCATTTTCTTGTAGATCGGTTGTTCCAGTGTGGCCGGGTTGAACATGGCAAACCAGTATTCCCCGGCATCGTTCTTCAATACTGCAAATACGTTGCCTCCGACAGCGTTGCTGCTCATCCAGACCAGGTCCATTTTTACATCGTTATAGTCAAATTTGGCGGAAGTCGGCGTCAGCAGGAGGCTGGCATACGAGTCCCTGTCCTGCGTCCGGATGCCTACGCGGGCAAAGCGCCGTTTTTCCGTATCGAACATCAGCAGGTAATCGGTCAAACCTGTACTTACCATGTTAAAGAACTTGCTGGGCCTGAACGGCTGCGTTTCGCCTTTTACGTGGTTGGCAGGCGAGTTCAGGATAAATATGGAAGCATTGGTATACACGTAAATCTTGTCGTTGGCGAACATGCCGTAAGTAGTACCTAGCGACCAGAATGCCTCCGGCAGGAAGCCCTGCGGGATACGGCCGAAGCAAAGGAATGATATGTTTTTGTTCGCTTCCCACTTCAGCGTATTCCGCTCCAGCGAGTTGGTGCCGGTGGTGGTGGAAATAAAAAACTGGTAATCGCGATTCTTGACAGCGGTATGCATGCCCAGGGGCTTCCCGATCGGGCGCGGATAATTGGAGTTGAAAACCGTTAGCACATCCGTATACAATTTGGTGGAATCTGCATTTACCCCGTCAAACGCGAGCATGTCAAGCCGGGAGGAATCGCCCAGTGCGCCAAGCACCATGAACCCTTCATAGGCTGCCGTCGTAATCGTCAGTTTGAATTTCTTCTCATAACTCACGCCGGTCGTTTTATCCTTGATATAGTAAGCAGCTGTATACTGGCCTACGTTCAGGTTATCAACAGGTTTGTTGAAATCGCGGGTGTTATTGATTTCCTGTACGGAATTCAGCGTCAGCTCAACCACCCATTTGTAGGCATAGCGCGTGGTGTCCGAACCATCGCCGCCATCTTGCGTAAGCTTTATTTCCGGGCGCAGCCGAAGTGTATCCCCGAGCTTGGTAAATACCTCTGCGGGCAGCGTGATGGCCGCCTCGTTGATCGGCTTATAGTCGTAGTTTCCTTTGTCTTTCATACAGGCGCTGCCGAGAATGACCATTGCCGCGGAAAGTAAAATATATTGCTTCATGTTGATGAATTAGAGGTTATTGAACACTGATCCCATCGCCATTTTGGTACCGTCTTCCTCGTATACGGGCGTGCCGGCGTCTTCCATATCCTGCAGGTACCTTGCCATAGCCCCGCCGCCGGATGTCACAAAGCTGATGGAGGATGTTGGTCCGTAAGGTGCA
Source organism: Chitinophaga pollutisoli (assembly GCF_038396755.1). Classification (NCBI taxonomy): domain Bacteria; kingdom Pseudomonadati; phylum Bacteroidota; class Chitinophagia; order Chitinophagales; family Chitinophagaceae; genus Chitinophaga; species Chitinophaga pollutisoli. The sequence goes on along the minus strand of NZ_CP149822.1, from coordinate 5,030,391 downwards.
TTGAAATCTGTTTCGAAATTAAACCCGAACAATTCGGTCATCAGCTTCGCCTTTTTGGCGGAAAACTTTCCAAAATATGCTTCCAGCCAACGTTCGGGCTGGATAGCCGTACTGGTGACGAAAATGCGATAGACGTCCATTTGGATCTTCCTCGTATCCAGGTTGCGGATGGCGAAGTCGGTTCCGAAGTATTGATTCGGTTTCAGCTTCAATCGCATCAGCAGTTTGGCGGTGGCCATGTCGGGCGTGCGATTTACTTTCACAAACAGGGTATCGTTCAACGAATTGGCCCTGATAACAGCAGAAAGGATCGTCATGTGCTTGCCGAGCGCTGCAGTTGAACCGGTGTCAGCCACCACTTCGAACGGACGGTCGATGGCTTGCGCCCTGCCGGCCACGCTCACCGGAATCTTCACGATGAATGTATCCGCCTGCATGTAAAGGAAGGAGAACGCCATGGAATCGTTGGGCGACGGTTCACGGCCGGTTGTGCCCCGGGCTGCTTTGAAATAAATGGTGCTGCTTTCATCATATTGCGTGAGCGGGGATTTCTTGCACGCGCCCAGCATCAAGGCAAATGCTACAGGTAATAAGTAAATTCGCTTATTCATGATTTGGTTGCATTAATGGTTATTGATAAAAGCGCTCGTTTTCAGGCAGCGGCACCACATATTGTTTGCTGGTCATCGTTTGCAGGTTCGTTGTACCGGTCGTGCCCGTGCTGTTGGCTTTCAGCAGGCTTTTCGTGTTGGTCCGTTTGTAATAGAAAAACACCTGTCCTTCCCCATACAATTCTTTCACATACTCCTTCCTGATTTCCGTTGCCAGATTGGTGGTCAGCGGCGGCTCGCTGAGCCCCCTCGCCTTGCGGACGGCGTTCAGCAATTCAAAACCGGCAGCATCGCTGGTTGCGCACTCAGCGGCGATGAAATAGATCTCGCTTTTCCGGAGCATCGGCATCCGGAAGCGGAACTGTACATTGTCGCCATCCACGTTATTGAACTTCCGCATGGTACGGAAGCTAAACACCGCGCCGGGAGGAACATCCCACCAACTGAAGGGTTTGATGGTCGTAAACCTGAAATCGGTAGACCCGTTATTTTCATACGCAGCGTTCAGCCGGACGTTATTGGGCGACCACATGAATTGCGCCTCCACATCACCGGCAAAAATCTCGCGCGTCCAGTCGTACATGTTAGGGACGTTCAATGCGAACAGCACTTCATTGCTGAACGCCCTGTCGATCGGCAGTGCACCGGTTTTTTCGTCGAACCAGGGGAACTGGGCGTCCATTTTGGCGATGAGGTCTGCGGCCACTGCACCGGCCGCTTCTTTCGCATTGCGATACAGCAGCACACGGGCCTGGAGCGCCCTGGCCGCGTACCAGTTCATACGGAGATTGCGCATGCGGGAATAGTCCAGCCCGTCGTTCACAACCTTGTCCTGCTTGCCGGTCGTCAGTACCGGGTCGGCATCGAGGTGTAACATGGCCTTGCCTATGTCTGCAAGTACGCTGTCCATCACGTCATTCGCCTTTATCAGGGGTTTAACGGTGGGAGAGCTTGTCGTATAGTAGGGAATGGACAGGGCGGTGCTATCGGTGAGATAGACAGGCCCGAAAAGCCGCAGCATGTCGAAATGAAGCATGGCGCGCAGGCCATACAATTCGCCGCGGTAAAGCCTTTCCTCCGCTGTGGCAATCACCCCGGGATACTTTTCCAGGTTTGTCAGGAACATGTTTATGTTCAGGATCGAACGGTAAGCCTGCGTCCAGGCGGCATCCATGCCGGCTTTCAGTCTCACGTCGTCCCAATTGTAATTGGTATAAGGCAGGGCGGGCGTGCCGGTTGCAACGCCAGAGGGCGTGCCGCCCGTATTGAGCTGGACGCCGCTGTTGAGCTGCCCGAGGGCATCCACCGCCGTCATAGTCATGAACTGGCCGTAAAGCGATTTGGCGGCCAAATTGCTGTAAATGCCGTTCAGCGCAAAGCGGATGTTTTCCGGATTATTGAACGCCTGGTCTTCCAGCAGCCGGTCATTCGGCTGCACGTCCACCCATTTTTTGCAGGCGGAAAACAGCGCCAGGGCGCCGAGTGCGTATATGCTGATGAATGTCTTTTTCATGTTGTAATCACTTTTCACGGTTAGAAACTGGCATTGAGGGAAAGGGAGCCGGACCGGGTGAACGGATATTCGATGCCTCTTTCCGCCTGGATGGTAGACCAGCGAACGAACTCGTTCATGTAGGCATTGATACGGAGGTTTTTCATTCCCAGTTTGCTGATCCATTTCGCCTGGCTGAATTCGTACCCCACACTGATCGATTCGCCGGTAAACGTGTTTTCTTTCTGCAGGAAGCGGGAAGTAACATACGTCTTCATGGTGGATGAACCGATTTCTGTGATGCTGCGGAAGTTGGCGATATCGCCGGGTTTCTTCCAGCGGTCGTACAGCGAACGGCGGTCCTGGTTGAAGTAAATGTCGGTTGCGCCTACATTCTCCACTTTATTGAACAGCGCATCGTTGATCACCTGGCCGCCCAGGCGGTAGCGGAAATTCACCGAGAAGCTGAAGCCCTGGTACATGAAACCCGTTCCTACTACCCCTTCCACGGTGGGCCGGGAAGATCCGATCATCTGAACGTCGTTCTTATCATATACGAAAGTGCGCTCGCCGCTCAGTTTTACGAATACTTCCTTTCCGCTGCCGGGATCGATGCCGAGGGAACGAACCGACCAAAGATCGTACTGGCTGTATCCGTCGCGGTACCGGCGGAATTGCTCCGACAGGGCAACGGTATCGCTGGAGAACTTATTGTTTTCCTGTGCGAGGGAATTGCCCAGCCCGGCAAACTTGCTGTTCTGCCAGATGCCGTTGAGGGTTACCGTCCAGGAAGCGCGGCGTTCGGGATTGGCCCAGGGCGTCACGCGGGCGGTCACTTCCACGCCGGAGTTGCGCAGGCTGCCGGCATTGATGTTATAGGTCTTGTAACCGGTAGAGGGCGGCATGGTTAAAGGAATCACCATGTCGTCGGTATTCTTTCGGAAATAGTTCAACGTGGCGTTGATGCGGGATTTGAACAACGAGATGTCGAATCCGAGGTTGGTGGTCAGGGTGATAGGCCACTTCAGGTCGGGATTCCCTACCTGTCCCAGTACCAGCGATTGCCCCATTGCGATATTGTAAAGGCCGGCATAGGTGTACACGGAAGTGGAGCCCATCCCGGTAAAGCTCTGGTTACTGCTCGTACCGCCATTGTAAAACAATTTCAGCCGGTTGATGAACCGCAGCGGGCGCATGAAAGGCTCATTATGCAGGTTCCATCCCGCGCCGAGCGACCAGAACGGGTGTGCCGCCTGGTTGGCACCAAAGGAAGTAGACACATCGTAGCGTACGGATGCGTCAGCCAGGAACCGGTTCTGCCAGGAATAGTTACCTGCGGCGAGGCCGGAGGCGGAACGGAAAACGGCGTCAACATAGCCGGGCAGGCGCTGCTGATTGTCGTAACTCGTGCCATAAGCAGGGTTTCCGTTGCTGCCGAAGGGAAATCCGCGTACCATGGTTGTGAGGCCTTTGGTTTTGGACTCGGTTGCGTCTCCACGGAGGTTGATGGCTACCTGGTGCCCGCCAGCCAGAACCTTGCCGTAGTTCATGGCAAGATATCCCTGCCAGGAAGTTTTGCCGGATTCCCGGGACGTATATCTTCCTTTCAGATCGTTGGCCGCTTCTTCGAAATCGGCGTTCCGGGGATCGAGGAAACTTTCGTTGTTGGTATTGTCTACCGTGAAGCTCACACCCGCGATGGCCTGCATGCCATCCAGGATGTTATACTGGATAGCAAGGTTATCGGTAAAGATCTGTTGCTTGCCGGTGCTGAAGCTTTTCAGGGTAGCGTCGTACAAGGGGTTGCGTACGTAATTGGGACTGGCATATGCATCGCTTGTCACTTCCAGGTATTTCGGAGTGTCGCCGTTCTCGTCGTACATTTTGTAATACGGATTGGCCCTGGCGAATGCGGTGAAATCATACGGTGAGTCGTCCGATTTTACGCCGGTGAAGAATGCTTTGTTCGAAATATTGAATTTCCCTTTACGGTAGATCAGGTCGAAGTTGATGCCGTACGTGTTACGGCCGGAGCCTTTCATCACCCCTTCGTTGCGGCGGTAGTTGGCGCCGATGCCGTAACGCACGGCGTCGTCGCCGCCGTCTGCATATACGGAATGACGTTGCGAAAATGCGTTCTTCAGCGGAACTTTCAACCAGTAGGTATTAACGCCCTGAGCCACCAGGCCGGCGCGGCGGTTATACATGCTGTCCAACGCCAGTTGCGAAGGCAAGCCGGTGAAGGATTTATAACGGCCTGCCAGGCGTTCAAACTCCAGTTTCTCAGTTGCGTTCATCAGATTGTAATCGCGCAGGTCGGGGGAGTCGAAAGTAAGGTCGGAGGTATAGGTCAGGCGCATCTGTCCGGGCTTGGGTTTGATGGTTTCGATTACCACAACGCCGTTGGCCGCTTTGGCGCCGTAGATAGCGGTGGAAGCGGCGTCTTTGAGGAGGGTGATGCTGGCCACGCGGTTGATGTCGAGATCTACTACCTGCTGCAGGGATACTTCAAATCCGTCGAGGATAAAGAGCGGCTGGTTGGGATCGATGCCCAGCTGGGAGTTAAAGGAAGAAATGCCGGTCTGCCCGCGCACTTCTACCTGCGGACGGCCGTTCGGGTTGGAGCCCATCAGGTTATTGGGCACCACATTGAACGAAGGGTCCAGGGTTCGGAGGGATTTCACCACATCCTGGTTGCCGACGGATTTCAGTTGCTCACCAGTGAAGGTGGACGTAGCGCCTGTAAAGCTTTCCTTTTTACGGTTGAACAGACCGGTAGTGATCACCACTTCCTCGATCTGCTGGGCAACGCTTTCCAGCTCTATCCTCAGCCTGCGGCCGGTTACGGCCACTTCTTTCTGCCTGAAGCCCATCATCCGCACGATCAGCACGGCATCGTCGGGCACGTTCGCGAGGGTAAAATTCCCCTTCTCATCCGTGTAAGCCGCTATCTGCGTGCCTTTCACATTCACGACCGCACCTACCAAAGGCTGGCCCTTCCCGTCTGTCACACGGCCCGTCAGCTCCGCGGCCTGTTGTGATTCAGGTGCCATTTTGCGAACGGGCGCGGCTTTTACCACCACATACTGGCCTTCGCGCGCCCAGGTCAGCGGCTGTCCTTCGAATGCGGCATGCAGCGCCTGGTTCAACGGCGAATTGGTAACGCTGATCGTTACCGGTTTGGCGGCTTCCAGCTCCGTTTTCGTGTAAACGAAACTAACGCCGGTCTGTTGCTTCACCTTTCGGAAAATTACTTCCAGCGGTGCGTTTGTTTCCGCCAATGTGACGCTCTGCGCCATCAGGGCAACGCTCCCCTGCAGGCATAGCAGCAGGATGATCCAAAATCCTTTCATTTGCGTGTAAAGTTGGTTGATTAAAAAAAGTTCCCCCTTGCGCCGCATCACACATGCAGCGCCCAGTCCCCCTTCCAGGAGATGATTTATTGATCCTACTTGTTCTTTGAACCGGTTTAATTACGTTGTAATTCCCCCCTTCTGATCCACGATCTACTGATTACTTTCTATCCACTGCGTGTTAATCTGTCAAGCCTTGTCTTTGTATGTATCTTTTTCCCGATTGTCTTCGTTTGCTTTACGGATTTACCGTCACGCGGTTTCCGCTGGTCGTGAAATGTACGCGCCCGGTCATCTCCAGGAGCCTCAGTATCTCCGCCAGCTGGGCATCCCGGGGGATGTCGGCCACGAAGAGGTGCTGTATGTTGCCCTGATACTCCGTTTCTATATTATACCAGCGTTCGAGCTGGCGCATGATCGTTTTGATATCGGCTCCGTTGAAACGGAAGTAACCGTCCTTCCAGGCCGTAGCCGCATTGATATCCGCGGGTTGCACGGTCACTTTCCCGTCGGCCCCGGAAACAGCCTGCTGCGCGGGACGCAGTGTCACGGGGGCGCCTCCGGCCGCAAATTGTACTTTCCCCGTTACGAGGGTTGTGACGATGCGCGGGTCGTTGGAATAGGCAGACACGTTGAAAGCAGTGCCGAGCACGCGCACGGTGGCTGTCTCATTGACCTCCACCACAAATGGATATGCCTCGCTTTTATTGACTTCGAAATAAGCCTCGCCGGTAACCGCGACCTTGCGCTCGGCGCCTGTGAAGCGGGCGGGATAACGGATGGAGGAGGCCGCGTTGAGCCAAACCTTCGTTCCGTCTGATAAAGTAAGGCGGAATTTACCGCCGGTAGGGGTTTTGAGGGTATTGAAGACAGGCGCCGCATCCACATCGCCTTCTTCTTTATAGATAAGCGCATCCCCGCCCATGGCAATGGCTGCTCCGCCCTGGCTGGCGGGAATAACGGCGGCGGAATCACCCAGCACTACCACTTGCCCGTTAGCCAGCGTGAGGGTAGCCACATCTTTCCCGGGCTGGGGCACCGCCGCGGGTTTTACCCGCATGGCCACTTCCGGCTTCGCGGGCTGGAACATCCACCAGGCCGCACCGGCCATCACCACTACCGCAGCGGCTGCCGCGGCACGGCGCACCCAAAGGCGGCGCACCGGCGTAACCGGCGCTTCGATGCCCGCGTTCGCATACACTTTCGCCAGCATCTCTTTCCGTAGCGATTCCTCTTCCTCCGCGCCGGGAGCATCGGCGGATTGCTGCCGCATACTGTCGTAATAGGCGTCCAGCAGGCGCTTCTCTGCGTCTGTGGCGGTGCCGTTGAGGTAGCGGTCTATAAGTGTGGCTAAGGTTTGCTTGTTCATGCGCTATGTACTTTAGTACCACTCCTTCGGCGGTACCCTACGGTAAATCAAAAAATAATTGAAAAATAATCAGGGAATGATGGTAAACATGGCGTCGCGGAGACGGGTGCGCAGCACTTTCAGGGTGGCGGTCATCTTTTTTTCGACGGTCTTTACGGAGATATCCATCTTGCATGCAATTTCCCGGTACGACAGCTTTTCTTCCCGGCTGAGCAGGAAAATACGACGCGCATCGCCCGGCAGGGAGGCCAGGATCTCGCGCACCAGCCCGTCCAGCTCCTTGAACAGCAAAGGCTGCTCATCCAGCAGTTCGGAAGAGGTTTCCATCAAACGGTCGTAGAACCGCTCGTCGATCTTTTGGTCGCGGATAGCTTTGAAAACCTGGAAACGGATCGATTGCTGCAACCAGGCGTTGGGATAGGCGATCTCCAACTCGTGCCGGCGCACCCAGAGCTGGGTGAATACGTCCTGCACCAGGTCGCGGCTCACATCGTCGCGGCGGAGAATATTCAATGCGGTAAGGTAAAGGTTACGGTAATGACGGTTGAAGAGCGCAGTGAACGCGGCAGCGTCGTTCCCGCGGATGCCCTGCATTAATTCCTGGTCGGTATGTTGCGCAAAACTCGTCATTTTCAACAAAAACGCCACAAGTTACCGATAAATTCAGCTTATCTTGCATGGTATTTTGCAGGATCCCGGTGTTATTTTCACAAATAAAATGTTTCCACGCTTATCTGACAATTAATTCCGGTCCGATCCGGCAAATATGGCCCCGAAATTCGGAATACTTCCGATATTCAATATTTTTGCATGCCTAAAACAGACATAGCCTGATAATCTGATGGAACTATCGAAGAATTATATTCCTGCTGCGGCAGAAGACAAGTGGTACCAATATTGGATGGACAAGCAATACTTCCGCTCCGTTCCGGACAGCCGTCCTCCCTTTACGATCGTGATCCCGCCGCCGAACGTGACCGGGGTGCTCCACATGGGCCACACCCTGAACGAGACCGTGCAGGACATTCTCACACGCCACGCCCGCATGAGCGGCTACAACGCCTGCTGGGTGCCGGGATCCGACCATGCTTCCATCGCCACCGAAACCAAGGTGGTGAATATGCTCAAGGAGGAGAAAGGCATCGAAAAAAGCCAGCTCACCCGGCAGGAATTCCTCAAATACGCCTACGAATGGAAGGAAAAATACGGCGGCATCATCTACCACCAGATCAAAAAACTGGGCTGTTCGGTCGACTGGGACCGCGTGACCTTCACCATGGACCAGCATTATTACGACGCGGTGATCAAAGTGTTCGTTGACCTGTACGGCAAAGGGCTCATTTATCGCGGCGCGCGCATGATCAACTGGGACCCCAAGGCCAAAACCGCCCTTTCCGACGAGGAAGTGGAATATAAAGAGATCAGCGGCAAACTCTATCACGTGAAATACGCCGTGGTAAACGCCGCCGGCGAGCCCACCGGCGAATACATCACCATCGCCACCCAGCGCCCCGAAACCATCATGGGCGACACGGCGATCTGCGTAAATCCGGATGATGAACGATACGCCCACCTCAAAGGCCACTTCGCCATCGTGCCCCTTGTCAACCGCAAGGTACCCGTGATCTTCGACGAATATGTAGATAAGGAATTCGGTACCGGCGCCCTCAAAGTGACGCCCGCCCACGATATCAACGACTACAACCTCGGACTGAAACATAACCTCGAAGTAGTAGATACCCTCAACGACGACGGCACCCTTTCCGCCGCCGCAGAAGTGTTTGTAGGGGAAGACCGCTTCCGCGCCCGCAAGAAAGTAGTGGCGGCCCTCCAGGAACAAGGCCTCCTCGTTAAAGAACAGGAGTACACCACCCGCCTGGGATACAGCCAGCGCAACCCGGACACTGTCGTGGAACCGAAAATCTCGACACAGTGGTTCGTGAAGATGTCCGAGCTCGCCAAACCCGCCCTGGATGCGGTAGTAAACGGTGAAGTACGCATCCATCCCGGCGACCGCTTCCTGGCTACCTACAAATACTGGATGGAAAATGTGAAAGACTGGTGTATTTCGCGCCAGCTCTGGTGGGGCCAGCAAATCCCCGCCTGGTACGACGCCCAGGGCCAGTTTGTGGTTGCCGAAACGCTGGAACAGGCGCTCGACAAATACGAAGCCGCCTACGGCAGCCGCCCCGCTTCCCTGAAGCAGGACGAAGATTGCCTCGATACCTGGTTTTCCTCCTGGCTCTGGCCCACGGAAGTATTCAAAGGCATCAGCAACCCCGGCAACGAAGACATTAACTACTACTACCCTACCAGCGTGCTGGTAACGGGCCAGGATATTATTTTCTTCTGGGTAGCCCGCATGATCATGGCCGGCCAGGAATACCATAACGAGAAACCGTTCTCCGACGTGTACTTCACCGGCATGGTGCGCGACAAGCTCGGCCGCAAGATGTCCAAGTCCCTCGGTAACTCGCCCGATTTGCTCGATCTCATCGACAGGTTTGGTGCAGACGCCGTTCGCTTCGGCATCATGATCGCCTCGCCGGCAGGGAACGACCTGCTGTTCGACGATTCCAGCTGCGAACAGGGCCGTTTCTTCAACAACAAGATGTGGAACGCGCTGAAGCTCGTGAAGATGTGGACGCCCGCCGAAAACACCGGCGCTCCCGTTCCCGAATTCGCCGTGGAATGGTTTGGCAACCGCCTCAACGAAGTACATGCCGAAGTGGAAAAACTCTTCCGCGAGTTCCGCCTCAGCGAAGCCCTCAAAGCACTCTATTCCCTCATCTGGGACGATTTCTGCTCCTGGTACCTCGAATGGATCAAGCCCGGGTTCGAACAGCCGATCGATAAAGGCGTGTATGAAAAAACCATCGGGTATTTCGAACAACTCATGCAGCTGCTCCACCCCTTCATGCCTTTCGTAACCGAAGATATTTACCACCTCCTGCGCGACCGCGCCGAAGGCGACGACCTGGTGATCAAACAGTTCTCCGCGCCCGGCAGCATCAATGCCGGTCTGTTGGAAGAAGCCACGCTCGCCAAAGATGTGATCACCGCCATCCGCGATGCCCGTAACAAACAACAGCTGAAACCGAAAGACAATATCAAGCTGTTCGTGGAAACGCAGGACCGCAAAGCGTTTGAACGCATCGAAACCATCCTCGCCAAACAACTCAATGCGGAAGAGTACGGTTATGCGACCGAAGCGATCCCCGGCGCAGCGGCCATCGTGGTGGGAACGGACAAATTCTACATGGTAACGGAGAAGGAAGTGGACCCGGCCGCGCAGAAAGACCAGCTGCTGAAAGACCTCGCCTACCAGCAGGGTTTCCTGTCCAGCGTGGAAAAGAAGCTGCAGAACGAAAAGTTCGTGGCCAACGCCAAACCGGAAGCCGTGGAATCGGAGCGCAGAAAACTCGCCGACTGCCAGGCCCGCATCCAGGCCATCGAAGAAAGTCTGAAACTGTTATAATATTCAGGATCGTCCGGCGTTTTGTACCCGGACGATCCTTTTTTTGCCCTATGATGAAGCAATTGCTGATAACGCTCGCACTGTTTACCGGGATATCCGCCATTTCAGTGGCGCAGACTTCCAAACCAAAACCAGCCGCTAAGCCGGCTAAACCGGCTGCATCGGCGGCCGACGGCAAACTGCGCTTCAGAACCACCTGGGGCATTTACCTCAGCGATTCCATCCCCCGCCCCGAAGTCCTGAAAATACTGGATTCTGCGTTAGTCGTGCGCGATCAGAAAAACAACAAATTCCCGGTCGTATCTTTCGATTTTATCTACGTGGCGAAAGAGGCATACATGAACGATACCACCAGCCAGGTGGGCTTTTACACCGAAACCACCGGCGATTCCTTCAAAGGTGAGCGTCTCAGCCCATTGTGGAGCCAGCGCCTGAAAGAAACCATCCAGAAAGGCGAATCCCTCATCTTCTCCAACATCGTGATCCGGTATACGGAAGATAAATTCTACCGCGTTCCGGAGCTTCGCGTCACCGTCCGCTAATCTTCATTTCCCATGATCATGCCCCAGGGGCGCATGTTCGGGATTTTATCGAACACCACCTTCAGCAGCGCCATCGTGGGAATGGAAATGAACATCCCGGCGATCCCCCAGATCATGCTCCCGATAAATACGCCGAGCAACGTTACCATGGCGTTGATAGACACCTTCGACCCAACGATCCTCGGCAGCAACACGTTTGCGTCGAGCAAATGGATACCGAACATGATGGCTGCGGCCCAGAAGGCTTGTCCTGCCGTGCCCGTCGTCAATGTCACCAACACCGTCACCAGGATGGTGAGCACCATGCCGAGGTAGGGAATAATATTGAAAATAGCGCCCAAAGTGCCCAGCAGTACAGCATATTTCACACCGAGGCATACCAGCGCCAGGATGTACAGGCCCGCCACCACGAGCATCTCGATAAACAATCCCACCACATAGCTTTTCACCACCAGCCTGCTGTGGGCGATCACTTCATGCACTTCTCCCGCGTATTCGCGACGGAAAAGGCGCAGCAGGAACTGCACCAGCAAACGGCGGTAAAAAAGGAGGAAAAAAGTATAAAGGGGAATGAAGACGAGAAAAATCAGGACCGATGAAACGGAAGTAACCGCGTTCACGATGAAGTTCGACAGCGAAGTGATGCTCTTCGCCGCGTTCTCATTGATCCAGGCTACCTGCTGGTCCGAATCGATGTGGAATTTATCATCGATCCAGACGGTCAGATCCGTAGCCAGCACCATCAGCCGTTTTTCCAGCACGGGCAGGTCGGTGAGGAAGCTGGAGGTTTGCCAGGAAATAAAATACAATCCTCCCGCCATAAAAATCACGAATATCAGAACCGCCAACCCGCAAGCGGCGCCCCTGGGCAATTTCAGCCGTTCCAGCCCCTGCGCCAGCGGCAGCAGCAGGATGGCGAAAAGGAAACCGAAAGCCACCGGCGCCAGGATGTCTTTCATCGTCCGCAGGATCACGACGATGAGGACGAGGGCGAGCAGGATATGGCTCAGTTTCATGTAAAATGGCGGCTTCAGAACAGGTGGTCGCATGCACGGTTATTTAGTATGAAAAGAGTTGCTGGATAGGAATGATCAGCTCGAAACGCCCCTTCCGCGAAGGGTCGCCGGGATTGTCGTTGAACAAATGGCTATAGCGCATCCCGAAAGTAAAGGGCAACACATTGCCGATTTTCGTATCAAAAAACAATTCCCCGCCGGCCGATTCATATGTAACGTGGCGGCGGTTCCTAAAGTTGAATGCAGTCATAAAGTCGTGGAAAACATTCGCCCGGATCCGCGAGAAATACAGCAGGTTGGCAAATCCCCAGTCGGGATAAGCCACCGGGAAATGATAATTCGATCCCACCTTGAAAACATGCTCGTAAAATGGCTTGCTGTAACCCCGCGCATATTGGAATGGATCACTGAAGGCATAACGCAGGCTCGTGTCTTTTTGCAGGTACGACAATTGCACCACGATGCTGTGCGGGTTCCGGAAACCGGGGAAATACAGATCTGCCCGGCCGAAAAGCTGCTCCGCGGGGATGTTGTTCACCGATTTGCTGTAACGCAGCGTAAGCCCCTGTGCGAAATGCGAATAAATCTGCTGCTGCGCCTTGATCCGCTGGTTCGAAAAACCGAAACCGACATCAAGATACTGGATGTTGTCGTCCCGGAATGCGTATTTGCTGTTGCCGGCGCGGGTCCGTGTTACCTGATGGTAATCGGCGCTGACCGTGAGGCCCCGGTAGAATTTCCCGGAATTCAGCCGCAAAGGCAGGCTCATTCCCGCATACCAGTCCATTTCGTTCCACTGTACCTGTACGGTGTCGCTGATATTGAGATACCGGTTGAATTTATAATCACCCCCTGCGCGCAGCACGGGAAACCACCCGCCCCAGGCCACCTGTCCGCTTACCGACGGGCTGCTTTCATTACGGTTGTATCCGGCCCCCAGGCGCGTCTGGAAGGTGCCCAGCACGTTCTCCCCGAGGAGGTACCATCCGTAATCCGGATCGTCGATCACCGGGAGCCAGCTGTGGAAATTGAATAAACGGTGTGTTTTAGCGTATTTACGGACCTCTCTTCCTTCATCCTTGACTTGCCCCAACATATCGCCCCCTTCGCCGAAATCGGGCTGTAACCAGGCGCTGTGATGATTTGCAGAGGGATTGAAAGGCTCGCCTTCGTTGAGGGGCATGGAGAAGAGGCGGTAGCCGTCGGCCGTAAACTCGTTGAACACGAATTTGCCTTCCGACACGGCCACCTGGCGCACCCCGTTGGGGCGGTGCGTATGCCGGCGGAGGCCGCCGCCGGCGAGGGGAACGCTGTAAATATCATCGGCGTCGGCGAAAGCGGCGGTAAAGTACACCCTGCCTTCGTGCACCAGCGGGATGCCGATCGTCCGCATGCCGAAGGGCACCAGGATCTCCGCGGCCCCGCCCGCCACATGCTGGCGCACAAGCGCCATCCGCCCCGTGCTGTCGCGCACCGCGGCCACGATGGCCTGATCGCCGGGCGCGAATTTCGGGTAAGTGTAATACCAGTTTTCGGGATTGGGCAGCCGTGCCTTTACTTCGCCCGTACCGGCGTCCAGCAGTTCGAGGCGGTATTGCTGTTCCGGCGTGAGCGCGGTTACCACAACGGTTTTATGGTCGTGGGACAAATCCGGTGAAAAGCAGCGGCGCTCATGTGTAAGGATATGACGGTTGTGGAGGCTGCCGGGTTTGTAAATTACGACAACCGAACGCTCGTCCCAGCCCCAGCGGGCGTTGTACCGGCTTTCGGTCCAGAGGAAATGTTCGTCGCGGTAACTGAAGTAATTATCGAATCCCACGCCGGGCGCCACCTGCCGGAAGACGCGCCCCGTGCCGTAATGGTGGTAGATGGCGGGAATGGTTTCGAAAGAGTTATGCAGGAACACCAGCCCGGGGCCTTTGGTAGCGTACAGGTAGCTGAAGTTCTCAACGGTATTGCGCTTCGAAAGCGCGGGCATGGGAACGTCGAGTGTATCTACGGGCTCGGTGGCGGCGGCGCTCCAGTTTTTGCGGTAGTATTTGAAAGCTGTATCGAAGAAAGCCGCGGCGTTGCGGCCGGTGCGCCGTTTCAGGCTTTGGGAGAAAGGATAGAACAAGCGGCGGTACCGCACGGCGTCGTCGGTCACCCCTTTCCAGAAATCCTGCCCGTATTGCAGGCGACCGAAACTGGTCATGAGGTAACCGGTCTGGTAATGGTTGGGGATGTATTTCCGGAATGAACCGTTCCGGATCTGCATGTAGCTGTAATCCTTGCCGGACAGCGCCAATGCCCGGTAACCGTCGAAGAACGCCGGGAGGCGGCCCCTTCCCTGTTGGCTGAGGGCGGTTTCGGTAACCACGGCGTCGCCTTCCCAGAACCAGTCAGGCACGGCGATATTGGTCACGGCGGCCTGGCCCAGTTCGCCGAACACGTAATACCCTGCTTTGCTGACGCCTTTACGGAAATTGTTGTTCTGTACGACGTGGCGGTATTCGTGCAGGGCCAGCTGATCGGCCCAGTTGAGGGCGCCCAGGTCGGCGGAATTGGGTGGCGGGGTGAGATAGAAAACCGACCGGAAAGGCCCCAGCTGTACGAAGCCGTTGCTTTGCATGGTTTCATGCTGGAGGATGATATCGACTTTGCGGACGGTGGTGCCCAGCGTTGCCGTGTGTGACCTGGCGATATGGTGCACCACATCGGCCACCCGTTTGCCCTGCGCTTCAAGCCCGGCCGGGAATATTACCCGCACCGTATCCGAATTCACCTGCCGCCATTTCACGGCAGGCCGGTTGCCGCCAAATTGCTGTGCGCGCGCCGAATGGGCAAGGGATAAGGCCAGGGCCAGGCATAGATAGTATCGCATATGTAGTAACGGGTTATGCACCGGGCAACAAATTACATACAAATTTCAGATAATCGCACACGGGGCTGACATACCCGTGACAACGCACTTTAGGCATTTTTCCGTATTTTTGTATTCAAACTTTTCGATAAATGGATACAATTACGCAAGCTCCTATAAAATTCACCGCCGGTGCGGTAAAAGAACTGAAAAGGCTCATGGAAGAAGACAGCTTCGACCGTACGCAATTCCTGCGCATAGGCGTGAAGGGTGGCGGCTGCTCCGGTTTGTCTTACATCCTCGGCTTTGACGCCAAAATGGATGGCGACGATACCTTTGATATCGAAGGCATCCCCGTGATCATGAAAAAAGCGCATGGCCTTTACCTGATGGGCATCGAAATCGACTTCCAGCATGGCCTGGACGCCCGCGGTTTCACTTTCAACAACCCGAACGCTTCCTCCAGCTGCGGCTGCGGCACTTCCTTCGCCGTATAATCCGGCTTCCGGAAATCATATTGACCAGGGTGGACAGGTAATGCCTGTCCGCCCTTTTCATTCCCTGCCACACCATTGCCCTTTATTCCTACTACTGCCCCTCCCGCCCGGCAAAGGCATCGCTTGCGGTCATATAATTGTCAGCTGAGCTACCTCTAAGCTACCTCGCAGCCACCTATAAGCCACCTATGAGCCTCCCTTATAAAGAGGTAGCTCTCATATGTTGTTGTAATGGCTTTAAGATGAAATTGAGATAGTAAAAGTAAATGGAAGCCTAATGTTAAGGAAACTGCTGGCCCAGACGAACCCTATAGTACGGATACGGCACAAAAAAAGGAGACCAGGGAAAAACCCTGGTCTCCTTTTTTATCTGAAGATGATTGCGGTCTTATTTGCCACGCACTAACGGCGGAGCCTTCTCGATCACTACAGACTCACGCTCTTGCGCAAGTGTGTTCTTCTTGTCGAAGTCCACCAGAATGGGGGCTGCAACGAAGATGGAAGAGTAAGCACCGGTCAGTACGCCGATCAGCATTGCGAATGCGAACCCACGGGTCACCTCGCCACCGAAGACGAAGAGGATGAGGATGGTGAGGAATACCGTCACGGAAGTCATGATGGTACGGCTCAGGGTTTCGTTGATCGCGCGGTTGATGACGTATTTGGTATCCAGACCTTTCGTGTTGCGGAAAGTTTCACGGATACGGTCGAATACGATCACGGTATCGTTCATCGAGAAGCCGATCACGGTAAGGATCGCCGCGATGAAGTGCTGGTCGATCTCCAGTGCGAAGGGCACAAAGCCACGGCAGAAGGAGAACACGGCCAGGGTTACGAGTACGTCGTGCAGGAGGGAGAAAATGGTACCGATAGAGTATTGCCATTTGCTGAACCGCAACAGGATGTACAGGAAGATCACGAAGATGGAGAGAATGGTAGCGTATACGGCTCCCTGACGCAGGTCATCGGAGATGGTGGGCGCTACGGTCTGCGAACCTACGAGGTACTTGGCTTCGAAGGTAGCCTGATCGGGCTTGCTGTCGTAGAAAGCCTGCAGGCCGGAGTGCAGTTTCGCCATTGCGTCTTTCGCCGCTTCGTCGGTATTCTCTTCGATACGGTACGGAGTGGTGATGTTGAGCTGGTTGTTATCGCCGATGGTTTTAACGAAGGTCTCGGAATCGAAAATCTTGTTCAACGCACCGTGTACGGCTTCCCGCTCTACCGGTTTATCGAAACGGATGGTATAGCTGCGGCCGCCGTTAAAGTCAACTCCGTGGTCGAATCCATTAAAGAAGGAACCTACACCGAGGACCATTACGATCGCTGAGATCACGTAAGCAATCTTGCGTTTGCCAACGAAGTCGAAGTTCGCGTGCTTGAAAATCCTGCGGCTGAGCGGTGTGAAGTATTCGAAGTGGCGTTTGCGCTTCATCCAGAAGTCTGTCACCATGCGGGATACGAGGATACCGCAGAACAGGGACAGGATCAGACCGATGATCTGCGTGGTGGCGAAGCCCAGTACGGGGCCGAGGCCGAAATAGAACAGGATGATCGCGGTGAGCAGCGAGGTAATGTGACCATCGAGCACCGGGGCGTAGGAACGTTTGTAACCGTCGTCCACCGCCTGCTGGTAGGTTTTCCCTCTGCTGAGCTCATCCTTGATACGTTCGAAGATCACTACGTTGGTGTCTACCGCCATACCGATCGTCAGTACCAGACCGGCGATGCCAGGCATGGTGAGCGTTGCGCCCAGGTATGCGAGGATGCCGAAGGTAAAGAGGAGGTTGAGGATCAGGGCGATGTTGGCTACGATGCCACCGGTATTGTAATATACCAGCATCAGCACGAAGATCACGGCGAAGGAGATGATGAAGGACTTGGCGCCGGCTTCGATGGATTCCTGGCCGAGGGTCGGCCCTACCACTTGTTCCTGAACGATCTTGGCGGGAGCCGGCATGCGGCCGGATACCAGGATGTTCGCAAGGTCCTGCGCTTCTTCCAGCGTGAAGCTGCCGCTGATGGAAGAGACGCCGTTGGGGATCTCGCCGCGGATGGAAGGAGCGGTGTAAACAATGTTATCGAGTACTACGGCTACGTAGTTGAAAGTTCTCGGATCGTCGGGGTTGGTGGGTTTCAGCGCGCGGGTCAGGTTGCGCCAGTCGCGGGTGCCGGTTACGTCCATGGTCATGGATACTTCGGGCGCGTGGTTGTCCTGTCCGAAATCGGCTTTCGCCGCGATTACCCTTTCGCCTGTAATTTTAGCTTTCGGGCTGGAGGGGTTCACCTTAACACCATACACCTGCAGGGGCTGGCTGCGGTCTTCCTTGTTGGAAGGGCCGTAGAGGAACACCAGGTCTTTCGGGATCACCGCTTTCACAGCCGGCATTTCCAGGTATTTGCGGAAAGTGGCGGTATCGGAGGTGGCGATGTAACCGAGGGTGGAACTGGGGATCAGGCCTTCCGTCTGCGTAGCGTTCATGCGGAGGATCGCGAAGAGCGGATTCTCCTTCATGGCCTGCTGCTGCAACAGGGCGGCGGAATCTTTACCGGCAGCGGCTACGTCTTTCGACAATACGCTGGTCAATGAAGCGGTATCGTTTGCGGCGGCCGGCTGAGCGGCAGCGGTAGCTGCGGAATCATTGGGCTGCGCGGTAGTGTCGGTTACGATGGGTGAATTACCCAGGGACCGGCGGATCGCCTCGTTCATGGGCGTCAGCACAGCGGTGTAGAATTCATCGCTGTTCTTGTATGTTTCCCTGAATTCGAGGTTGGCGCTGGCCTGGAGGTACTGGCGTACACGGTCGGCATCATCCACACCGGCCAGTTCCACGGAAATAATACCGCGGTTCTCGTCGAGGTTGATGGTGGGCGACGCTACACCGAACTTGTCGATACGGTTTTGCAGTACCTTGTAAGTATTCTTGATGGCGGCCTTCGCTTCCGTGCGGATCACGTTCAGCACCTGGTCGTTGGTGCTGTTGAAGTTGATCTCTTTCAGCTGGGCGTTGGCGAACACGTTCGACAGTTTGCCGTTCGGGTTCTTTTCCTTGTACGCTTCGCCGAACAGGGTCACAAAGTCGGACTGGCTGTTCTTCTTACGCTCGCGGGCGGTGGCGATGGCTGCATTGAGGGCAGGATCGTTGGGGTTGCCGGCCAGGGCGCGGACAACGTCTTCCACGCTAACTTCCAGCACCACGTTCATACCTCCCTGCAGGTCGAGGCCCAGGTTGAGCTGCTTTTCTTTAGCCTTGATGTAGCTGGTGTTCCAGGGGAATCCCGCAATCTGCTTGCCACTGGAGCTGTCCAGCTTGTAGTCCGTACGTTCCTTAACCAGGTCGTTCAGCGTATCCTGGTACAGGGCCTGAAGCTCCTTGTTCCCGGGATATTTCGTTTCGGCGGAGGGATTTTGGCGGGCAACATCAGCTGCGGCCTCAGCCTTCATCTTCTTCTCAAAGTTCCGCACCACGAACGTGAAGGACAACTGATACAAAGAAATAAGGATCAGGGCGGCAGTAAAAAATCTAACCAGTCCTTTTAGTTGCATTTTCTTTTCGGATTATTAATACTAATTTTTAAAGAGTTGCAAAGATAGAATTTAAATTGATATATTAAAGCCCCGATCAAAACAGCCATAAAATCACTATGTGATTGGTTTTGATAGGGATTTCGCATTCAAATTTTCCTTCTATGCAGCAACGGATTTTGTTGGCGTCTGCAATATTGGTTTTTTTTGCGAACTGCCAAACTTACCAGGGAAGAAATTTCGCCATGAAACCATTGAAACCGGACAATTACCTGGACTCCCTCCTGGCGGCCCATGCAGCCCGGCTGGGGCCTGCTCTCGCCGATCCGGAAGCTTTCCGGATCGAGATTTTTTATACCCGGATCGACCGCGACGCGCGCAATACACCTCATTTGCAGGAGTTCCACTGGCCCCAGGCCCCCTCCTCCTACTTCTATCCCGCCTCTACCGTAAAACTGCCCGCGGCGCTCCTCGCCCTGGAAACCCTCCGAAAACAAGACATCCCGCCTACGGCGGATATGCTGACCGACAGCCTGCCGGGCATCTCCACCGCCGCGGACACCGATACGTCCTCCCCTACCGGCAAACCCTCCGCCGCCCATTACATCAAAAAGATCCTGATGGTCAGCGATAACGATGCGTTCAACCGGCTCTATGAGCTCCTGGGCCAGGAAGCGTTCAATAAAAGCCTCCATGATAAAGGATATGCCGGCGCCCGCATCATCCACCGCCTCAGCATGCCCCTCTCGCCGGAAGCCAACCGCCAGACCAACGGCATCCGCTTTTTTACGCCGGAAGGCACTGTTCCGGTGCTCATACAAGCGCCCCGGTATTACCGCGGCCCCGTGCCGGGAACGCCTTCGCAGGCGCCAGAACAGGCCGGAAAGGCGCATTACGCGGGGGATTCCCTCGTACAACAACCGTTCGACTTCTCCTTGAAGAACCGGATCGCGCTGGGCGACCTCCATCAAATCCTTCAAAGCATAATTTTTCCGGAAACTGTAACATCCCGCCAACGTTTTCGTTTAACGAAGGAAGACTACCGGTTTTTATACCGGTACATGTCCAGGCTGCCAACGGAAAGCGAGGCAGGAGATCCGAAATACGACACGGCTGAATTCCACCGGAATTATACCAAATACCTTATGGGCGGCGCGGATGCCAGCGTGCAACTGCCTGCGGGGCTGAGGATTTACAACAAATCCGGCTGGGCTTATGGCTTTCTGACCGATGTCGCGTATTTTGCGGACTTTGCCAACAAGATCGAATTCCTCCTGTCCGCCCGCATTTACACGAATACGGACGGCGTCATCGGAGACGATACATATGATTACGAAACCATTGGAAAACCATTCCTTCGCGAACTGGGCGCCATTATTTATGAAACGGAACTGACAAGGGAAAGAAAATACAAACCGGACCTGCAACGTTATACAGACTGACAAAAATTGACTTCATAACCGTAACAAATCAATGAACATAAAAACCAAAGAGCGCATGGTAACCAAAATGAGCCGTTTATGGACACTGGCGGCATTGACCGTAGTAGCTGCAACAGGATTCACCTCCTGCCTGAAAAACTCTGACCCGCAACCGCAACAGCCCGTTACCTACGTGGCTTTCGTGAACTCGCTTGGCACCGAGTATGGTGTAGACATCTTTATGGACGCCAAGAAAATCAACAGCGAACAATTCAAGTACGGTGCTGCCGACGGCGCCCTGTTTACGCCGAAAAACTACAAGATCGACTTCAAGAAATTCGGTACCGAAGTGCTGCTGGCCTCTGAATCCGCTCCCTTCGACACTTCGCGTTATACCACGCTGATCCTGCATGGCGACGGTTCCCACGCAGACGTTCACCGTATCCTGGAAACATGGACCAACGCGGCAACCGACCGGGCGAACGTTCGTTTCTTCAACCTCGTTCCCAACTCCGGCCCCGTTGACCTGTACATCGGCGAAACCCGCGTTTGGGGCGGCCGTCAATACGAAGACTTCATGAGCGGCCAGTACGACCAGTTCACCGCCAACAACCTCGGCACGTTTAACATCGTGGCGAAAGGTCCGGGCGGAGATACCCTTGCCATCAAGGAAGTATCCCTGGCTGCACGCGGCGGTTTCTACAATATCATGTACCAGGGGATCGACAGCGTGACCACCGGCGACCTGAAGCCCAAGATCACGGTTATGCCCTACCAGAACCAATAAGCAGTACCGCTTTATACATTTTTCAAAACATTCCGGGACCCTGGTTCCGGAATGTTTTTTTATGCCCCTCCTCTCGTTTTTTTGCTGTAGGTTTGCCGCGGTCAACCCAAAAAACAGTACGCATGCAACTAGCAGAAAGATTAACGCGGATCTCCGTTCCGCAAACCATCAGAATGGCCAAACTCAGCCGGGAACTGAAAGCCCGGGGCATTGACATTGTGGACCTCAGCATCGGGGAACCCGATTTCGATACGCCGGAACACATCCGCGAGGCCGCCAAAAAAGCCATCGATGAAGGGTATACCCACTATACCCCCGTAGCCGGATACCTCGACCTCAAACAGGCCGTGGCGCACAAGCTCCAGCGCGACAACGGGCTGGAATACACCGCCGAACAGATCGTCGTATCCACCGGCGCCAAGCAATCCATCGCCAACGCCGTGCTCTCCATCGTGAATCCCGGCGACGAAGTGATCATCCCCACGCCTTACTGGGTTACTTACTCCGAACTGGTGAAACTTTGCCAGGGCGTCGTGAAGTTCGTGCCCTGCGGCATCGATAACAATTACAAGATCACGCCGCAACAGCTGGAAGCCGCCATCACGCCGCAAACCAAACTGTTCATGTTCTCTTCCCCCTGCAACCCCACCGGTTCCGTGTATTCCCACGACGAACTGAAGGGCCTGGCGGAAGTATTCGAAAAACATCCGGACATCTTCATCATTTCGGATGAGATCTACGAATATATCAACTACGTGGCGCCGCACACCAGCATCGCTACTTTCGGCAGCCTGAAAAACCGCACTATCATCATCAACGGCCTCAGCAAAGGCTTCGCGATGACCGGCTGGCGCCTCGGCTACCTGGCCGCTCCGCTGGAAATTGCCAAAGCGGCAGACATGGTGCAGAGCCAGTTCACCTCCGCCACCTGCTCCATTACCCAACGCTGCGCCATCACGGCGCTCCGCGGACCGCTGGACACCGCGCAGGAAATGGTGAAAGCTTTCGGCGAACGCCGCGCCTTCATCTTCGACGCCCTGAAAAACATTCCGGGCCTCCATGTAAACCTTCCTGACGGAGCATTCTACATGTTCCCCAACGTGAGTGGCTTTTTCGGCAAGCAATATGAAGGCGAGCGCATCGAAAACGCCGACGACCTCTGCATGTTCCTGCTGCACAAAGCCAACGTGTCGGTCGTTTCCGGCGCGGCTTTCGAACAACCCCAGTGCATCCGCATCTCCTACGCCACCAGCCTCGACCGCATCCGGGAAGGCATGAAGCGTATGACCGAATGGCTGGCGAAACTGCAATGAGTTTTTCCCGGTAAACACGAAGGCCCGGCGATGATCGCCGGGCCTTCGTGTTTATAGTTGCCCCGTATCCTTACAAGGCCAGGAATGTTTTATGAAGCTCCAGCACCTGGGGGATCACGAGCTGCTGTTCATCATTGTAAATGACGTAATCGGCCAGCTTCCGCTTGATCTGCTCGTCGAGCTGTTTGTGCATGCGCGCGATGACGGCGTTGCGGTCGGTATTGTCGCGCTGCATGACGCGCCGGATGCGGAGGGCTTCAGGTGCGTACACAGTGATCACCTTATCGACGTGGTGGAACGATTCGGTTTCGAACATGAGCGCGGCTTCCTTGATCACGTAGGGGGCGTTCTGGCGGCTGGCCCATTGTTCGGAATCGCGGATGGTGGCGGGATGGACGAAGGAATTGAGGATGGCGAGCTGCTCTTTGTCGGCAAACACGATATCGGCGATGAATTTGCGGTTGAGCGTGCCGTCGGGGAAATAGGCGGCTTCACCGAAGTGGCCGCGGATGCGGGAAGCGAGCTCCTGGTCGCGGACCATGATGTCTTTGGCGGCTTCGTCGGCATAAAAGACGGGGATGCCGAGGAGGGCGAAAATCTTCGCTACGGTAGTTTTTCCGGAGCCGATGCCGCCGGTGATTCCGATGATGCGCATATAGGGCAAAATAATAAAAAAAGAGAAGGCGTAAAGCCTTCTCCTCCTGTGTTCGCGTTAAAATCCCGGAATTATTTCGTTTCGGCAGCTTTGTTCTGCGCGTTGGTGTATTCCATGCTGATGGCGGAACGCTCCATGGTGAAGAAGGTGCCGGGGCTCACTTCTACCTGCAGGGTGCCGTTATCGTTGATTTTCTTCACTTTGCCATGGATACCGGCTATGGATACCACCTTGTCGCCTTCGCGCAGGTTGTCGATGAAAGTTTTTTGTGCTTTGGCTTTTTTGGTTTGCGGACGGATCATGAAAAGCCACATCACGAGGATCATACCACCGAAGAAGATGAGGGTGCCCATGCTGCCCATACCGCCGCCCTGTGCGCCACCGGCGGGGGCGTCATCAGGAATACGTTTGTTAAGAAGTTGTACATCTGTATGTGTTTATTTGATTTGAACGGTTAAAGTTACTATTTCTTTGCCACGATCTCGGCGGTAATGCGCGGACCGGCATTTCCGGAGGGTTCGGTGTTGGCTTCGATGTAGATTTCTTTTTCGGTATAGCCTTCGGGACGGCCTTTGCTGTCGAACTTCACTTTGATGTAAGCGGAATCACCGGGGCGGATGGGTGCTTTGGGCCATTCCGGGATGGTGCATCCGCAGGAGGCTTCCGCGCGGCTGATGAGCAGGTCGCGGCTGCCGGTGTTCTTGAATTTGAAGGAATATTCGACGACTTCGCCGGCTACGATTTTCCCGAAGTCGTGCACCTGCTTTTCGAAGGAGATTACAGGGCGGGCGCCTAGGGACGTATCCTGTGCCCGGGAGCCGGAGGCGGCCGGAGCCTTGCTGCCCTCAGGGCTGTTGCAGGCGCCGAAAGCGAGGGACACGGCGAGGATGGCGAGGAAGGAAGCTTTCATGGCTCGTTTATTTACGGTTACGGTCCGTTTTCTCCACGAGGTTGGCCTGGAGGAGATCTTTCAGGATATTATCGAGGATGCCGTTGACGAACTGCCCGCTTTGCGGCGTGGAGTAGGCTTTGGCCAGGTCGATGTACTCGTTGATGGTTACCTTGGTGGGAATGGTGGGGAAATAGAGAAATTCACAGACGCCCATTTCCATCAGCAGCATGTCTACCGAGGCAATACGCTCGGGGTCCCAGTTCTGGAGTTTGGGCCGGATAAGCTCCAGGCAGTAGTCCTTTTTGTTGAGGACGGTGCTGAGGAGGTCGCGGGCATATTCCAGTTTTTCGCGGGAGATGAGCTGGAGGAAGTTGAAGAGCTGGGGCTTGGAGAGGTAGTTGCCTACCAGGATGCCCATCATGTCGGCATCGTCGCCCCAGTGAAGGAAGCTGTCTTCCATGTGCTGGATGAAGTGGTCGCTTTTCTCCAGTATTTCGGAAAAGATGAATTCCACGATTTGCTTTTCGGAGGCTCTGTCGCGGGAGGGTTGGGCGATGTATGCTTTATAGGTCTCCGTTTCGGTGAGTTGATGGTAGAGTTTCCGGGTGAGCTCGGGGTCTTCGAGGCGCCGGAGCTTCCAGGTGTCGAGGTTGACGAGGAACCCCTTATCGTTCAGCACCTGGAAAACGAAGTCGTTCCCCGCCACTTTGGTGTTCACGGCAAGGTCTTCCGCACTGGGCAGATGTTTGGAGGCCCTTTTCTGGGCTTCCGTCTCCGCGTACTGGGCCACTCTGGCCATAGAGTACAGGAGGTAGGTGAAAACCTGACACGTCTGGTCCAGTTTCTCATTTAGCAAACTCATGGCAGTGCCCGGTTTCACCGTTTCCTGCTCCATGGTGTCCATGGCATACAGCGTTTGCATTACTTTTACCCGGATATTTCTTCTACTGATCATTTGTACGCTTAGGAAAATGGCCGCAAATCTACTGTTTTACAGCGACTTTTTAAAAAATACTTCCGGCGCCCCCGGCCGGGGGCGCCAAACTGCCATTCCAGGGCTGTTGTCAGGCCGAAAATGAAAAAATGTCATTTTCTGGCATGGCAAGTGAATTTACTTATCTTTGGAACCTGCAAATTTGACCAGAAAATCATTTGGCACAATCTCTGACAGAGGGAAATCCGTCCGATTTCGATCAAAACCGGAAAAACTTTTACAAACTCATCTTTTTAAAAATAGAATCAAAATGGCTAAAAGCAAATTGAGTATCAAACCTCTGGCAGACAGGGTGATCGTAAAACCCGCAGCAGCTGAAGAAAAAACCGCAGGCGGCATCATCATCCCCGACACGGCTAAAGAAAAACCGCAACGCGGAACGGTAGTAGCAGCCGGTCCTGGTAAAAAAGATGAACCCGTGAGCGTGAAAGTAGGCGATACCGTGCTGTACGGCAAATATTCCGGCACCGAGATCAGCCTCGAAGGAGATGACTACCTGATCATGCGCGAATCCGACATCCTGGCCGTTATCTAATTCCCGGCCCAGAAATTTAACCTTCACGACCAAAGAAAATTTATACGACTATGGCAAAGCAAATATTCTTTAATACCGACGCCCGCAACAAAATGAAAAAAGGCGTTGACACCCTGGCCAACGCAGTGAAAGTGACCCTCGGCCCCAAAGGCCGCAACGTAGTGATCGAAAAGAAATTCGGCGCTCCCGGCGTAACCAAAGACGGTGTTACAGTAGCTAAAGAAATCGAACTGGAAGACCCCATCGAGAACATGGGCGCTCAAATGGTGAAGGAAGTAGCTTCCAAAACCGCTGACATCGCCGGCGACGGTACCACTACCGCCACCGTGCTGGCCCAGGCCATCATCGGCGAAGGTCTCAAAAACGTAGCCGCAGGCGCGAACCCCATGGACCTGAAACGCGGTATCGACAAAGCCGTGAAAGGCGTTGTGGAAAACCTGAAAAAACAATCCGAAAAAGTAGGTAACGACAACAAGAAAATCGAACAGGTTGCCGCTATCTCCGCCAATAACGACTCCGAAATCGGTAAACTCATCGCCGAAGCGATGCGCAAAGTAACCAAAGACGGCGTTATCACCGTAGAAGAAGCCAAAGGCACCGAAACCACTGTGGAAGTGGTAGAAGGTATGCAGTTCGACCGCGGTTACCTCTCCCCCTACTTCATCACCAACAGCGAAAAAATGCAGGCCGAGCTGCAGAATCCCTACATCCTGATCTACGACAAGAAGATCAGCACCATGAAGGATATCCTGCACATCCTCGAGAAAGTGGCCCAGCAAGGCGCTCCCCTCGTGATCATCTCCGAAGACCTCGAAGGCGAAGCACTGGCTACCCTGGTGGTGAACAAACTCCGTGGCACCCTGAAAGTTGCCGCCGTGAAAGCCCCCGGCTTCGGCGACCGCCGCAAGGAAATGCTGCAGGACATCGCAACCCTCACCGCAGGTATCGTGATCAGTGAAGACCAGGGCTATAAACTGGAAAACGCAGACCTCACCTACCTCGGCCGCGCAGAGTCCGTAACCATCGACAAAGACAATACCACTGTTGTTGGCGGTAAAGGCAAAAAAACCGATATCCAGGCACGTATCAACCAGATCAAGTCCCAGATCGAGGTAACCACCTCCGACTACGATCGCGAGAAACTGCAGGAACGCCTGGCCAAACTGTCCGGCGGTGTTGCCGTACTCTACGTGGGTGCCGCTACCGAAGTGGAAATGAAAGAGAAGAAAGACCGTGTGGACGACGCCCTGCACGCAACCCGCGCTGCCGTTGAAGAAGGCATCGTTGCCGGTGGCGGTGTTGCTTTCATCCGCGCGATCGAAGGCCTGGATAAAATCAAAGGCGAGAACGAAGACGAAATGACCGGTATCGCGATCGTTAAACGCGCGATCGAGGAGCCTCTCCGTCAGATCACCGCCAACGCAGGTATCGAAGGTTCCATCGTGGTACAGAAAGTGAAAGAAGGTAAAGGTGACTTCGGCTTCAACGCCCGCACCGAAACCTACGAGAAAATGCTGGCCGCGGGTGTAATCGACCCCACCAAGGTATCCCGCATCGCCCTGGAAAACGCCGCATCCATCGCTGGTATGCTGCTGACCACCGAATGCGTGATCGCCGACAAACCCGAACCCAAATCCGCAGCTCCCGCAATGCCGGGCGGCGGTCATGGCATGGGCATGGATTACTAATCCACCCGTTCCGGAAATATTCCTTCCCGTCCCGGCTTTTGCCTGGGACGGGATTTTTTTATGCTGTAACTTTCCGGCCACTGATACCGTTTAAAGTTAAAATTCCGAACCAGATGCCGTTGAACAAAGGATTACGATTGTTTCGCTCCCTCCCGCCCTCCCTGGGCCTCCTGGTACTGGCAGTTGGCCTGCTGACGGGTTGCGCAAAGTCGTTGGAAGATGCGGACAGGATACTTTCCGATATCGTAGCGGAGACGAATGCCATCCGGGGGTACCTCAAGCAACACAAGATGGATTCCGGCACCGTCATCCACCCCAGCGGGATGATATACCGGATCTGGGAACCCGGCGACAAATCGGACACCATCAGCCTGGACGAAATCCCCGTGGTTACCTACAAGCGCAAGTTGCTGGGGCAGGACCAGATCGTGGAAGCCTCCCCGATCCCCACGTCTTTCGACAACCGCCGGCTGAAAGACCATATCCTGGGTTGGCAATACGGGTTGCCCCTGATTACCAAGGGCGGCCGGATCGAGCTTTTCATTCCCAGCAGGCTGGCTTTCTCCGACGTGGGCATCCCCGGAAAAATTCCGCCGAATGCGATCCTGCATTGCGACATTACTTTAATCGATATCAGAAAATAACCACTTAAATCGCATGAAGAAACATTACCTGGGCCTGATCGCCCTCCTGGGCATTACCCTGGCAGTAGCCTGCAAGAAAGACAAGGACGATGAAGTGCCTTACGACGAAGTGAAACAAGCGGCCATCGACGAACAGACCATCAAGGACTACATCGCGGCCAACAATATCACCGGTATGCAACGCGATTCGACGGGCGTATATTGGAAAGTGCTGCAAAACGGGATTAATGAAGATACTATCGCGCTGGACGACCGATTCAACATTTCCTACAAAGGCTGGCTGCTGAACGGCACCCGGTTCGATTCCGCCAACAACACTACTTTCAACGACATCCGACTCGGCAGCACCGGGCTGATCGCCGGGTTTAAAGTGGGGCCGCAAAAGACTTCAAAGAAAGGGGTGGTGCAATACCTGATCCCTTCCGTGCTGGGTTACAGGAACCGCCAGCAGGGTAGCATTCCGCCCAACAGCGTATTGAAGTTTGAAGTAACGGTGAACGATTTCTATTATTAATCGTATCCGGGAAACCGGAGAACATACCTGATGCCCGCCCGGTTCCTGCCGGTGCGGGCATTTTGCTTTACGGGGAAATTATAGTACATTTAGAAAGACCAATATCTAACGCAAATCCGGTACTATTCCCGTCGATATGCACCGACCGCCCGTTCACATATCCCCATCCGCCATGCAGGAGCGCCGCTTCCTGGAGGTTTTCCATGACCAGGAGGCCCGTTTGTACGCACTGGCACTCGGCATGACAAAATCTGCGGCATACGCGCAGGACCTTGTGCAGGAAACCTTTCTTAAACTCTGGGAGCACCGCGAAAAACTGGCCGATATCCGGAACATGGACGCGTGGCTGTACCGGGTGATGGAAAACAAGCTCATGGACTTCCTCCGCAAAGCCGCGGCCGACGAGCGGATGCGCGAGCAAATATGGAGCGCCCTGTCCCAGGAGCCCGCTTCCCCCGCCACCATTACCGAAGACCGCGAATACCACGCCCTCGTCGGCAAAGCCATCGACCGCCTCCCGCCCCAGCGGCGCCTCATTTACCGCCTCAACCGCGAAGAAGGCATGAGCTATATGGAAATCGCTGACGAGCTCAACATCTCCCGGCATACCGTCAAAAACCAACTTTTCTCGGCCTTGCAGGCCATCCGCTCCTTCCTCGTCAAAACTTCCGGCCCCCTCCTTATCTTTTTTTCACTTTTTTCTCCCGGCAATAGGAACATATCACCGCTGCTTCGTCTTCCCATGCATATACACCAATTCAAAGCATGGAAGAACGGATACAATACCTTTTCAAACGCTACCGCGACAATACCTGTACGCGGCAGGAATATGAGGAATTCTTCGCCCTGCTCCGGCAAGCCGGCCACGACGACACCCTGCGCGAATTGATCCGCCAGGCCTGGAACAGCGACGAGGAACTGCCGCATGCGGAAACGTACGTCAACGCCCGCGGCCGCCTCATACACCCTGCCGGCCGGCAGTTGAAACTGGTGAAGTTCGCCGTAGCCGCCGCCCTGATCACCATCGTGGCCACGGGCACATGGCTCCTCTACCCTTCGGGCAGCGCCCAGGCGCCGGCCATGCAGGGGCAGCAGACCGCCCGCAGCGAGGTGCGCCGGCTTAGTTTGCCCGACGGCACCCTGGTTTGGCTCAATACGGCCAGCAACCTGCGTTACGCGGAAGATTTCGGGCAGGAAGACCGTACCGTCTACCTCTCAGGCGAAGCCTACTTCGACGTGGCGCAGGACGGCGGGAAGCCTTTTATCATCCACACGGGGCATATCTCAACCACCGTCCTCGGTACCGCGTTCAACATCCGGGCATACCCCGGGCAGGAAGACGTGACCGTGGCCGTAAGCAGCGGGAAGGTAAAAGTGCGGTACGGGAAGGAAAAACAGCAACCCTCACCGGCGGGCAACAGGTGAAAGTCAGGTCCGAAGTCATGAAAGACGAAGCGCCCAAAACCATTAAATCGGAAGACGCGGCGCCATGGAAAGACGGGAAGATGCTGTACGACGGGGAAAAGCTGGAAGACATCATCAGCGACCTGGAGCGTACCTACGACGTGCGCATCCGGCTGATGCGGCCCGGGCTGGGAGAAGAAACCGTTTCCACCTCCTTCCGCCGCGACATCGGGGCGGGCGAGGCGTTGAAAATATTGTGCAAGCTGACAGACAGCCGGCTGACGCTGGCCAACGGAATATATTCGATCCATTAACCAAAATCTGCACTCATGGCAAATTCCTGTAAAAGATTGTCTGGGTAACACCTGAAATGCGGAGAGCCGCTCCGATTGCGACCCGGCTGCGGCTCCTCCTGCTTTTCAATAATCCCTATTCGGTAATTATTAAACACATCAAAGCTATGAATTTGTATGTAGAAAACAGCAATTTCATCGACCCCCGCATGCGAAAAGGGCAGCCGCCAAAACCCGGGCTGTCTCGTCTCAACTGGTTGATTATGAGAATATCCATCCTGGCCATCTTATTGACTTTCAACGGAATCCTGGTTGCGGCGGACGGCGCCGGGCAGGATATCCGGAAAGTAATTGTTTCGGTCGATCTTAACAATGTTACGCTCCGGCAGGCGTTGCGGCAGATAGAATCGCTGGCGGACTGCTCATTTACGTATAAAACCCGCGACATCGAAGGGCACGGCAACGTGACCTACCGCGCCGCGGGCATCCCCGTCGGCCAGCTGCTGGATGCGTTGCTGCTGCCCAAAGGCTTGCGGTACGAGCAGATCAACGATCATATCCTGATCCGCAAGGCGCCTGGCAATACGGAGGTTTTTGAAGCCGTACCGGCCGAGGCCCCCTCATTCGACGGCGGCATCCGTGGTATCGTACGCACCTCCGACGGGCGGCCACTTCCCTTCGCCACCATCCAGATCGCCGGAACGTCGCAAGGTGACGTGGCCGATTCCGAAGGGCGCTACAGCATCAGCGGGCTCAAAGCCGGCACTTACACGCTGAATGCCAGCGCCATGGGGCATCAAACGCAAAGTATAACCGTCACCGTGACCGACGGGTTTGCCACGGCCGACTTCACGATGTCGGAAAACAACCAGCAGCTGTCGGAAGTAGTGGTAACGGCCCTCGGCATCAAGCGCGACGAGCGTTCGCTGGGGTATGCACGACAGGGCGTAAAAGGCGATAACCTGACGTATACGAAAGAACAAAACGTGATCGGTTCCCTCGCCGGCAAAATCGCCGGGGTGCAGGTGACGGGCTCTTCCGGCGCCAGCATGGGCGGCACGCAGAAGATACAGATCCGCGGGGTCAACGCCCTTAGCGGCGCCAGTCAGCCGCTCATCGTGGTAGACGGGACGCCCATTTCCAACTCCAACTACGCCAGTTTCGACGGGGCGGATTATGGCAACCTCGCGCAGGACATCAATTCGGAAGACATCGAGTCGGTGGATGTGCTGAAAGGCCCCGCCGCATCGGCGCTATACGGTTTACGCGGGCAATACGGCGTAATCATGATCACCACCCGCAAAGGGCGGAAAGGGCCTAAAAAAGTGAACGTGACCCTCAACAGCGCGTTCTCGCTCGAAAGGGCCGGTAACTTCATGCCTATGCAAAATATCTACGGCGGCGGTTCTACCCAAACCTGGAGCACCAACGCACAGGGGCAGAAAGTGGCAGGACTGAGCGTCGATGAAAGCTGGGGGCCAAAGGCCGACGGAACACCAGCGCGCCAGGTGTTCAGTTATTACCCCCTCGACCCCACTTACGGAAAGGAAACACCATTTGTGGCATATCCTGATAACATCAAAGACTATTACGAAACCGGGTATACGTTCAATAATGGCGTCAATGTTTCGGGCGGCAACGAGAATACGGCTTTCCGCCTCAGCTACAACAACACCAGCATCGGCGGCGTGGAACCCAATACCTGGCTGAGAAGGAACAACCTCGGTTTCAGCGGCTCGCTCGACATCACGCCCAAACTGACCGTGAGCACCAACCTGAACTACGCCAACAACAGCGCCCAGCGGCCTAAGCAAGGTTCGGAAGACGGCGCGCGGTTTATGGTACAGTGGTTCCAGCGGAGCATGGACATGCGCCGGCTGAAAGATTACAGATACGCAGACGGGCGCATCCTGGGTTGGAGCATCGCCACGCCGACCGTTGCGAATCCCCTGCCGCGGCTCACCAACTGGAACAACCCTTACTTCCTGGCTTACGAAAGCCCGACCAACGACGGCCGCGACCGCTTCTTCGGCGACGTGGGCCTCAGCTACCAGGTGCTCCCGGGGCTGAAGGTAAGCGGTTTTGCGCGCGGTGATATGTTCACGCAGGGGATCGAGTCGCGCCATGGATTCGGGGGGCTCGGTGTGCCGTCGTATGCCGTCGGCAAGTACCAGAACACGGAAATGAACTATGAATTCCTTGCCGAATACAATAAATCCTGGGGCGATGTTTCCCTGAATGCGAACGTAGGCGGTAACAGTTACCACCGCAAGTATACGTATATGACCGGCGCTACCGTGGGCGGCCTCAGCAGCCCGGACTTCTTCAACCTCGCCGCTTCGGTGGACCGCCCCTCGCTCGCCAATTACGAGCTGGAGAAGAAAGTCAGGAGCCTGTACGGGATGTTCTCCCTCGGCTTCAGGAACCGGTATTTCGTGGAAGCATCATTGCGGAACGACAACTCATCCACCCTTCCTCCCGGCAACAATTCTTACTACTACCCCTCGGTTTCGGCAAGCTATGTATTCAGCGACGACCTGAAATGGAAAGCGCTCAACTACGGTAAACTGCGCCTCAGCTACGCGCAGGCCGGCAGCGACCTGGCTCCTTTCCAGACGAGCGGCGAACTGGCCATGGGCACCATTTACACGCTCGGCGCCACCGCGATCAATACCATGTACATCCGCGACGGGCTGCTAAATCCGAATATCAAGCCTTCGTTCGCGCATGCATATGAAGCGGGCGTGGACCTGAAGTTCCTCGACAACAGGCTCGGCATGGAATTCACCTGGTACATGCAAAAGAACCGGAACCAGATCCTTCCCCTCACCCTTTCCGGCACCAGCGGGTATGCCAGTACGATCATCAACGCGGGGCTTATCCGGAACAGGGGTATCGAATTATCCGTGAGCGCCACGCCGGTACGCACGAATTTCTTTACCTGGAACACCATCTTCAACCTGAACCGCAACCGGAACATGGTCGTGGAACTGGCGCCGGATATCAATGTGTATCCCTATGACAATACGCGTTACTCGCAGGTGGACAGCTACATCAACTCCTACGTAGGCGAAGAATTCGGCAGCCTCATCGGCAAGGCATACCAACGCGATTCCGCCACGGGCATGATTCTGCTCGATAATAATAACATGCCGATGTATACTTCCGCCACGCATAACTTCGGTTCCGTGCTACCTGATATGACAGGGGGCTGGCAGAATACATTCAAAATCTGGAAGTTTGACGTGGGCGCGATGATCGACTGGCAGAAAGGCGGCCAGTTCTTCAGCCGTACCTGGATGCTGGCCCACAAGACCGGTATCGCTCCGGCCACTGCTGAAATGAACGACCGCGGCAAGAATGTGCGCGACCCGGTGGCGGAAGGCGGCGGCGTGAAAGTGAAAGGTATTTCCAATACGACGAAAGAATATGTGGAAGCTTATGTTGACGCCAAAACATACTGGCGCACGCACGTGGCCACGCATGTGTATGAAGAATGGCTGGTAGATGCCTCTTACATCAAATTGCGGGAGCTGCGGCTGGGATATACTTTCGAGAAGAAAGACCTCGGCAGGCTGCCCATCAACAGCATCAACCTGGCCTTCATCGCCCGCAATCCGGCCATGCTCTGGCAAAAAGCCCCCAAAGGCCTCGATCCCTCCGAATTATCGACCGGCTCCACCTCCATCAGCTGGAGGGAAAGCGGGCAGTCGAACACGGTGCGGTCTTACGGTGTAAATCTTATTGTGAACTTCTAATTGCTGACCGTCATGCGAAAAATCAATATACTACTCTTCTCCGCCTTGATGCTGGCCGGCTGCAACAAATTCGGGGACATCAACGTCAACCCCAACCTTCCGTCCAAAGCTTCCAACATGCAGCTCATCTCCAACGCACAGCTAATGTTGCCGGTGCTCCAGGAATCGCCGCAGGGGGAATTTTACGCGCAATATTTCATGGAAACGCTCTACCCGAACCTTTCCCTGTATACCGAGCCATCCGCCAGCTTCTATACACTTTATTTCGATCCGCTCATGAACCTGGAAAGAGTGCTCACCCAGCCAGAACAATTGCCGGCAGACGGCCCCATGCCCAACCAACTCGGGATTGCCAAAGTGCTGAAGGCTTATTTCTTCTGGCATATTACCGACCGCTGGGGCGATGTCCCTTATTCCCAGGCGCTCAAAGGCGGCGAACGGGTGACCACGCCCGCGTACGACACCCAGGAATCCATCTATACCAGCCTGTTTGCCTTGCTGACAGAAGCTTCCGACGGATTCGTGGCCGGGAACGTCACCAACGATATCCTTTACAGCGGCAATCCCGACAAATGGAAGAAACTCGGCAATACGGTCCGCCTGCTCATGGCGCTCCGCATGTCGGAAGCGAATGCCACCAAGGCTCGTGAAGAATTCAATAAAGCCATCGCCGCGGGGATCATGACTTCCAACGACGATAACTTCATCTTTAAAAACCTGGCCGACGCCAACAACGAAAGCTATTGGTACAACCAGTGGACCCGCATGGGCCGCGAATGGTGGGCGCCCACCGAACTGATGGTAAACCTGCTGAAGGATGCCGGCGATCCCCGGCTGGCAATCTATGCCACCCCCCGCGAGCAGGACGGTACCTACGTAGGCCTGCCCTACGGCAGCCTCGACGGCTCCACGCTGTCGAAATACTCCCTGGTCGGCGAAGCCGTAAGAACGCAGGATGCGCCCATCTACCTCGTCACCTACGCACAGGCGCTCTTTGCCCTGGCGGAAGGCGCCAAGCGCGGGTGGATCACGGGAGGAGACGCCAAAGCGAAGGAACACTACGACGAAGCGATTAAACAATCCCTGCTGCAATGGACCGGCAGCTCCAACGGGCATGCAGATCTCATCGCGCAACCCAGCGTGGCGTATGCGCCGGCTAACGCGATACAGCTGATCGCCACCCAGCGCTGGGTACACCTCTACATGCACGGCTTTGAAGCCTGGGCGGAGTACCGCAGAACCGGCTTCCCGGCGATGGCCACCGCAGCAGGGAAAGCCGTGCCGAACCGCCAGACGTACCCTGCAGACGAATCTTTCAACAACGGCGATAATTACCGCGCCGCCATCAGCCGCCAGTTCGCCAACGCGGGCGACGACCCTTACGGCAAAGTCTGGTGGGATAAGAACTGAGGATTACAACAAAAAACGGAACCGCCATATGAGACAACGCGCCGCCCGCATGGGCGGCGCGTGCTGTTTTGTTTGTGCCTTCAATCCCTTAACTTTGAAGGCTAAACCTGATATTTTGCCACACGAGTGCATTTCCGTATTTGACATCTTCAAGATCGGCGTAGGCCCGTCCAGCTCGCATACGCTGGGCCCCTGGCGCGCCGCCATGCGTTTCCTCGACGAAATGAAAGCCCAGGGCAGGCTGAACGACATCAGCAAACTGTCTGTACTGCTGTATGGCTCCCTCGCCAAAACGGGCCACGGCCACGGCACTGATATCGCCGTGCTGCTGGGACTTTCGGGCGACGATCCCGTTACCTTCGACGTGAACCAGATCGATTCCAAGATCGATGGCATCCGCCGCGACTGCAAGCTGCACCTGCGCGGCGAGCGCTTCATCGACTTCGATCCCGTTACCGACATCGCATTTCTTTACGAAGAATCCCTTCCCTTCCATCCCAACGCACTGACCTTTCTGGTAACCCTTCACAACGGCGAACAGCTGGCGGCCACATACTATTCCATTGGTGGCGGTTTTGTGGTGAAAGAAGGCGAGACCGGCGGCGGCGGGAGCAGCGTAGACCTGCCTTTCCCGATCGACACGGCGCGGCAGTTATTGCAATGGTGCATCAAAACCGGCTATTCCATTTCCGAACTGGTGATGGAAAATGAACACGCCTGGCGCAGTGAAGCCGAAACAAAATCCGGCGTACTGAAGATTTGGGAAGTGATGCGTGACTGCACCTACCGCGGATGCCACACCACCGGCGAATTGCCCGGCGGGCTGAAAGTAGGCCGCAGGGCGGCGGCGCTCAACAAAAAGCTGTTGAAAGGACGTGAATACACTGATTATATTTCATGGATTGAAGCCATCCGCGCGGGTGGCCAGCATTTTAGCTATACGCTCGACTGGGTGAGCTGTTTCGCCCTGGCGGTGAACGAAGAAAACGCCTCTTTCGGCAGGGTGGTGACGGCGCCTACGAATGGCGCCGCCGGCGTGATCCCCGCTGTTTTGCAATATTATATCGCGTTCTGCGACGGGTTGCACGACGACAAGATCCTGCAGTTCGTGTTGTGCGCTTCCGAGATCGGGAGCATTTTCAAGAAGCGGGCCACCATTTCGGCGGCAATGGGCGGTTGCCAGGCGGAAATCGGGGTATCTTCAGCCATGGCGGCAGCGGCACTCACAGAATGCCTTGGCGGATCGCAGCGCCAGGTGCTGATGGCGGCGGAAATCGCCATGGAGCATCATCTTGGCCTCACCTGCGACCCCATCGGCGGCCTGGTGCAGGTTCCCTGCATCGAGCGCAACACCATGGGCGCGATCAAAGCCATTACCGCCAGCCAGCTGGCATTACAAAGCAACCCGGAACTGGCGAAAGTATCGCTGGACGCGGTGGTGAAAACCATGTGGGACACGGCCCTGGACATGAATTCCAAGTATAAGGAAACTTCCGACGGGGGATTGGCGGTCAATATTCCGATCAGTTTGCCGGAATGTTGACAAAAGAAAGTCTCATAGATTAAGATTTCCTTTTATATTTGTATATTTAAACGTCACCCTATTATGCCCACTAACCAGGAATTGTTATTTATCGTGATCATCGCCGGCGCGGTGGTGCTCCTGATTTATACATTGAAAGACACTTTGAAGAAAGGAGATAAGAAATCGAAAGTGCAGGAAGAGAGCGAAGAGAAAGGCATTTCGGCTTCCGGTGCGCACCAGGCCGACATCGTGTTGCCATTGCAGCTGCAGGCATATGAGCGGATCATCCTGTTTGTGGAGCGTATTGCGCCGCAGAACCTGATCAGCCGTGTGAACCAGCCGGGGTTTACGGTGCTGGATATGCAGATCGGCATGGTTTCGAGCATCAAATCTGAATACGATCACAATGTATCGCAGCAGATTTATGTGACGCCCACGGCCTGGGAGGCGGTGAAAACGGTAAAGGAACAAACGATCTCCATCATTAACCAGATGGCGCTGAAACTGCCGCCGGATGCGGCCGCCATCGAGCTGAACAAGCAAATCCTTGAACTGTTTATGCGGCAACCGGAATCGCCTTCGGATATCGCTGCGGAGATCATCAATGCGGAAGCGCGGAAACTGATGAAGAAGTAATTTTTTTGTTGATAAAAAGACGGCCCCGGGTATTCCGGGGCCGTCTTTTTTATATCAGGTATTTTTCTTGCGGATCATTTCGTTGAGCAGGTAGCCATGGCCGTTGAACAGGATGTAGAGTGGTTCGGAAGCGTACCAGGGGCGGTCTTTTTCTTTCCGGTGCACCTGGATGTGGAGGTGCGGCTCGGCGCTGAAGCCGGAGTTGCCGACGCCGGCCAGGGGCTGCCCTACCTTCACTTCGTCTCCCTCTTTCACCACAACGCTCCCCTGCCGGAAGTGCCCCATGAAAACGTAGTACCCGCCGGCATCGATGAGAACGGCGTTCATATTCCGCGGGCCCCGTTTCATATTGGGTGGAATGTTGTCCGGGTCTTCACCGTTGGCACGGATCACGCGGCCCGCACAGGGGCTGTATACCGTATCGCCGAAGATGGCGTAATCTTCCAGTTTTTTGGAGAACACCGTATTGGCCCGGTTCCCCCAGCCGTTGAGCTTCACGATATCCATCGCATATACCGCCCCGCGCAAGCTGAAATGGAACAAGTTCGATGGCAGACCCTTCCCGCCCTGGATGACGAAATAACGGCCTTTTTTAAGGGGAAAATCCAGCTCCACAGTGCGCGGCTTGCCGGTAGTGCCGGTGAAATACAATACCACCCCCAGCGCCAGCACCACAAACATCGCCAGCCGGAAAAACGGGGAACGTGCAGGCTTCACCGGTTGGCGGCGGATCAGCCAGAAAAGTAAACTGCAAACATATAATCCGCCGAAAACATATTTGAGATAGATGCTGCCGTATACCCAGGTACCGTAGAGATACACAAACGCCGCCAGCGAAAGCGACAACATTACCGTGTAAACGGCGTCAGGAAAGGGCCTGCGCGCGCTGCGGCGCATGAGGTGAATGCTCAGGAAAGCCAGTCCGACGGTAGTGCCCAATAACAAATAAGGAATCATGGCCAGTCAACAAATTTTACCGCAATTTATCGTTTTTACCCTAACATTGTAAATATGGAAAAGCCAATCAAGACCGATTCTGGGATCGAAATCCGGCCGTTATACACCAACCCGGTACCGATGGACGAATTACCGGGCCGCTTCCCCTTTACCCGGGGCATCCACGCCACCATGTACCGCGACAAACTCTGGACCATGCGGCAGTACGCAGGTTTCAGCACCGCGGAGGAATCCAATAAAAGATACCACTTCCTGCTCAGCCAGGGCGTTATGGGCCTCAGCGTCGCCTTCGACCTGCCCACCCAGATCGGGTATGATTCCGACCATGCCATGGCCGAAGGCGAAGTCGGCAAAGTGGGCGTAGCCATCGATTCGCTGGAAGATATGGAAACGCTTTTCGCAGGCATCGAACTGGAGAAGGTCTCCACATCCATGACCATCAACGCCACGGCGTTCATCCTCCTTGCATTTTACATCGCGCTGGCGAAAAAGCAGGGCGCCGACCTGCAGAAGATTTCCGGCACCATTCAGAACGATATTCTCAAAGAATACGCCGCCCGCGGCACTTTCATCTATCCCCCGCAACCTTCCATGCGGCTCATCACCGATATTTTCGATTATTGCAGCCGGGAAGTGCCGAAATGGAACACCATTTCCATCAGTGGGTACCATATCCGCGAAGCGGGCGCCAATGCCGTGCAGGAGCTGGCTTTCACGCTGTCCAACGGCAAGGCCTACCTGAAAGCCGCGCTGGAAAAAGGGCTGGATATCAATGTATTCGCCAAACGCCTCAGCTTTTTCTTCAACGCGCATAACCACCTGTTCGAAGAAGTAGCCAAGTTCCGCGCGGCGCGCAACATGTGGGCGCACATCACCCAAAACCTCGGCGCCACCGATCCCAAGGCGCAAATGCTGCGCTTCCATACGCAAACGGGCGGTTCCACCCTCACCGCCCAGCAACCGCATAACAACATCGTCCGCGTAGCCGTGCAAACCCTTGCCGCCACGCTCGGCGGTACGCAGTCGCTGCACACCAACGGGTTCGACGAAGCCATTTCCCTCCCCACCGAATCCGCCGCGCGCATCGCGCTCCGCACCCAGCAGATCATCGGTT
Organism: Chitinophaga pollutisoli; assembly: GCF_038396755.1. Classification (NCBI taxonomy): domain Bacteria; kingdom Pseudomonadati; phylum Bacteroidota; class Chitinophagia; order Chitinophagales; family Chitinophagaceae; genus Chitinophaga; species Chitinophaga pollutisoli. The sequence continues at coordinate 4,991,128 of NZ_CP149822.1, read as the reverse complement.
ACGAAAGCGGGATCGCCGACACCGTAGACCCGCTCGCCGGCTCCTACTACGTGGAAGCGCTCACCAAAGAAGTGGAAGAACGCGCATGGGAGCTCATCCATAAAATCGACGCCATGGGCGGTTCCGTAAGCGCCATTGAACAAGGGTTCATCCAGGACGAGATCGCCAGGAGCGCCTATCAATACCAGCAGGAAATCGAAAACAACGAAAAAATCATCGTCGGCGTGAACAAATTTGTCGTGGAAGAAACCTCAGATACCGAGGTATTCCGTATCGACGACAGCATCCGTAAATTGCAGTCCGAAAAACTGGCATCCCTCCGCACCCGCCGCGACAACGACAAGGCAAACGCCCTGCTTGCCGCGCTGGCAGAGCGTGCCAGGACTAACGAGAACCTTATGCCCCTTGTGGTAGAAGCCGTGGAAAACTATTGCACGCTCGGCGAAATCGCAGATACGCTCCGCGATGTTTGGGGAGAATACAAGGGGATTTAATTTTGTTATCTTGCAGTCAGTTTTCTAACACATGAACCGGATCGACTACACGCATTGCCCTGTTTGCCAATCTGACCGCATCAGCTATAAGCTGACGGCCAAAGATTATACCGTATCGCAAGTACAATTCGACATCTGGGAATGCGCCGCCTGCACGGCCCGCTTCACCCAGTCTATTCCTACTATCGACAACATCGGCGCCTATTACCAGTCCGCCGAATACATATCCCATTCCGACACCCGTGAGGGGCTCATCAACCGCATGTACCACAACGTGCGCAAGATCACCATGCGTTCCAAACAGAACTGGGTGAAAACAGCCGCGGGCGTCAAAGCCGGCAAGCTGCTCGATATCGGAAGCGGCACGGGTGCTTTCCTGCATCATATGAAGCAGCTCGGCTGGGATGTTACCGGCCTTGAACCCGATGCCGGCGCGCGTGAAACCGCACAAAAGCTGTATCAGCTCGAAATGTTGCCCATCCATCAGCTTTTCGAACTGGAAGAAGGGCAGTTCGATTGCATCACGATGTGGCATGTGCTCGAGCATGTGCACGATCTGCACGGTTATCTCGAAAAAATACGGAAGCTGCTGAAGCCCGGGGGCGCACTGCTTATCGCCGTTCCCAACTACACCAGCACCGACGCGCGCCTGTACGGCGAATACTGGGCCGCATACGACGTGCCCCGTCACCTTTACCACTTCTCCCCCGTTTCCATGGACGTACTCATGCAACGCCATCAATTCCAGATCCGGCAGAAGTACCCCATGGTGTTCGACGCGTTTTACGTGAGCCTGCTCAGCGAAAAATACAAAACCGGGAAAGACAAGATGATCGCCGGCGCGTGGAAAGGCTTCCGCTCCTATTGGAAAGCCTGGCGGCATGTGAACAAATGCAGTTCGATCGTGTATGAAATCAAAGCGGCGGAAGACTGATTTCCCGCATTGTTTCCAATAACAAAAAGCCCGCTCCGGTATAACCAGAGCGGGCTTTTTTATACAAATGTTCTTACTGTTAATTCAGTACTTCCGCCAGTTTCTTTTCCAGCGCTTCACCGCGAAGGTTCTTCGCGATGATTTTGCCTTGCGGATCCACGAGGAAGTTCTGCGGAATGCCGCGGATGCCGTAAAGGCGGGCCACTTCGTTGTCCCAGAACTTAAGGTCGCTCACCTGCGTCCAGGTCAGGTTATCGTCGGCGATCGCTTTGAGCCATTTGTCTTTGGCATTGGGCTGGTCGAGGGAGACGCCGAGTACGGTGAAGTTTTTGTCTTTATACTTTTCGTAAGCCTTCACCACATGCGGGTTTTCCGCACGGCAGGGGCCGCACCACGATGCCCAGAAATCGATCAGGGTGAATTTGCCGCGGAAGTCGGCCAGTTTCACCGGTTTACCTTCGGGATCGTTTTGGGTGAATTCAGGCGCCTGTGCGCCGATGGCGGTCTTCTTCCAGCCGTCGATCGACTTGGCGAAAGCTTCGCCGCTGGCGCTGCTCTGAACGGCCGGTGCGAGGGATTTGAACAATCCTTCGATCTCACCTACGTTATCGGGCAGGGAACCGGCATATTGCTGCAATGCGTCGATGGCGATGGGCGACTTGCCGTTTGCTTTCACAAATGCCAGCTGCGCCGCTTTCTCTTCTTTACGGATAGCGTCGTATTTTTCGTTGAGCGATTTCTGGAAGGCTTCGGATTTGCGGGTTTCTTCGCTGGCGGAAGACCATTCCTTGTTCACCACTTCATATTTCCCTTTCGCGTCTTTTGTAGCGGCCAGGTATTTGTTGAAATCCGTGTTGTATTGCCCGCCGGATACTTTGGCTTCGCCAAGTCCGGCAGCGCTTTTCACGGTGATATTGCCTTTCTCAAGATAGAAGTTCAGCATTTCCTGCTTCATAGCGATGGCTTTGCCGGGAACGGGGATGGGCCGTATCACCAGGGTGCCGCGCTGCGCGTTGCCCACGGCGCCGCTGAACTGGAATGCGCCGCCCGTCAGGTCGGAGGAGTCGGTCACATTCTTCGCGTCTTTCCGGTAATACAGGTACACTCTGGAGGCTTCTTCGGGCGCCTGGATCTGCCCTTTGATCTGGAACGGAATGTCTTGCGCCAGCATCGAAAGCGGCAGCAGCATTCCTGCGAGGGTGAGGGTTTGTTTCATGATGAATATACGGTTTTAGTTTGACTTTTAAAACGTTCTGTTATCCAGCGGTACATTCCAGTGCGGATTATACTGCAGGATGGTGTTGGCAATGTTCAGAATAAATGCATCCGAATCAATAACGGCTTCGTAGGTTTCCGCCCCCAGCTTATGCACAACTTTCGTTTTCTGCCAGGATTTGCCGGCGTCGAGCACGAAGCGCTTCAGGTCCAGGAATCGCTTGATACCGCTGGCGGGCAATTCCCGCCTCCGCTCTTTCAGCACTTCGGCGATCACCTCGTCCTGCGTGCCCACCGTCAGCTGCGGCGCCTCCGGCTTGAAGCGGTACCGGCGCAACAGGTTCAGGTCCGCAATGGCTTCCGCCAGCTTGCCCGTCCGCGCATACCCTTCCGCCCGCATCAGCAATACTTCCGGATAAGTGAAGCCCGATGTCAATTGTGTCTTTGAGCCACGGTAATACTGAATCCGCTGGCCGTCATCGTAAGTTACGTCATTATACGTTGTCTTATAACCCGGCGCCGTTAAAAAAAGTAAGTGTACCGCAGATCCGTAGCAGCGTCGAACAACCCGATGAATTCCTCTGAAGGGTAACTCGACGAACTCCGCCCCGCACCGCGGTCTTCCGACCGGTACAGCAGTATCTCACGGCTGTTCACCGCCTCCAGGAAATTATCCTGCGCCTTGATGGTGCTGCTTACCGTGTTGGCGGGGTTGGTCCAGGTGAACTGGTTGTAATTATACAGCACCTTGTCGGGCCCGCCGGTGGCCGTGGCGCCCGTCCATGCGAGGTTGGCGTAATGCGCCACGCTGTCGTACCGCCGCGTGAACAGGTGATAATACGCCAGCATGGCCTGCACCGCCGTCTTATTGGCGCGCGAAGGCCAGTTGGTATTGGCCGGCGCATCGGGCAGCGCGCTGTGCATGTCGTTGGCGGCGAGCTTGAACACTTCTTCCTGCGTCGACAAATCCACCATCGGTGCATTGATGTCGGCGTTCGTCAGGTAAGGGATCGTCCGGGTATTATTCGCCGTTCCGGGTTTATAAACCGGACCATACAGGAGGTTATGCAGGAAGTACTGGAATCCACGCGCCGAACGTGCCTGCGCGAGCACCGAACGGGCATACTGCTGGTCTTCCGCGCCGATCTGCTTCAACCCCGTAATCCCATCGATGATATTGTTGTAGTACGTCACCGCGCGGTACGTTCCCCAATCCCAGAAATAATCCGAGGTATTCGGGTTGCGGTAAGGCTTGCGGTAGGTATACGCATAGAAACGATCGACGTTCGGGTGGTTGTTGGCTTTGTAAGCCACTTTCCCCATTCCTTCCGACAACTCGATATTATCGTTCAGGTAACCGACCATGCTGCCGCCGTTGTTGTCGAGGAAGATGTACTGCACCGTCCAGGTATGATCCAGCAGGTGATCGAAGTCCACGACCTCCGAAGGGATCAGCTTCCCTTTTGGCTTTACGTCGAGGAATTTATTGCAGGACGACATCGCCAGTCCCGCCGTCAGAATAATTATGATGAAACGTAGTTTACGCATGCTTTCAGTTTTAAAGGGTGAACATGATACCCACATACAATTCGGGGCGCAGCGGCAGGGTGGTGAAGCCCTGTTCGGTAAACGCGCCGGTACCGCCTGTCCTGTTGAGATCCGAGATCTCCGGATCGCGGCGGTCGCTGTTGGCCGTGATCATGAACAAGTTCCGCGACTGGAAGTACAGTTTGCTGTCTTTGATGTGCGCGCGTTTCAGGATTTCCTTCGGCAGCGTGTAGCTCAGCGTTACGTCGCGCAGCTTCAGGAAGTTGGCGCTTTCCACGAGCACATCGCTATACGGGAAATAGAACATGTCCATATTCCAGGCGGTCAGTTTCGGGTAGATGGTATGCGCCTCGTCGCCCGGCTTGCGCCAGCGCTCGGCTACGTGTTTGTTGATGTAGTTGGAACCGGTGAAAGCATCTTTCCGCAACACGTTCCCCATGCGGGCGATCAGCATGAACGACAGGTCGAACTGGCGGTAGCTGAGGGTGTTGGTCATACTCATCACATACGGCGGCCGCAGCGTACCGGCATATACGAGGTCGTCTACTTTCGCATTACCGCCACCGGTGAGCTTGCCTGTTTTATCATAAAACTGCGCCACACCGTTGTTGTCCAGTCCTGCGTAGCGATAGGCATACAATGCGTCGAGCGGGTCGCCTTCCTTGCGGATCGCGCCGCTGGTGAGGGTGGTCGGGTAAAGGAAATTCACGTTGTATTCCTTTACCGTATTCTTGTTAAACGCGAAGATGAACATCGTATTCCACACGAAATTTTTCTTCTTCAACACATCCGATTCCAGTGAAATTTCGAAACCCTGGTTGAGGATTCTCCCGGCGTTCTTCACCTGGCTCGTAAAGCCTCTGGTGGGGTCGATGGCGTCGGATGCGAGTACATCGAAGCTCATTTTCCGGTAGTAATCAAACGTCGCTTTCAGGCGGTTGCGGAATACTGCCACATCGGTTCCGAAGTTCACCACATTCGTACGCTCCCACCGCAGGCTGTTGTTCGGCGGCGAGGTGATGTTGTAGTTCACGTCGCCAACCAGCGCCGAATAACTGGTAGGATTGATGATGAGGAAGGGACCGGCGTTGAGGGAAATATTCCCGTTGATACCATACGATCCGCGAATGTTCAGCTTATCGATCCAGGGCACGTTGAAGAACTTTTCTTTCGCCAGCTTATATGTCGCACCGGCGCTCCACAGCGGCTTGTAGCGGTATTTGGGGTCAGTCCCGAAGAAGTTGGTCTGATCCAGGCGGATACTGCCGCTGACGATAAAACGGTTGTCGTATTCATAAGAACCGTTGGCGTAATAGCTTACGAAGCGGTTGTCGGCAAATGTATACGCGCCGGCCGATACGCCGGGCCTGTTAGTACCCAGCATGTCGCTGTTGTAATTGCCCGCGATGTAATCCGCGTAGTTCATGATGGCGAAAGTTCCCGCCTGATCGTTGTAGCCAAAGCGCGTGGGATACTGGTTGTTGTCCGTCTGCATCTGGCTGATTTCCATCCCGGCGATGGCCGCCACATAATGTTTCAAACCAATATTCCGGTTGAAGCCCAGCTGCCCGCGCAGCATGTAGTATTGCGAAGCGCCGCGCGTTTCGGTGACCATCGCGCCGTCGGGAATGTAATGCTTGCCGGGTGTAGTGGCGGAAGTGGCGTCGTTATACCCCAGCCGCATCCGGAACGAATTCTTGTCGTATACGGAGCGGGAATTGGTATACCCCCTCGACCAGTTGCCGCCCAGCTCCGCCGTCAGCCCCTGGGTGATGGTGGCCTGGATATTGCCCCCGAAACGGACGAGCAGGTTCTGCGTTTTGCCGATCTCCAGGCCGAGATCTTCCAGCGGGTTATAATGCAATGGCTTCAGGCCGCCGATACCGGCGTAACGTTCGTCGCGCTTCACGTTGCGCGTAAAGAGCCGCGCGGGATTGCCGTTTTCATCTACAACGGGGCTGTATGGCTGGATGAGCGAGGTAGATGTAAACCCGAGCATGTCGGTCCACTGACGCACCGGCTGCTTGGTGGTCGCGTAATTGACGTTGGTGAACAGGCTCACCCCGATATTTTTCACCGGCCGCCAGTCGTTTTTGAAATCGAGGATGAGGCGGTTGTCGTTATTGCCGATGGTATTGTTTTCGTTGGTGATGTAGCGCAGCGCTGCGTTCAGCGAATTCTTCTCGCTGCCGCCGCTAAGCGAGATGTTATGCTGCTGGTTGAACTGATGGCGGAAATAATGCTCTTCGAGCTGATCCGCCGTATTGGTATTGCGCAGCACCTGGATGCGGTCGTCGGCTTCCTTGGCGGTTACCCATCCCTGTTGTTTGGCGAGGAGGAGGTAATTCACTTCGGTCATCGAACCGTAGTTGTTATAACTGTTGAGATAGGTGTTGGGATCCTGGTTGAACAGGTCGATTTCGGCATCGATGTAATCGCTCGCGGAGGCGCGGTTGAGGTAGCTGACCTGGGGTTTGAGGGTGATGCCCGTGGAGCCCCGGTATTGTACGCGCATGGTACCCGGACGGCCCTTCCGCGTGGTGATCACGATTACCCCGTTGCTGGAGCGCGCACCGTAGATGGATGCGGCCACCGCGTCCTTGAGCACCGTGATGCTTTCGATATTGTCGATGTTGATGCTTTCGAGGTCGCCCTGGGTCGGATATCCGTCTACCACCAGCAGGGGCTTGGTTTCGGCGTTGATCGTGGATACCCCGCGGATTTCCACGTTTCCTTCCCGGGAAATCACCACGCCCGCGGCCTGCCCTTCCAGTGCGGCCCTCAGATCGGGGCGCAGCTTGGCTTCCAGGCGGGTGGGCGAAATGAAGGAGAAGGAGCCGGTGGCCCTTTCGGCGGAAATGGCCTGGTAACCGGTGTTCACCACCTGGACGGCCTCCAGCTTGCTGGAAACGGCTTCCAGCCGGAGATTGATGACCGTCCTGCCGCCGAGCGCCACTTGCTGCGGGTTAAACCCGATGGAAGTGAAAACGAGCACCGATCCCGGATCCACGTCGGCCAGCGAAAACTCCCCGTTCTCGTTGGTGAGCGCCCCTCGGGAGGAGCCTTTGACTTTCACGGACACCCCGGGCAGCGGCGCACCGTTACCATCCGTCACGCGGCCGGTTACGGTGATAAACTGTACCGCGGGCTCCGCCATCTTCGCCGCCCTTGGCATCGCAAGCAGGAAAATCGTTTTGTCTTCGATAGCGTAATGCAGGCCCTGGGGCTCCAGGACCTGTGCCAGCACATCTTTTACAGGCGCACCTTTCACGCTCAGCGTTACCGGAACGGAGCGGGAAAGCAATTCGTTGTTGTAAAAAACGATGTAGCCGGACTGCCGTTGGATCGCCTTGAAGACTTCCGTTAACGGCGCGTTTCTGACGGCCAGCGTCACTTTCTGGGAGCGGGCGGCGGCACTAACATGCAGCGCGCCGATCAATAATAGACTGGTTGATAGTTTCATAGCTCTCCACAAAACTTTGTGCTGGTACAAAGCATCAAAAAAAGCATAGATTTGACTTTGGTGATAAAAATTGGTTAGCGTCAATTGTATCGCCCCCGGCCGGTCATGTTAGCGCATCACCGGCCTTTTTATGTCGGGCTGAAAAGGTTGGTCCGTCGGTTTTCAGTTAGTCGATAAGCAAATAGTTTTTAATTGGTTAGGAATATTATGGTATGACGGTGATTACCCGTCCGTCTATCCTGAATTTCACCTGGTATTTCTCCAGTATTTTCAACACGCTGCTCAATGGCAGGCTCCGCTGGATACCGCCGCCGAAGCGGAGTTTCGACGCATCCGTGTCATATTGGACCTTGATGTCGTACCAGCGCTCCAATTCCTTCATCACGGTAGTTATATCCGCGTCGTTGAAACTGAAGTACCCGTTTTTCCAGGCTACCGCCTGCTCAGTATCCGCCGGCCTGATGCGGATGTGCCCGTTCTGCCTGATCGCCTGCTGGCCCGGCTCCAGTTGTTGCCGGTTGACGGTCACCGCACCTTCGAGGAGGGTAACGGTGGACGAGGGCTCTTCTTCATAAGCCGCCACATTGAAGTGCGTCCCCAACACCTGCACGTCCATCCCACCAGCAGCTTTTACGATGAAGGGCTTTCCGGCATCCTTCGCTACTTCGAAATACGCTTCGCCAGTCAGCTCCACGATCCGCTCCTTCCCTACAAACGCCGTCGGGAAGCGTAAGGAGCTGGCGGCGTTGAGCCAGACCTGCGTGCCGTCGGGCAGCGTCAGCCGGAATTGCCCGCCCCTTGGCGTCGTAAGCGTGTTCCAGGCCGCTACGGTTGCATCTTCGTCTTCGTTATACGCCACCTGCCCGTCCTGCAACTTGCTGATCCGGGTGGTGCCTTGTTGCGCCAGCTTTCCATCCGCCGCCGCGTCCAGGTCGATCACATCACCGTTGGCCAGCATCAGCGAAGCGCGGTTGCCGCCGGGCGGAACGTCGTTTTTATACCGCCCTTCCATCGAAACCGCCGCAGCGGGCAATTTTTCCCGATGTGTATACTGCCAGGCTCCCGTTGCCAGAATCCCCGCCACCACGGCCGCTGCCGCCCATTTCCACCAGGTGCGCCGCTGGGGTGCAAGCTGCACGCCGGCATCCGCCTCCAGGATGCGCTGCCGCACCGATTCCCAGCAGCCGGCATCATAATCCGCCGCCGCGGGCGACGCCGCCATCATTTCAGACAAAATGGGTATAAAAAGAGCTGCTTTACTTTCGTCCTGCAACAATGCGTTGAGTTCTTCCGCTTCGGCCGCAGATGTACGGCCATGAAGGTGCAAACCAAGTAAATACCTCAGTCTTTCTTCCTGCATAAAATCGTAAGTTCATTTGTGGAATAGTGCCAGTCGCTCTGGGGCACGCAGCCCCTCCGTTATATAAGAATCCGCCCGAAAGGGAAAGGACCTATCATCTCAAAAAATATTTTCCATCCCGCCAGCAGCATTACAAAAGGGATCAGCCTGCCATGACGCACCAGGTACTGCCGGATATCCCTCAATGCCAGTACCAGTGTATTTTTCACAGAATTGGGCGATAATCCCAGCGCATCCGCGATCTCCGGGATGCTCATCCCCTGCTGCCGGCTCATGGTAAAAATTTTCTTCCGCTGCGCCGGCATATGCCCCACCGCTTCCGCAATCAGCCGCCGCGTTTCCCGCATGGCGATTTCCGCGGAAAGACTGTCGTCCACCTCCTCGCCCACTCCCGAACCCGCGCGCAGCTTCATTTCCCGGGCCTCCTTGCGCATCCAGGTATAACATTCGTTCGCCACCACTTTATAGAGCCAGGCTTTCGGCTGCTCCACACCGGGCAGCTTGTCGCGGCTGAGCCATACGCGCAAAAACGAGGCCTGCACCACTTCTTCGGCGGCGGCCTGTTGTTTTACCATGCGGAGTATGAACGGGTAGAGCGCTGAAACGGAATGCCGGAATAAAATACCGAACGCTTCCTCGTCTCCTTCACTGATCCGGTGAAACAGTTGGTTGATGTCGATTGGCAATAGTTGGTCCATGTATGCGCTGTGTCATCCGGTTAGGTGCTGTCAGATAAAAGTACTGAAAATGAAGTATGTTTTTCCGCAGGGGCAAAAAAAAGCCGGTCTGTGCAGACCGGCTTCCCTTGTTATCAAACGATGCACTATGCCGCCTTTTTGCGCATGGGCACCACTTTCGCTTTCTTGGGATGTACGAGTTTCATCTCTTCGATCAGGTGTTTGGCACCGGCGAATTTGTCCACTACGAATAATACGTAGCGGATATCCACCATGATGTTGCGGCAGATGGAGGCATCGTAGTTAATGTCGCTCATCGTGCCTTCCCAGGTGCGGTCGAAATTGAGGCCGATGAGGTTGCCGTACCCGTCCAGGGCCGGGCTGCCGGAATTACCGCCGGTCGTATGGTTGGAAGCGATGAAGCACACCGGCATTTTACCATTCTGCCCGTACTGGCCGTAATCTTTGGCGGCATGGAGCTGGCGGAGTTTTTCGGGGACGTCGAACTCGTAATCGCCGGGTTTGTATTTTTCCATCACGCCGTCGAGCGTGGTCATGAAATCGTATTGCACCGCGTCGCGGGGCGCGTATCCGTCCACTTTTCCGTAAGTCAGGCGCAGGGTGCTGTTGGCATCGGGATAGAAGCGGCGGTCTTTCAGCACATCCATTTGCGCCTGCATGTAACGGCGCTGGAGGCGGTTGATGTCGGACTGGATGGCGTCGTGCGGTTTGCTCACCAGTTCGGCGTAGCCATTGCGCAGGCCGATGAGGAACCTTGTGGCGGGGTCTTTCCAGATATCGGTGGCCACGGTAGCGTAGGGGCGCTCCACGAACGCTTTCAGCGCGTCGAAGGAGATCAGCGCGGATTGGCTGTAGAGCTTGTTGGCCGTGGTTTTCCCGTCTTTATTCGTTTCCATCCAGATCTGGTAGGCTTCGCCGCCGATCTTGTTGGAGGGCACCTCCTTGAAGTAAAGATCAAACAGTGCGGTAGCCACGTCGCGGTCTACATCCAGGTTGTAGTTTTTAAAGGAAGTTTGTGCGGAAGCGAGGAATTTTTCCCGCAAAGCCGGGTATTGATCTTCGCCGGCGGCGCGGGTCTCCTGCAGGAGGTTCACCAGGTTATTGGCCAGGGTGAACATTTCCACGTTGCGGACGAGCTCGGTGTAATAATCCCGGGCCACGGCATAAGGCGCGAGGTCGTTGTAAAGATTATTGAGCGAATCGAGCAGCCCGCCGTATTCGTTGCGGAACGCGGGGCTGGCCTGCACCAGCCCGGTGAAGCGTTTCTCATACGCCAGTTTCCGTTCGATACCCCCGGTCGCGCGCACACCCTGCATCTCCCCGATCCATTTTTTCCAGGCATTGGCAGTTGACGCCTGCTTGGCGGCGTACTGGATCTTGATCTGCCCGTCTTTGCGCATATACCCGTCGATCACTTTGAGCGCTGCGTCGCGCATGCCTACGCGGGCGGGATCCTGCCCTTCCACGATCAGTTGCATGGCGCGGGAAGGCAGGTATTCGTTCGTACGGCCGGGAAACCCGAACACCATGGTAAAGTCGTTTTCCGCCACGCCGTCGAGCGAAATGGGCAGGAAGTGTTTCGGCTGCAGGGGCACGTTTTCAGCGCTGTAATCGGCCGGTTTATTGTCTTTCCCCGCATATACCCGGAACATGGAGAAGTCGCCGGTATGCCGGGGCCACATCCAGATTGTCGGTATCCGCGCCGAATTTACCGATGGAAGAAGGCGGCGCGCCCACGAGGCGGACGTCTTTATACGTCTCGGTCACGAATAGGAAATACTGGTTGGATTCGAAAAACGGCTTGATGAGCACATCCTGCCAGGATGCTTTATTTGCGCCAGACTTGATGGCGGAGAGGTTTTTATCGATGGCCGACTGCCGTTCGCGTTCTCCCGCTCCCGGGTTTACGCCTGCGAGGGCTTGTTTGGTCACGTCTTCGATGCGGACGATAAAAGTAGCGGTGAGGCCCGGATTGGGCAGTTCCTCACGCTGTGTGCGGGCCCAGAAGCCGTTGTCGAGGTAATTGTTTTGGAGGGAAGAATGTTTCTGGATGGCGTCGTAGCCGCAGTGGTGGTTAGTGAGGAGCAGGCCTTTTGACGAGATGATCTCCCCGGTGCAGAATCCTCCGAAGCTGACAATGGCATCTTTCAAACTGCCTTTATTGACATTATAAATGTCTGACGCGTTGATTTTTAGTCCCATTCCCTTCATTTCCTTCTCGTTCAGCGAGCCCAGCAGGTGGGGTAGCCACATCCCTTCCGTAGCGGAAGCGGATAAGCGGATGGCGATAAAAGCCCCCAGCAGCAGGTATAGTTTGATAGATTGCCGCATAAGTTTGATTTGGTGAAACAAAGCGGCAATTTAAGGAAAGCGCGGAACATGAAAAAAGGCCGTCCGGGATGGACAGCCTTTTTACTATTCGGAAAAATTGCATTACAGGTGGATTGCCTCGCCGTAAGCCGCTTCGATGGCATCTTTCACCGCCTCGGCCATGGTCGGGTGCGGGTGGATGCTGTTGAGCACTTCCTGGTAAGTGGTTTCCAGGGTGCGTGCGGTAACGGTTTGTACGATGGCTTCGGTCACGTTCGCGCCGATCATGTGGGTACCCAGCCATTCGCCGTATTTGGCGTCGAAAATCACTTTTACGAAACCTTCGGTAGCGCCGGCGCCAACAGCCTTGCCGGAAGCGGAATAGGGGAATTTGCCCACTTTCACTTCGTAACCGGCTTCTTTGGCCGCTTTTTCGGTATAACCCACGGAAGCGATTTCCGGTGTGCTGTAGGTACAGCCCGGAACGTTGTTGTAATCAACGGGCGTGGGCTTATGGTTGTATTTCTTCTCGTTGTAAGCGATGGCTTCCACGGCGATGATCGCTTCGCGGGAAGCTACGTGCGCCAGCGCCTGGCCGGGAACGATGTCGCCGATGGCGTATACGCCGGCTACGTTGGTAGCGTAGTATTTATCTACCAGCACCTTGCCTTTGTCGGTTTTAACGCCCAGGGTTTCGAGGCCGATGTTTTCGATGTTGGCGGTGATGCCCACAGCGCTCAGTACCACGTCAGCTTCCAGGGTTACTTCGCCGGAGGCGGTTTTTACCTTGGCTTTAACACCGGTTTTGGTGGCTTCCACGGCTTCTACGGAAGCGTTGGTCATTACGTCGATGCCTTTCTTTTTGTAGATTTTTTCGAGTTCTTTGGAGATATCCTCGTCTTCCACCGGCACGATGCGCGGCATGAATTCAACGATGGTCACTTTCGTGCCCATGGTAGCATAGAAGTACGCGAATTCCACGCCGATGGCGCCGGAACCTACCACGATCATGCTTTTGGGCTGCGTGGGCAGGTTCATGGCTTCGCGATATCCGATAACGGATTTGCCGTCGATTTTCAGGTTTGGCAGCTCGCGGGAACGTGCGCCGGTAGCCAGGATGATATGTTTGGCTTCATGAACCGTGGCTTTGCCGTCTTTATCGGTCACTTCCACCTGCCCTTTCGCTTTCAGTTTACCGTTGCCAAGGATCACGTCGATTTTGTTCTTCTTCATGAGGAACTGAACGCCCTTGCTCATTTTGTCGGCCGCTCCGCGGGAACGCTTGATTACCGCCGGAAAATCAGCCTTCGCGTCGCCTACGGTCACGCCGTAATCTTTGGAATGCTGGATATATTCCATTACCTGCGCAGATTTCAACAATGCCTTGGTTGGGATACATCCCCAGTTCAAACAGATACCGCCCAAATTCTCCCGTTCTACTACCGCTGTTTTTAAACCCAGTTGTGAAGCCCGGATAGCTGCCACGTATCCACCGGGACCGCTACCAATTACGATTACGTCGTATGCCATATTGCTTGATTTTTAAAATAAACGTGGCAAATGTAATAAAAAAAGGAAAGTACCCCATGATATCCGCCCAGAGATGACAATGCCGGGATAGTAGGCGTTCCCGGTAATAAAAAAGCCCCCTTGCGCAGGGGGCCCTTCCAATATCTTCCGGTCGCTAATTACCTGAGATCCACTACTTCCACACCAGGATGCTTTTTCGCGTCGAACGTGAACATCTCATCCGTTACCGCACCGTTCGGCTGGAAACTGTTGATTTCATATGTATACCGGTTGCCGTTTTTCTCAAATACTTTCATCCGCGCCAGGGTGGATGTTTTCTTGTCCACATCGATCAGCACTTTGAAGAAAGGCTTGGATTTGTCCGTCGGCGTCAGTTCGATATTCTGCAACACCTTCCCTTTCTCGGTGGTTTCGCCGTTCAGTTTGTACAGGAAATCCTTATCGTAGAAATTGGTGAAAATCTTCGCCGGCGTCATGCCCTGGCTGCTTTGATCCACGTTGTTGATGGTCACTTCATTCACATCTTTGGCATATGTCCAGGAGGTTTTATTGTCGCTGATGATTTCCTGGTCACCCATCACCACTTTATATTTCGTGCCTTTCACGTATACAGATCCCTTCCTGGAATCGGATATGCTGTTGTTGGCGCCTTCTACTTTCAATACGAAATTGGCGATAACAGATTTGAGGGACTTGAATTTCTTGCTCACATTGTCCAGCACCGCCTTGGCTTTGGGATCGTTTTTCCCGGTTTGTGCCACAGCGCCGCCCATCAATCCGCAAAGAATCAGGCCCGTAAATACCGTTTTCTTGATCATTCTGTTCATTTTAAGTTTTATCTCTGGTAAGATAGACAAATGTTATGCCGGGACGTTTAAATCCCGCTGTTAAAGAAATGCAAAATTATTACAAATAATGTTTATAACATACTATTGAGGATCTCTTCCAGGTCCGATTCCGATTTCACGATCACGTCGCGCGCCTTGCTGCCCATGTTCGGCCCCACGATCCCGGCGGCTTCCAGCTGGTCCATCAGCCTGCCTGCCCTGTTGTAGCCCAGTTTCATCCGGCGTTGCAATAATGAGGTCGATCCCTGCTGGTTCTGTACGATCACGCGCGCAGCTTCCTCGAACAGCGGATCGCGGTCGGCCAGGCTGAAATCCTTCCCTTCCATGTCTTTTTCGTCGATATATTCCGGCAGCAGGAACGCATCCGGGTAACCGCGCTGCTCGCCGATAAATTCGGCCACGCTTTCCACTTCCGGCGTATCCACGAAGGCGCACTGGAGGCGTACCACTTCCCCGTTAAAGGAAATGAGCATGTCCCCCTGCCCGATGAGCTGCTCAGCCCCGCCTGTGTCCAGGATAGTGCGGGAGTCGATCTTGGACGACACCTTGAACGCAATACGCGCCGGGAAGTTCGCCTTGATCGTACCCGTAATGATATTCACCGACGGGCGCTGCGTGGCGATGATAAGGTGGATGCCCACGGCGCGCGCCAGCTGCGCCAGGCGGGCGATCGGCATCTCCACTTCCTTCCCTGCCGTCATGATCAGGTCGGCGAACTCATCAATCACCAGTACGATGAACGGCAGGTAACGGTGGCCCTTCTGCGGATTGAGGCGGCGCTGGGTGAACTTGGCGTTGTATTCGCGGATGTTGCGCGTACCGGCTTCCTTCAGCAGGTCGTACCGCAGATCCATTTCGATACAAAGCGCGTTCAGCGTATGCACCACTTTTTTGGTATCGGTGATGATCGCGTCTTCCTCTCCCGGCAGTTTCGCCAAAAAGTGCTTCTCGATCAGTTTATACAAACTCAGCTCCACCTTCTTCGGGTCTACCAGCACGAACTTCAGCTGCGACG
Organism: Chitinophaga pollutisoli; assembly: GCF_038396755.1. NCBI lineage: Bacteria > Pseudomonadati > Bacteroidota > Chitinophagia > Chitinophagales > Chitinophagaceae > Chitinophaga > Chitinophaga pollutisoli. The sequence continues at coordinate 4,975,713 of NZ_CP149822.1, read as the reverse complement.
GGTGTTTCTTGTACAGCAGCGAAACGAGCAAGGTATTAATACCCACGGATTTACCTTGTCCCGTGGCACCCGCCATGAGCAGGTGGGGCATTTTGGCGAGGTCGGCGATAAAGTTTTCGTTGTCGATTTTCTTGCCGATAGCGATGGGAAGGTCCATCTGGCTGTGCTGGAATTTATCCGATGCCAGCATATTGCGCAGCGAAACGATGGTCTTTTTCACGTTCGGCACCTCGATCCCGATCGTACCGCGGCCGGGAATGGGCGCGATGATACGGATTCCGAGCGCGGAAAGGCTCAGGGCGATATCGTCCTCCAGGTTTTTGATCCGGGAGATGCGGACGCCCGCCGCCGGTACGATCTCGTACAGGGTAACAGTAGGCCCAACGGTAGCGCTGATCTTCTGGATAGAAATATCGTAGTTCTTGAGGGTGTCGATGATCTGGTTCTTGTTCTTTTCCAGCTCCGAAGCATCCTGCACGATCTTGTCGGACCCGTGGTTCTCCAGCAGGTCGAGCGCGGGATACTTGTAGTCGCGCAGGTCGAGGGTAGGCTCGTAGGGGTCTACCGGCACTGTTTCGCGGACGGGCACGATTTCTTCCACTTCTTCGTCTGTCGGATCTTCGTACACCGGCTTGATCTCGAAGGCCACGTCTTCCGCTACGCGTGGTTTGCGCGGCGCGGGGGCGGAATGTCGAGCGGAATCGGCGCGGGAGTTGCGTCAACGGGCGGTTGCGGCGCTGGCTCGGGTTCCGTTTCGTGGATGGTGAGTTTCAATTCCTCCAGCGCCAGGTCTTCCGGTTCCGGTTCAGGCATCTGGAACGGCGGAGGCTCCGTGGCGAAGGGGGCCGGTTCCTCCCGCTCCACCAATTGCAAAGCCGGGTCGAATTCCTCTATTTCTTCCTTGAAAACGGGCGCGGCATCGCCTTTCAAGCCGTTATAGCGATCATTGATGCTGGGTGCGTTCCGGTAATCTTCTTCCATCCCTTCATCTTCCGCTTCTTCTTCCGCATACGCCGGAGTAACGGCCTTGGCAGGTTTGGGTTGCTTTTCCGGCCATTTGAAATCCAGGTTGAATTTCCAGATGAGCCAGCAAATGCCGGAAGTGATCAGCAGCAGGCCGGTCCCGGTTTTACCGAGGAAGCCACTCACCCATTTGTTCAGCGCATCGCCCAGGGCGCCGCCCCAGGGGAACGCGGATTTACCGGTCAGGAACGCGAACGTCATGCTGAGGAACAGCAATCCGAATAGGATGTATTTCACATTCCGCCAGAAACGGAAAACCCTCCGGCCGACGATGAAATTAATCCCGATAATGAAAAAGAAATAGGTAAACAGGTACGACGCAATGCCGAAACCTTTATAGAAAAACCAGTGCGATGTAAACGCACCGAGCCTGCCCAGCAGGTTGTCCACCTCCACATCGTCGCGGAACAAAACGGACGAGGAATAGCGGAATACCTTATCCTGATCTTCTTCCCAGGTAAAAAGATAAGAGGTGAACGCGATAAAACAATACAGCGACAACAACAGGAAAACCGCACCCAGCACTTTGTGCGTGCGCTCATCCTTCACCAGTTCCCGCACTTTCACTTCCGGTTCCTTGTCCGGCTTGAGCACGTCGGGATTGGGAGCCGGTGCCTCCACTTTCTTCTTTTTCGGTTCTTTCTTCTCTGATTTCAGTTTGTTTCCTGCCATAATCGAAATCAAAATTAACTATTGCCGGGCCAATCGCGGAAATTATTTCGCCAGGCCCGTGGTTTGCCGGATCCATTCGGTCATCACACCGAGGGCCGCCGGAGATATGGTTTCCGTCAGGGTCTTGTATTCAGACACCTGACAGGTATTGCATTGCTGGAAAAGATGGTTGAGGCCCGGCAGCTCACGGATCGTGGCCTGCTTCACCCCGTTCTTCCAACCTGCCAGGTGTACGCTGCTCACCACCTGGATGTCTTTATCGCCATTCAACGCCAGCACCGGGCATTTTATGGCGGCAAAATAGGGTTTTGGATCGAAACGGACGATGGAAAGGTACTCGGGCGACATATACTGCGCCGTTACGGCCCTCACGAAAGGCTCCTCCGGCTGCACGGCTTTCAGGTTGGGATTTTCGTTGTATTGCCTGCCGGCGTTGCGCATGATGCGCGCCCGCAGCGCAGCGGTATCCTTTTCCTGCACGATGGCGTCCATCATGGCGCGCTGGTAACCGAGCTGCATTTTAATAATGGTGTCTGTAAGCTGATACAACCGCAGGATGGCTTCGGTCTGGCTCATGATCAGCTCCGCGCCGTCAACGCCGGGGCCCGCCATCGAAACGAGGAAAGCCACGCCGGGATCTTCCGATGCCATGATCTGCCCGATGGCGCCGCCTTCGCTATGGCCGATAATGCCGGCCTTTTTAGCATCCACGTCTGGGCGGGAACGGAGATATTGCATCGCGGCCTGCGCGTCGCGCGTGAATCCGGAAATATCACTGCCTTTCATGTCGCCGCCGCTTTTGTTCGTGCCGCGGTCGTCGTACCGGAGCACGGCAATACCGTTGCGGGTGAGGTGATCGGCCAGCACAAGAAAAGATTTATGTCCGAAGATATCGCTGTCGCGGTCCTGCGGGCCGCTCCCGCTAACGAGGATCACAGCGGGATATTTTCCGGCGGCTTCCGGGCGGGTAAAAGTGCCCGCCAGTTTGAAGCCGTCTTTCGCGTTATCGAACGTCACCTCTTCCGAAAAATAGGGATACGGGGGCTGGGGATGTTGCGGGCGTTCCTGGCCACGGGCCACGGTGCCGATGGCAAGACCGAGTATGATAAGGTATTTGTACATCTTCAACAGTTTTTGCCGTCGCCGCTCATGCATTCAAAATGTATGCTGAAATGGCAGGCTGCGAAAAAAATCAACGGCTGGTTTTCAACACATCCCGTATCCAGCCGGCGATTTCCTTCAACACAGATTCGGACGGTTGTTTATGGCCGCTATTGGAAAGATAATGATTCATTCCGGGAAATGACCGGATAGTGGCCCCGGGTATTTGCTGCTTCCACGCAGAACTGTGGGCGGACGGGGCGATCAGCTCGTCGTTCTCTCCAAACAAAGCCAGCACGGGACATTTCACCCGGTTCATGTATTCCGTTGGATTGTAGGTGGCGAAAGCGATCATTTCCGGCAGCGAATACGTCTGGATAAGCATGAGCGCGTACCCGGTTTCCGCATTGTCAGGAATCTTCTTTTCCAGCCGGAACTCCCGCTCGAAGCCGATGGCGGCTCTTTTCAATTGCAGGAGGAGTGAATAATGCGGCTGGCCGGCACCTGCAATTTTCATGAGCACCTCACCTTCCCGGGCCGCGCGTTCCCTGAAGCCGGGTTCCTTATCCGCATGCACGGCCAACATGAAATTCGCCATGGTAGCAGGGCTTCCCGCGCCCTGCGCCGCCATTGGCACAAAGAAGCGAAGGGTGGTATCCTGCGCGGCTATCATCAGGCCTGCGGCGGCGCCGGCGTTGTGAGCAACGATACCGGTTTTGCGGGGATCCACCTGGGGAAGGGAACGTAATTCCTTCAGCGCGTCCGCTGCGTCGCGGGCAAGGGTGGCGTAACTGCCGTTCGCGGCGGCGTTGCGGTCGTCGAAATATAAAACGGCGAAACCCTCTTCCGCGAACGTCTGCGCGATCCGTTCGAGAACGGTGGCGGAGAATGCGGCGGCGTCGAGGTTGTAGGATGCATTGCCCGGCAGCAGCAGGATGGCGGGGTGTTTACCTTCTTTCCCGGGGCGGGTGAAAACGCCTTTGAGGCGGAAAGAGTCGTTGGCGACGGGGATCTGTACATCCTGCCGGAAAACCGCGGGTTTGTCCGGACGGAGGGTTACCGTTTCATAATCTGCTGGATCGAAAGGTTTTTCCTGTGCGAAAAGGGCGCAGCCGATCATCAGCTGCAACCCGGTGAGGAAGGCTTTTTTACGCATGGTTGGAGATATGGCGGATATGCGGAAATTATTTTTTGAGGATGCCGATCAGCAGGCTGATCCATCCGGCGATGAAAAGCAGTCCGCCGATAGGCGTGATGGCGCCGATGCCGCGGAGGCCTACGGTTTCAGTGGCTTTCAGCATCGTGAGGATATACAGCGAGCCTGAAAACAGGAGGATGCCAAGCAAGAAAAAGCGCCCTGCCCACACGAGTTGCGGCGAAGGGATGTGCGCATACAAAATACCCACCGCCAGCAGTGCAAATACGTGATAGAACTGGTAAGTAACGCCGGTCTGGAAAGTACTCACGGTTTCCGGGGGCACAAGTTCTTTCAGCTTATGCGCGCCAAATGCGCCAAGGATCACGGAGAGGGCGCCGAGGGCGGCGGCCCATACTAAATACGATTTATGCATGGTGGATCAGTTTGTCAAAAGTTTCCAAAGATATCTCATCGTCACTGATGATCACCTGACTTTGCTCATAATATGGCTGGCGTTCCAGCAATTTTTTCTCGGTAAAGGCGGCCAGGTCTTCCGGCGTGAGGTCCTGGATAAGGGGGCGCTTGTGCTGTTTGCGCTGCAGCCGCTCCACCATCACCCCTACCGAAGGATTGAGCCAGATCGTTTTACCGTTCTCGTTCATGAAATCCATGGTATCGGAGAAACAAGGCGTTCCGCCGCCGCAGGAAATGAGGAAGCGGTCGTTATCGAGCGCCAGTTCGCGGAGCAGGCGGCTTTCCAGCTCCCGGAAATAGGTTTCGCCTTTGGTGTTGAAGATATCGGCTACGGGCATGCCTTCCGCTTCCACGATCACGTCGTCGAGATCGAAGAAAGGGAGGTCCCAATGCGCGGCGAGCTGCTTGCCCCAATAGGATTTTCCGGCTCCCATAAACCCCAAGAGAAAAATTTTCATTGCTGGTTCGGTTGTTTGTTTTCCCCGGCCGTCCAGGCGAGGCATAGGTTATTGTCGATGATGTACTGCAGATCCAGGCAGGCCATGCGGTCTTCCTTCAGAAAGTCGCAGACGAGCATTCCCGCCTGCTGGAGCGGAAAGGCCTGGAGCTGCATGTTGGCTTTAAAGTCGAGCCCGCCGAGGCCGTACCATTTGTAAACGGCTTCTTTGGCCGACCAGCAAACGGTCTGGTGTTCGAGCCGGCTGATGCCGGAGATGAACTGCCGTTCGCGTTCGGCGAGGAACTTGTGGGCAACGCGGCCGATTTTTGGTTGCACGTTTTCGATATCAATGCCCACATGTTCGCGGGTGCTCACGATGGCGGCGGCAAAATCGCCGCAATGCGAGATGGAAAAATAATAAGGATTTCCGGGAATATATGGTTTCCGGCTGTCGAGTTTCCGGATTTCATGCACGGGCAGCTCGGGGAAAAGCTCCACAAGGAGGTAGCGCCCTGCGAAATGCTGGAGGCGCTTGTGGGGATGGTGGACGCCGGGGTCGATGTTCACCCTTTTCCTGAAAAACCCTTCTTCTTCACCAATTTTCCACACTCCCAGCCGGGTGGCCGGATCGATTTGTATCGTTCGTATTAAAGCCATAAATTCGCCGCTTAAACGCGAATTTAACGGGAATTAAGCAACCGGCCTAACCTAAACACCATCACGCATGATCTTGTCTGACAAAAGAATTCTGGAAGAAATTGAAAAGGGCACCATCGTGATCAGCCCTTTCGACCGGAAATACCTCGGTACCAACTCGTATGACGTGCATCTGGGTAAATACCTGGCCACGTATGCGGACCGTGTACTGGATGCCCGCCGGCACAATGAGATCGTGCATTTCGAGATTCCGGAGGAAGGCTTTGTACTGCAGCCCAACACGCTTTACCTGGGCGTTACGCACGAATACACGGAAACCCACGCCCATGTGCCCTTCCTGGAAGGCAAGAGCAGCACCGGCCGCCTGGGGATCGATATCCATGCCACCGCCGGCAAAGGCGACGTAGGCTTCTGCAACACCTGGACGCTGGAGATCTCTTGCGCCCAGCCCGTCCGGATTTATGCCGGCATGCCCATCGGCCAGCTCATTTACTTCGTGGTGGAAGGACAGATCGAAACGCTCTACAACAAAAAAGGCAACGCCAAATACAACGGCCGCACCGTTCGCCCCGTGGAATCCATGATGTGGAAGAACGAGTTTTAATCCGTTACAACCGATTTTGGAAGGGCTGTACCAGACCGGTACGGCCCTTTTTCGTTGCCGCCCCCGCTGAAATCCAGCCATCCGGTGTCCCTAATTTTACTACGGCTTTGGCATAGGCCAAAAGCCTCCGCAATGAAGGGTTGCAGTATATATGTCCTGCCTTTGTCCTGCCTTTGCCCTGCCTATACCATGCCTTTGTCCTGCCCTTTATAAAAGGCAGGACATACCCAGGATATATGCGGGTTATAGGCGGGGTAAAGGCTTGTTAAATTAGTGGCAAGCCGCCTTTTCCCGTGGCGAAAACCGCTAGTAAATCCGCATTGCACCTTGATTATCAGAGCCATTACTGAGAAATCCGGCCTGCTCGTCCTGCCATACATGCGATGGACAGGCTCCCGCATTGCGTAGCTGGGGTTTGCCATGCATTGGAACTTAGTGCAGCCGACAAGCGATCCGGTTTTTTTGCTGCGCAAGGGGTTGCTGATGCCGCAGCAGCATAAAAAAGGCCGGCTCGTGAATGAGCCAGCCCCAATATTGTATGTTTGAGACGATATTCCGCCTTTTCTACTCCAGCGCCCCGTAAACCAGCATCCTGAACTTGCGGACGGACACCCCGTACCAAGCGTACGGCTCCCATGTCCCACCATAACTATTCCAGCGCCCCGTAGGCCAGCATCCTGAACTTGCGGACGAACTCCCCGTACCAGGCGTAGGGGCTCACGTTGGTGAACACCAGCATGATGATGCCTTCTTTGGGATCGATGGTGTACTCGGAACAATAAGCGCCGCCCCAGGTCAGTGAGCCGGGGCTCGCCTGGTCGCCGTAGCGCGAGTCTTCCGTGATGATCTGCAGGCCCAGTCCGAACTTGTCGTTCCTGTCCCACACAAAGCTCCCGCCAATCTGGTTGCGGCCCATCAGGTCTACCGTTTTGCGCGACAGCAGCCGTACATTGTTGAAACTGCCTCCATTGAGGACCAACTGGCAAAGCCGGGCATAATCCGCGGCAGTGCTCACAAGCCCGGCCCCGCCCAGGAACAACGTTTGCTTGCCGGCGACAGGGTAGGTGCGGTTGGCTACGCTCCCGTGTACGGTCAGCGGCGAATCGATGTGCCCTTTTGCGTAAAGCTCCACGAGGCGTCCGGCTTTGGAGGGTGGCAGGTAGAAGTAAGTATCTTGCATACCGAGGGGAGCAAAGATCCTTTCGTGGAAGAAGTCCTTCAGGCTTTTGCCCGATATCACTTCCACGATCCTGCCGGCCACGTCGGTATTATACCCGTAGGTGAATTGCTCGCCGGGATCATGTACCAGGGGGCGTTTGGTGATTTGTTGCACGAGCGTCTCCATTGTCAGCCCGTTGAGGTCGCTCAGGTACGTACTGGGCTCCTTTACCGTAGGATGCTGATATGGTATCCCGGCGGAGTGCGATAAGAGATGGCGGATGGTGGGTGCGGTTTTAGGGGCGCGGGTGGTACCATCCTTGTCCAGGACCTGCACGTCCTTGAATTCCGGGAGGAATTTTGCGATGGGATCGTCCAGGAAAAGGCGCCCTTCCTCATACAGCATGAGCACGGCCACGGTGGTGACCAGCTTGGTCTGCGATGCGATGCGGAAGATATCGTCCGTCCGCGCTGGGGTTTTCTTTTCCAGGTTACTGAAACCGAACGCTTTATGATGCACGATCTGCCCCTTCCGGGCGATAAAAGTGACGGCATTCGGCGCGAGCCCCTGCGCCACGGCGGCTTCGAAAAAACTATCTATCCGGTGAAGGCGGACTGCCGAAAAACCGGCGGACGCGGGCGTGGTGGCTTTGCGGAAAGCCTGCTGGGCAAATACCGGCACTGCCAGCAGCAGCGCCCCCAGTACAACAAGGGATCTTTTCATACGTGAAATCTTGGTCTTGAACCCTGAAATATAAAAAGATTCCTCTGCTTTTCCTATCAGGCATGCTCCAGCAAAAACGCCGCGTCGATCTTCAGCTGCAGGTGCAAAGCGGACAATATCTCCGGTTTTCGGAGATATTAAAAAAACCGGACGCGTTAACGCCCGGTTTTACCTTATATCCTGGATGTCGCCTATTGCAGCAAACGGTCCATCAATGCGTTAAATTCCTTCTTGTAAGTTTCGTAGTGCTCGCCCGTACCCGGACCGTTAAACCCGGTATGCACCTCCACCACCTTGCCGCTCCGGTCAAGATAAATGGTCGTCGGGAAGCCCTTCAGTCCCGTCAGCTGCGGCAACGTCTTCTCCGTTTTCTGCGGATCGGCGGGCGTTACCCCCGTAATCAACACCGGGTACGTCACGTCAAACTTCTTTGCGAACCCTTCCGCGGCTTTCTTCGACTTTTCAAAATCCGTTGTGCGTTCATATGCCAGCATCACGATCTCCACCCCGCGGTCCTTATTCTCCTTATACCACTCGCTCAGGTACGCCGTTTCGTCCATGCAGTTCGGGCACCAGGAGCCCGATACCTGCACGATCACCGCTTTATTCTTAAACCGCTCGTCTTTGATGGAAACCGTTTGCCCGTTCAGGTCCGGGAATTTGAAATCGAGCGTGGCGCCGGGTTCTTTCACCGTGTTCAGCGTGGTGGCGTCCTGCAGGCGCGCGCTGCTATCTTTCCGCGCCGAAAACTGTTGCCGGGCGGTAATCCCCGCCAGGAACTGCCCGCCGCTGATGGTGGAATCATTTTCAACCAGCGCGGTAAACAGGTAGGCATGCGACCCGTCGAAAGTCGAAAGCTTGAGGGAATCCCCGTCCACCACGCCCTGCAGGTAACGGTAATCGCCGGAAGTGGTGAGGAAGGTACCCGTTACCTGGCTGCCCGTTTGCACGAACTCCCCGATAGCGTAGGTACTGTCGGAACCCGGGCCATCGTAAAACCAGGTGGGCCAACGGCCTGTAATACTGCGGGTAGCGGGTTTCGTTACGGCGAAGCGCTCCGATTTCCCGGGTTGCGCGTAGAAGTCGATATCCACGTCTTTGTCGGCGAGGTGCCGTATCCACTTCCCTTGCAGGCTGCCGTTGAAATACACTTCCGCTTTGAATTCGGAGTCAAAAAAGGCATGCGGATGAAGACGGAGTCTTCCTGCATCCGCACTTCGTCGACGCGCATGCGTTCGCCTGCGTTGGTTACGTAAATCACCTGCGAACCGGCGCTGTCCGCCACTTCGAAGTTGAAGACGATCTGTCCGCCGTCGGCCCGCGTGAGCTGGGCCTGCCAGGGGCCTTTCGTGAGCCCGGCCTGGCGCGTGGGCGTGCAGGCGCTGAAGGCCACGGCGGCTATCAGTAAGAGTTTTTTCATGCTATTGTTTTTGTGCGTAATTCCTGGCGCCGAACAGCAGGCTGCCGATGCGGACGAGCGTGCTGCCTTCTTCCAGGGCTATCGTATAATCGCCGCTCATGCCCATGGAGAGTTGGCGGAATTCATCCGTTACGGGAAAATATTTTGCTTTGGCGGCCGCCTGCATCTCTTTCAACCGGCGGAACTCGCCGCGTACCTGCGCAAGGTCGTCGGTATTGCTGGCCATGCCCATCAGGCCCGCGATGCGGACGTTCGGCAGGGTCACGGATTGCTCCAGCACGCCTTCCAGCTCCGCTTCGCTGAAGCCGAACTTCGTTTCCTCGGTGGCGATGTGCACCTGCAGGAGGCAATCGATAATACGGCCGTTTTTGGCGGCTTGCTTATTGACTTCCTGGAGAAGTTTGAAGCTGTCGATACCGTGGATCATGCTCACGAAGGGAGCGATGTATTTGACTTTGTTGCTTTGGAGGTGGCCGATGAAATGCCATTGGATGTCTTTCGGAAGCAAGCCTTCCTTTTCCACCATTTCCTGCACGTAATTTTCGCCGAATATCCGCTGGCCGGCATCGTAGAGGGCCCGGATAGATTCGGCAGGTTTGGTTTTTGATACGGCTACCAGCTGTGCGCGGAAGGGTTGGATCTGCCCGAGCACATGGTGGTAGTTGGGTAAATTCACTGCCATCATCCTACAAAAATAATAGACTTTTCTGACTTACGGACAGTTGGCAACAGGAATTCGTCCAATAAACGGGGGGAGTTATTATTAAAATATTCAACAATACGGGAGAAAAACGGGTGAGTTTTTAATTCTGCCGCGCTGATTTTTTTAGGTGCCTATTTTAAGATAGGTTTGTAAGCACCAACAATCTTCTTTAAAATTCAATAGAACATGCATTTTCAGTTAACGGAAGAACATCTGATGATACAGAAAGCGGCGAGGGATTTTGCGGTGAATGAATTATTGCCCGGCGTGATAGAACGCGACGAGCAGCAAAAATTTCCGGCGGAGCAGGTAAAGAAACTGGGGGAGCTGGGCTTTCTCGGCATGATGGTAAGCCCCGAGTACGGAGGCGCCGGGCTGGACACGATTTCGTACGTGCTGGCGATGGAAGAGATTTCAAAAATAGACGCGAGCGCCTCCGTGGTGATGAGCGTGAATAATTCCCTGGTTTGCTGGGGACTGGAAACGTACGGCAACGAAGAACAGAAGAGGAAATACCTCGTTCCCCTGGCCAAAGGCGAGATCATCGGCGCATTTTTGCTGAGCGAGCCGGAAGCGGGATCAGACGCTACTTCGCAGCGGACCATCGGGGAAGACAAGGGCGACCACTACCTGGTGAACGGCACCAAAAACTGGATTACCAACGCCAATTCGGCGAGCGTGTACCTGGTGATGGTGCAAACGCATCCCGAACTGGGCAGCAAGGGCATCAATTGCCTCATAATAGAAAAGGATTCCCCGGGCATCACGCTCGGCGCGAAGGAAAACAAGCTCGGCATCCGCGGGAGCGATACGCACAGCGTGATGTTCCAGGATGTGAAGGTGCCGAAAGAAAACCGGATCGGGGAAGACGGGTTCGGGTTTAAATTCGCGATGAAGACGTTGGGCGGCGGCCGTATCGGTATTGCCTCCCAGGCGCTGGGGATCGCCAGCGGCGCGTATGAACTGGCGTTGAAATACAGCAAGGAAAGGAAAGCCTTCGGCAAAGAGATTTCCCAGCACCAGGCCATCCAGTTCAAACTGGCGGACATGGCCACCAAGATCGAAGCCGCGCGCCTCCTCTGCCTGCGGGCCGCCTGGGAAAAGGACAACCACATCGATTATACCCTCAGCGGCTCCATGGCCAAGGTATTCGCTTCTGAAACCGCCATGTGGGTAGCCACCGAAGCCGTTCAGGTTCATGGCGGATACGGTTATGTCAAAGAATACCACGTAGAGCGCCTCATGCGCGACGCTAAAATAACGCAGATCTATGAAGGCACGTCTGAAGTCCAGCGCATCGTGATCGGCCGGAGCATCCTCGGCTAAGATCCCGCTTCAGCGGCCCACACCAAAACATTGTATGAAAAATATCAAGATCATTGAAGTCAAATCCGAAATTGGCGCAGGCACACGCGGCGCCAGCCTGGGAGTAGACGCGATCAAGATTGCCGCGCTTGATTTCATGAGCAATTTCTTCGTCCACTTCCCCACGGAAGAAATCGAGACGGAAAACAAATTGCTTTTCGAACCCATCGAATCTCCCTACGCCAAACGCATCAAAGGCACCATCAACATGTATGAACGCGTCAGCAAATCCGTTTGCGACACGATCAAACAAAACTGGTTCCCTGTGGTGCTTTCCGGTGACCACAGCACCGCCGGCGCCACCATCGCAGGCCTCAAGCTGGCACGGCCCAAAGCCAAACTGGGCGTGATCTGGATCGACGCACACGCCGATCTCCACACCCCCTACACCACGCCCTCCGGCAACATGCATGGCATGCCCCTCGCCGCTTCCATCGCGGAAGACAATATCGAGAACAAAGTCCACGAGCTCGACGATAACACCGTCAAACTCTGGGGACAGCTCAAAAACCTCGGCAAGATCGCTCCCAAAGTACTGCCGGAAGATATCGTCTTCATTTCGCTGCGCGACTACGAAAAAGAGGAAGAACACCTCATCCGCAAATACGGCATGAAAGTGATCACCACCAACGAAGTCCGCCGCAAAGGCGCGGAAGCCGTGGCCAGGAGTGTGTTCCGTTACCTGCACGATTGCGAGTACATTTACGTCTCTTTCGACGTCGACAGCCTCGACGCATCCATCTCCCGTGGCACCGGCACGCCGGTAAGCAACGGGCTGCGCGAGCGCGAAGCGGAAGACCTCATCTCCAAATTCATGCAGCACCGTAAAATCTGCTGCTTCGAAATCACCGAAGTAAACCCGACGCTCGACCGTGAAAACCTCATGGCCGAGATCGCCTTCAACATCCTGCAGCGCAGCGTGAACGTATTGATGATGAACTGAGACATTTTTTCCCAGCATAAAAAATGCGCCCTCTCCGGGGCGCATTTTTTTATTTCGCGGATGCTAACCTTTTATGCGGTAGTAATCCATCAACCAGCCCACCACTTCGCTGTAACTACGGATGCCGTGTTGCTGGTTGTTGGCTTTCAGGTAGGAATCGTAGAAAACGGCGGAGAATTCGTCTACCGGGCCTTCGAATTGCCGGTAGAAGTCGATGAGCCGCTTTGCATCCGCGCGGATGCCGGGGTGTGTTTTGTTCCAGACGAGGCGCGCGAGCGGAGGGTCTCTCCTGGCCAGGCGCCTCACCGTATACAAGAGCATTTCGAAGTTGGCGGCATATTGGAACCTGGGATCGGGATACCGGCTGGCGGCGAGGTAACCAATAAAATTAGCGTCCTCCTCCGGCGCAAACCCGATCTGGTGGGCAATCTCGTGGCAGGTGACGAACGGCACCTGGAAGGCCGGGACCGTCGTGTTTACCTGGGCTTCGTTGGTAAAGGGGTTGAGGTAACCGGTAACGCCCAGGTAGTTGAGATATCTCCCGAACATGGATTTTTTGACGGAAGGGATGGAATAGCGCAGGGAAGGTTGCAACCGCGCCAGTTGGCCATATGCTTTCGCCGCATCGGCGAATACACGGCGGGGCAGCGTATCTGGAACGGCAGGCAGGGCTTCCAGCGCGGATTTATCGCGGTTGGTGAGTTTTACGAGCGTATCGGCCAGGAGGTAGAGATCGGCTTTCGTGTACGGCTGTACGTCGAACCCAAGTTCCTTTACCATCGAACTGCGTTGATAATGAGCGCCCCAGAAGAGGAGGAAGAAAAAATACAGCCAGCAAAGGGAGGATGCGGCCTTCAGGAGCGCATATCCCAGTGCTTTCCATTGCGCCGTGAAGAGCCGCCAGATTGATTTTAATAAAAAAATAATCCCTATTATAACCCAAACGCAGTAAATTACATCGCCTATGCTGCCCGTGAATCGACCGAACAACTTTCTGAACAGCGTACTGATGAAATCGTACCACCTATGAAAGTAGATCCCTGCCAGCCATCCGTCCACCGCGACCGCCCAGGTCAGCAGGAAGATGCCCGCCAGCCCGAGCGCTATTGATATCAAAGGTTTTCCGAACCGGTATTCTTTTTCCATTTTTAAGTGTAAGCGAAAGGAACATGTTAGACTTCACCATTCAACAGGAACTTGAAAAATCCCTCACCGTCCATCTTCAACTCTCCGTGAAATTACAGATAATTCACGCAGAGCGGATACACGGGGGAGATATCAACGAAACTTTTCGCATAGACACTACGCAGGGCCGTTTCTTTCTCAAGATGAACGATGCCGCGAAGCACCCGGAGATGTTTGCGCGGGAAATGTGCGGGCTGGAAGAGCTGCGCCTTCCGGAAGTGATTGCGGTGCCCCGCCCCATCTGCAGCGGCGTGGCCGGCAACCGGGCTTTCCTGATAACGGAATACGTGGAAAAAGGCGCCGCTTCGCCGGATTTCTGGGAGAACTTCGCCGCTTCGATGGCGAGGATGCACCAGCAAACGCGCCCCTGGTTCGGGCTGAACACTTCCAATTACATCGGTTCCATCAAACAATACAACACGCCTTATTCCAGCTGGGCTGTTTTCTATGCCATGAACCGCCTGCTCCCGCTGGCAAAAATGGCGTTCGACAATCACCGGCTCGACAGCCAACTGATGCAGCGCCTCGAAAAGATCTGCCGCAAACTCCCGGAGTTGTTCCCCGAAGAGCCGCCGGCACTATTGCACGGCGATCTGTGGAGCGGTAATTTCCTCGTGGCGCAAAACGGCCGCGCCTGCATCTTCGACCCGGCCGTGTATTTCGGCCACCGCGAGATGGACATGGCGATGACACGCCTGTTCGGCGGGTTCGACACGCGGTTTTACTACACCTACCAGGCCATCCACCCGCTGGAGCAGGGATGGCAGGAAAGGCTCCCGCTTTGCCAGTTGTATCCCCTGCTGGTGCACCTCAATCTCTTCGGAGGCAGTTACTATTCCGACGTGAAAGAGGCGCTGGAGCAGTTCAACTAAATCTGGCCGCCGCCGGCCATGAAGGCCTGCATTTTCCGCAATTCATTTTCGATGATGGGAAAGAAACCGTTGACTTCTTCCACGATTTCGCCGAGGAGGGCGGGGATGGTATCGAGGTTTTCGTTGTGGCGCAGGAGGTTTTCCATCGTCTCCAGTTTGGTGGTGATCCAGGTGAGCCCTACCATCGAGAAGTTGGGCTTGATCTTATGGACCTGGAACCGGAGGGTTTCCCAATCGCCCGCATCCGCCACTTTCCGGATCTTCATCAGCTCGTCGCGGATGGTAAGCACGTAAATGTCGAACAGGTCGATGGCGTACCCGATATTGCTTTCGTACAGCGTGTTAAGGTATTTGACATCCAGGTCAGGATGGAATTCGTAGCCGCTAATATTTTGCACTTCCATAATGATTTCGGTTTCGTCTTCGTTGAGGTATTTGTTAAGTACCTGCAACAGCTGGTCGGGAGTATAAGGTTTCGTCAGTATCTCAGTAATGCCGATGCTGCGGGCCATGGCGAGGGTGCTCGGCATGGCGGTGGCGGTGGTGGCGATCACGGGGGTGGCCACGTTGGGCCGCGATTCGTCTTCCCGGATCTTGCGGGCCAGCTCGAAGCCGTCCATTCCCGGGATCCGGATGTCCATCAGCACGAGGTCGAACTGCTTGGATTCCAGGAAATACAGGGCATCCGGGCCATTGGTGGCCAGTTGGTAGTTGATCCTGTATTTTTCGAGGAGGCTGAGGATGTACTTGAGGTTCATGGGGTTATCTTCCACAACCAGCACCCTGGCCTGCCCGAAATCGATCCGGGCGTATTTGTTTTCCACATCCTGCCCGCCTTGCCGCACTGCGGACCGCCGGGTGTCGATGAACGGCAGCGTGAAGGTGAAGCAGGTGTTATACTCCCCTCCTTTCTCCACGGAAATACGCCCGCCCTGCAATTCCACCAGCTGTTTGGCGATGGCCAGGCCGAGGCCCGTACCGCCGTAGCGCTCGCGGATGTCTTTCTCCGCCTGTTTGTAGTTCTGGAAAATCAGCTCCAGTTTGTCGGCCTGGATGCCGATGCCGGTGTCACAAACCTGGAAGCGGAGCCAGAGCGCGTTGGCCTGGAGCTCATCGAGGCTCACTTTGATGGCAATTTCGCCCTCCTTGGTGAATTTTTCCGCATTACCTAATAAATTCATGAGGATCTGGTTCAAAATCATATCGTCTCCGATGAGGAGCGAATCGATACGTTTGTCCAGTTCCACCGTCACCTGGATCGGCCGCTGGCCAAGCTTCATCTGGAAGGTGTGCTTCATGCTCTGGACCAGTTCGCGGAGGTCGAACTCGCGGGGATGCACTTCCTGTTTGCCGGCTTCGATTTTGGAGATATCGAGGATATCGGTGATGAGCCCGTGAAGGATGCCGGAGGAGTGTTTGAGTATTTTGATGTATTCTTTCTGTTCGTCGTTGAGGGCGGTTTCTTCGAGCAGGTGGGCCATGCCGATGATCGCGTTGAGGGGCGTCCGGATTTCGTGGCTCATGTTGGCGAGGAACTCTTTTTGCGTGCGCTGGGCTTCTTCGGCGGCCTGTTTGGCTACTTCGAGCTCGCGCTGGAGGTGTTTTTGGGGGTGATGTCCATATGGATGCCCACACCGCCGATAGCCTTGCCGTCGCGGTCGTAGATATTGCCCGAGCTGGCGATCACCCATTTGCGGGTGCCATCTTTCAGGACGATCTCCATATCATATAATAAGGCCACTTTCTTTTCCACGCGGTACCGGCGGAGGTTGCGGGCGTAGTCGCGGTTTTCTTCGGGCACAAAGATGTCGGTGATGTTATTGCCGATGAGCTCTTCCTCTGTGTATCCGGAAAGGCGGCAGAAGCTGTCGTAAACTTTGACGATGTTGCCTTCCAGGTCGGTTTCGCAGAGGGCGGCGTTGAGGTTGTCGAGTATGACGCGGTATTTCTCATCGACGCGGCGGAGTTCTTCGGCGGCCTGCCGGTGGCGGGTAACGTCTACGATCTGCCAGATGGATCCGGCGAACCGGGGGCCATCGTACACGGGCATATAGCTGATTTCGAAGATGCGGCCGTTGCGGAAGGGGATCTCCCAGCCGAAGAAAGGCTTTCTTTTCCGCCTTAACTCTTTCATTTTCAACTCAAAAGCTCCGGAATCATACACTTCGGCGGCAAAATGGGCGGTCATGGCCCGGTAGGTAAGGTCAAGTTGGTTACCTTTGTACGTCCCGGCGTGGAAGAATTCCATGAAAACGTCGTTCCCCCATACAAAGCGGTGTTTTTCGTCGGTGACGAGGACGCCGGCGTTGGTGTTGCGGAGGAAAACGGCGATGGAAAGTGCGAAAACGGGGGTGCTCCCCCGGCGTTCGGGGGTACAGTAAGTGAGTTCATCGGGTGTGTCCGGCCTATTCTGTCTTTATCTGACATATCTTCGGGGGAATAGGGGGAACTGGAGGATTTCATGAGGCATGTGCAAAAAATGGTGATGCAGAGCGCGATATGAAGTTAGCAAAAATGGCGCAACTTACTAGCTGTAAATATCTGACATTTTTATATATTTTGTTATATAATATTAGCCTGAGAATCAACAAAAGTAGGAAATTTTTGCTTTTGGAAATATTTGTTTACCTTTGCATCCCTCTAAAAGGGAGGATTTTGATATGAAGCAACTCCGCGAATTTGACATAGCTTTTGTAGGTCTGACGCCCGGGGTGCATACATTCCAATATCAGATCGACGGCAACTTTTTCGAGAAGCTGGGTGCCGAGCCGGATTTTTCCGACTGTCACGCCACAGTCAATCTTACTTTAGATAAGAAAGCGGGATTTTTCCTGTTGAAGTTCGAGGTGGGGGGAAGACTGACAGTTACCTGCGATCGTTGCGGTCAGCCATTCGAGATGCAACTCTGGGACGATTTCAACCAGGTGATCAAACTGGTGGACAACCCGGAGGAAATGAGTGCCGATGAAGATCCGGACGTGACTTATATCAGCCGGACGGAAAGCCACCTGAACGTGGCCGACTTCATTTACGAGTTCATCAACCTGGCCATTCCCATGCAGCGCATCCATCCGGACGACGCCAGCGGGAAAAGCGGATGCGATCCGAAAGTGCTGGAGATGTTGGAAAAAATGAAACAACAGGACGAACAACAGGCCAATCCGATCTGGAAAGGGTTGGAAAAGTTCAGGGATAATTAAAAACGTATTCAATTTTAAAAATTAAATAAGATGCCGAATCCTAAACGCAGACACTCGCAACAAAGATCAGCAAAGAGAAGAACACATTACAAAGCGTTTGCTGAAACTTTAAGCACCGACAGCGCTACCGGCGAAGTGCACCTGAGACACCGTGCTCATTGGGTAGAGAACAAACTGTTCTACAAAGGAAAAGTTGTTTTGGAAAAACAAGCTGCTGCTAAATAATAATTTTTACTAATTTTACCCCCGAGCACACAAGACAAAACACAGTTCATGAGAATCGGGCTTGATATGATGGGCGGCGATTATGCCCCCGCAGAAGCAGTAAAAGGAGTTAAATTATTTTTAAGCAAAGCATCTGATGCCCATCTGATGTTGATTGGTGATGAGCAGGCCTTAACACCCCTCCTCACAGAAGCAGCGTTAGACCAGTCAAGATATACCGTTGTTCATTCATCCCAGGTAATCGGGATGAATGAACATCCTACCAAAGCTTTAAAGGAAAAGCCGCATTCTTCCATCTCCATCGGCTTCCATCTCCTACAAAACAAAAAGATTGACGCTTTCATCAGCGCCGGTAACACCGGGGCCATGATGGTAGGCGCCATTTACTCCATTAAAGTCATCGAAGGCATCCAGCGGCCTACCATTTCCACCATCCTCCCCCGGGAAGACGGCTCCACCGGCCTCCTGCTGGACGTGGGCATCAACGCCGACTGCAAACCTGAGAACCTCGTTCAGTTCGCCATCCTCGGCTCTTTATATGCCAAATACATCCAGGGAGTCGAAAATCCGAAAATCGGCCTGCTGAACCTCGGAGAAGAAGAAGGAAAAGGAAACCTCCTCGCGCAGGCCACCTATCCCCTCCTCAAAGAAAATCCCCTCGTTAATTTCGTTGGTAACGTAGAAGGCCGCGACGTGTTCAAAAACACCGCAGACGTCATCGTTTGCGAAGGTTTCACCGGCAACGTGGTCCTCAAACTCGCCGAATCCTTCCATGATATCGCCGTAAGGCGCAATATCAAGGACGAATACCTCGACCGGTTCGACTTCGAGCAATATGGCGGCACTCCCGTACTGGGCGTTGCTGAACCCGTTATCATCGGTCACGGCATCTCCGGCGAACGCGCTTTCTGCAACATGATCGTGCTGGCCGAACAGATGATCCAGACCAAACTCCTCGAAAAAATCCGCGAAAGCTTCGTGGTTACACCGGAAGCATAAGTTATACCTGCAACAGACACACCTTAATTCATTCGAAAGGGCTCCGGTAACGGCGCCCTTTTTTATGCCTGCACAAGGCGCCGCTAAGCGTTGTAATCCTGCTGATCCGCCACTAATGGCAGCCTTACGAAAAATGTGGTGCCCATGCCCGGGGATGTCCTGAACCAGATCTCGCCGCCAGCCTGCTCCACGATGTTCCGGCTCATGGCCAGGCCCAGCCCCGTACCGGAAGACTTGGTCGTGAAGTTCGGCACGAAGATCTTTTCCTGCGCTTCCGGCGGAATGCCCGTACCGTTGTCGATCACCTCCACCACCACCCAATGCGGTCCTTCTTCCTTCATGCTGATCGCCACATGCCCCTCCTGCCCTTCCGGGATCGCCTGGATGGCGTTCTGCAACAGGTTCGTGAACACACGGTTAATCTGCGTCTTGTCCGCATCGATGAGGTAAGGCTTGTCTTGCCGGCCGAAGTAAATATGGCACTCAGGACTGCTCATATACAGCGCGGTAAGCGATTGCAGCATTTCGCTGAGGGAAAACACTTCGTTGTTGACTTTTGTGATATGGGCAAACGCCGCGAAGTCGGACGCGATGTTGGACAAATGCTCGATCTGCTCCACCAGCGTATTGGCCACGTTTTTGGACAAGGCTTTCACGTCCGGCGAATCGTTGGCGATGGCGCGCTGCAAATACTGGATGCTGAGTTTCATGGGCGTCAGCGGGTTCTTGATCTCATGGGCCACCTGCCGCGCCATCTCGCGCCAGGCGCCTTCCCGCTCGCTTTTGGCCAGCATGGCGGCGCTCACCTCCAGCTTCTGCACCATCTTGTTGTATTCGTTTACCAGCAACCCGATTTCATCGTCGGTGTCCCAGGTGATGGCCTCGTTGTGCTGGCCGAGGTTCACGCTGCGGAGCTTCTCGGTGATGAGGGAGAAGGATTTGGTGATGGTATTGGAAATCAACAACACCAGAATCCCCGCCATCAGGAAAATAAACGCATTAATCGTAATCAGCGCCACGAGGAACGTGGAAATCTGCTGCCGCAATTCATTTTCCGTTGCGAAGTAAGGTACATTGAGGAAGGCAAACACCTCGCCCTGGCTCCGCATGGGCACATAGCTGCTGATATACCCCATCCGCCCGATCTTCTCTTCCTGGATAAACTGGATGCGGCTGCGCTGCGACAGCTGGTAAAGCGCCATGGGATTCATGCCCGGCGACAATAACCCTTTTTCTATCATCAACGGCTGCGTACTGAGCTGGAGCCGCCCTTGGGTATCGTAAATATTGATGTCTACATTGTGCTCCCGCGCGATATCTGCGACGGATGTGGCAAGCCGGGTGGAAAAGATGGAGTCGTAGATCATATCCAGATCGTCGAACTGCCGGTGGTTGTAAAACACTTCCTCCATATCCTTCCCGATACTCTGCACCGTTTCGCTGAGCTTCTGCGCATTCTGCGCGCGGTACCGGTTGATGAAAAACAGGATGGTGGCGAGGCCCAATGCGAGGAAAGAAAACGCCACGGCGAAGATGATCGTGGTCTGCACTTTCGTCCGGATGCTGACCTTGAGGATCGTCCGCATATTCGACATCTGGAGGCGCGCCCTCACCAGGAGGTCTACCAGGCTGTATATCGCGATAATCAGCAGGAAAAGGCAGAACATGTAGGCGAACAGGGTGATGAATTCCAGGAAATTCCGCGTCTTCTTCACCACCATCACCAGTTTATCTTTCGATGCTTTGTAAAACAGCAGGGAATGGTCGGCCTCGTCTTCATACACCACATCGGCCATCGGCACTTCCGCCGCGCCCAGCCGGGTTTTGAAGGCATAGTTGCCGTGGTTGGTCACCAGGATGTTCTTGTCGTACACGGCCCAGGAATACTGCGCCGTATTCTCCTGCCCGTCAAGGCGGTTGCCGTCGATGAGCAATTCGGGATAGAGCCGGTCGGCCTGCGCGATTTCGGGTTCGGAGCGAACTTCAAAAAACAGGTACCCGATGGGCGCTCCTTCCGCTCCGGGGAACTCCTTTTTCCCGATATAGCTATAGTCGCGGAAGCTGCGCTCGTCATAGTACAGGTCATCGCCCAGCACATGCGAGAGCGTGTTGCCCATGATGCGGTTTTGGAGATCGTTGAATGGTACGCCGTCGTTGTTGTACAGGATTTCGCCTTCAGTGTCGTAGGTATAAAACAGTACGTTGAAGCGGTTGAGGTAGCGGGCGAAATACTTCTCCCGCAACATGGCATCCAGCCGGCGGCGCCCTTCACGTGTGGGATGCCGGAAGAAGGCCTGCGCCTCGGGGTCCTGGATGAGGCGGTCGCCCACGTCGTTGAGCAGCGTTTCCATGTAGGGATCGCGCTGTTTAGACAGGTTTTCGGCTACCCGCATGCGCGTGCTCAGTTCTTTCTGGTTGTTGTAATACACGAGCACGGCGGATGTGGTGACCGTCATCATCAGCATCCACATAATAAACGGCAGGGAGGCGGAATTGCCGCTGAAGCGGGTTTCCAGCCAGTCGAGGATCGCCACGTACGCCAGCAGCCACAGCATCAGCACCACCGAGGCGCTGAAATCGGGCAGGTTGTAACGGAACGCGAGCCACACCAGGCCCACCAGCGCCAGGGAGATGTATTTGGTTTTGTATTGAAAATCCGTGAGCTGGTTGAGCAGGTAATTGACGATCTGGGAAAAGAACAGGAAGCTGATGGCGATGAACCCGAGGCTCATGCTGCCGATCACGCTGTATTCGTTGAGGGAAAAGAAGTTGGTGACGTCGTAGGAGATCTTGGAGTCGATCACGAGGCTTCGCACGAGGTCGAGCAGGAATTGCCCGGCGATGAACATGCCCAGCCCCGCGGCCCCGATAATGAGCCAGCCCTGCCATTTTTTCCGCAATACGGGCGGATGGATGGTGCGCACATGCTGGCGGAAGAACAAAATCAGCCAGAAAGTGAGCATTACGTTGAGGGATAAATCCCCCAGTGACTTGAAGACATCATCTTTCGCGTAGATCGTAGGCTGGAAGAGGTTGAGCGTTCCCAGGTCGATGGGGAACGGGTATAGGTAGGTGAGCACCCGGAAGGTGAGCACCACCACGAACAGGAAAAGGAATCCCCGGATCGGCGTGAGTTTCCGCGCCATGAGCGAGGCGAAGAGATTGATGAAGATGAACACGCAGATCACGCCCAGCGTCAGCAGCAGCACGCTCGCCAGGCTGGGCGCGGCGTCTGATTTGGCGGGGTCGTAATGGAGGTAAAAAGAATGCCTTTATCCGCATCCACCACGGGCAGTCCCGGGGGTTTGGACTGGATGGTATATTCCGGGCCGATGGCGGGGCGGCCGTAGAAGGACGACCCGAGGTAATCGTTGTTGATGGCGAATTCCTCCTTAACGGGGAGCAGTCCTATCAGCCACCTGTCGGGCGCCGGCCGGTGGGTGAGCACCACATACCATCCGTTGGCCATTTTCCGGAAAGTCGTCGGGGGCGTGGAGGTATTGGGGGCCGGGGGCTCCACGGTGTTGGTGCTCCAGAACCGCAGCCGGGTACCGGCGTCGGAGGAATCGTAGGCGAAAACATGGTAGCTTTCGCTGTAGGTTTCTTCCAGGGTTTCGCGGCTGTAATCGCCGCGGAAGAGGCTGTTAACCACGGCGGTGTCGGCCGTCAGCTCCCGGAAATCCTCCTGCCGGCTGTGGATATCGTTTTCCAGGCTGCGCTGGACGCCGTGGGGAGAGGAATAGTAACTCCAGTAGTTATTGAAAAGGAACGCGAACGTGAACAGCCAGGCCGCTATGATGAGCAGGTAGCCGTTCCGGAGGAAGAATAGCCGTATTTCCTTGATATCCAGCATGTCTGTTATTCGCCTTCCTTAATTTTATTCCAGAGGCCGTCCATTTCCGTAAGGTTCATATCGGTGAGCCTGCGGCCCTGGCCGGCGGCCATTTCTTCCATTTTGCGGAAGCGCGCGATGAATTTCTTGTTCGTGCGCTCCAGGGCGTTTTCGGCATCAATTCCCAAAAAGCGGCTGTAATTCACGAGGGCGAACATCAGGTCGCCGAACTCAGCTTCCACCTGGTCGGGGTTTTGCAAGGCAATCGCTTCCTGCAATTCCGCCGTTTCTTCTTCCACCTTTGCCCACACCTGTTCTTTATTTTCCCATTCGAAGCCCACCTGGCGGGCCTTGTCCTGCAGCCGCATCGCCTTTACCAGCGCCGGCAGCGATTTGGGCACGCCGCTCAGCACGGATTCCTTTCCTTCCCGCATCTTCAGTTTTTCCCAGTTCTGCTTCACCTCGTCTTCATTTTCCACTTTCACGTCGCCGTAAATATGCGGATGCCGGGCGATGAGCTTGTCGCAAACCCCGTTGATGACGTCGGTAATGTTGAATTGCTGCTTTTCGGAGCCGATCTTGGCGTAAAACACGATATGAAGGAGCAGATCGCCCAGTTCTTCCTTTATCCCTTTATAATCTTCGTCGGTAATGGCGTCGGCCAGTTCGTACAGTTCCTCGATGGAAAGCTGCCGCAGCGACAGCATGGTTTGCTTCCTGTCCCAGGGGCATTTTTCCCGCAGGTCGTCCATTATCTGCAATAATCTGTTAAAAGCTTGGTCCGGCTGCATAACAATAAATGTGAATGTTCCGCTGCTAAGAAACGGAAAAATAATGGAAAATCGGGATTCGGGGGTGGAAGGCGGGTGGTGGTGTTAATTTCTTTTTCTTGGTTGAACAGCCAATTTGGTTAGATTTGCGGCCTTAGAAAAATCACAAAACGTATTGATATGAATCCGAAACACGTGGCGCTCATTTCTGCCGAACTGAACATTTCGATGGGGCAGGCTGAGAATACCATGCGCCTTTTGTCTGAAGGCTCCACCGTCCCCTTCATCAGCCGATACCGGAAAGAACAGACGGGCAGCCTGGACGAGGTGCAGATCGGAAAGATAGAGGACCTGGGCAAACGCTACCAGGAAGTGGACGACCGCAGGGCCACCATTATCAAAACCATCGGCGAACAGGGAAAACTCACCCCCGAGCTGGAGGAAAAGATCAATGCCACCTGGGTGCTCGCCGAATTGGAAGACATCTATCTTCCTTATAAACCCAAACGCAAGACCCGCGCCACGCAGGCCATCGAGAAAGGCCTGGAGCCCCTCGCCGAAATGCTCCTCCTGCAGCAGGACGGCGATATCGATGAAGCCGCCAAGGCGTTCCTCAACGAACAGGTAGCCAGCACCGATGAAGCCCTCAAAGGCGCGCGCGACATCATCGCGGAACGAATCAACGAAAACGCAGAGCTGCGCGACAAACTCCGCAAGCTCTTCACCCATACCGCCAAGTTCAGCTCGAAAGTGATTGAAGGCAAGGAAACCGACGGCGTGAAATACAAGGATTACTTCGATTTCAACGAAGATCTGACTTCCATCCCCTCCCACCGCGTGCTGGCCATCCTCCGCGCAGAGGCCGAGGGCATCCTTTTCGGCAACATCGCGCCGGATGAGGAAGAAGCCAAAGGCATCGTACATAAGCAGTTCGTGACCGGCAACGGCCCTGCCAGCCAGCAGGTAGCCAAAGCGGCCGACGATGCGTACAAGCGCCTGCTCCGCCCCTCGCTCGAGAACGAATCCCGCTCGGTAGCCAAGGAAAAAGCCGATACTGAGGCGATCGAAGTGTTCGCCGAGAACCTCCGCCAGCTGCTTCTCGCCGCGCCCCTCGGCCCCAAAGCCGTGATCGCCGTGGACCCGGGGTACCGCACCGGCTGCAAAACCGTAGCGCTCGACAACCAGGGCAACCTCCTGGCCAACGACGTGATGTTCCCCCTCGAAAAGAACTACAAAGCCCAGGACGCCGAACACCTGCTCAAATCCTGGGTGGCGAAATACGACGCGGCCGCCATCGCCGTAGGTAACGGCACCGCAGGCCGCGAAACCGAAGAGTTCATCAAAAAGATCGATTTCGGGAAGAAAGTGAATGTTTTCATGGTCAACGAAAGCGGCGCTTCCGTATATTCCGCTTCCGAAGTGGCGCGTGAAGAGTTCCCCGACCACGATGTAACCGTGCGCGGCGCCGTATCCATCGGCCGCAGGCTCATCGATCCCCTCGCCGAACTGGTGAAAATCGATCCCAAAGCCATCGGCGTAGGGCAATACCAGCACGACGTGAACCAAAGCCACCTCAAACAAAGCCTCGACCGCGTGGTGGTGAGCTGCGTGAACAACGTGGGCGTGAACCTTAACACCGCGTCCAAGCACCTGCTCGCCTACATTTCCGGCCTCGGCCCCTCGCTGGCGGAAAACATCGTGAAATACCGCAAGGAAAACGGTGCTTTCAAAAACCGCCAGGAACTGAAGAAGGTATCCCGCCTCGGCGACAAAGCTTTCGAACAGTGCGCCGGCTTCCTCCGGATCGAAAATGGCGACAACCCGCTGGATAACTCCGCCGTTCACCCCGAACGCTACAAACTGGTGGAAGAAATCGCCGCCAAACAACAATGCAGCGTGGAAGAACTGATGGGTAAGGAAGATCTCCGGAAAAAAATCAATATCAAGGAATTCATCACCGAAGAAATCGGCCAGCTCACCGTGGAAGATATCCTCAAGGAACTCGCCAAACCCAGCCGCGACCCGCGCGACGAGATCGCCATCTTCGAATATGCGGAAGGCATCAAGTCGATGGAAGACGTGAAACCCGGCATGACGCTCCCCGGCGTGGTGACCAATATCACCGCTTTCGGCGCGTTCGTCGACATCGGCGTGAAGCAGGACGGCCTGGTGCACATCTCCCACCTCAGCAACAAGTTCATCAGCAACCCCAACGAAGCCGTGAAACTCAACCAGAAAGTAACGGTAACGGTGCTGGAAATTGACATTGCGCGCAAACGCATCTCGCTTTCCATGAAAGACAATGCCCCCCAATCCGGCAACGGCGGCGGTGGCGGCGGACAACGCCGGGAACGCAGGCCCGCGAAGGAAGAGCCGCTGAACGACTTCCAGGCCAAACTGCTGGCGCTGAAGTCCAAATTCAAGTGATCACACACTGACAGAACATAAAAAAGCCCGGTAGCGATACCGGGCTTTTTCTATTGGGCGGATTCGAATTTCATCATCCATTGCAGGAGCTTGTCCGGATACGCGGAATCTCCGTTTTCACCATACAATTTCACCACTTTGTTCCGTGCGATGCCGATGTAGATCACATCTTTCTTCATATCAATGGCGATGGCCGCTTCTTCCACGGAGCAATTGTGCGGTTTGCAGCCTTCGTTAAATAAGATGCCGTTATCGACTTCTATAGGGGGCGTGGTGCCGTATCGGGTGGCAAAATCTTTCTCCTCCGCTCCCAACATGGCTTTCAGGCGCTCTTTGAGCGGCTGCTTTTGCAGGAGTTTTACATCCGCGGCATATTTCCCGTTGTATTGCTCAAAGGTTTTCCATGATTCCACGAGTGCGGGCACAACGGCCGTGTCGGTAATGGTAATCATGGTGTCAGTCGGGGTCATGACCACAGAATCTGGCTGGCTCGATTCCGTATCCGGTTGCTGCCGGGTTTGACAGGCAACCGCGAGGGTAGCCAGCAGGATGATACCGTATTTCATATGTCTCGGCTTTACAGTTTGTATTCGTAGAGCGGATCGATGTGCTGGCCGGGCTCCATGTCAAACACGGGGTTGATGAGCCCATCGCTCAGGCCGTATACCCATCCGTGCAGATAAGGCCGTTTGTGTTTGTGCCATGCTTCCTGGACGGTGATTGTTTTTGCGAGGTTCATCACCTGCTCTTTCACGTTCAGTTCGGTGAGGCGGTCCACCTGTTGATCGGTAGTTTCGAGCGCGTCGATTTCGTCTTTATGAAAACGGTATACGTCTTTTATGTGTTTCAGCCAGGGATTGATGATGCCGAGGTTCTGGTTTCCCATGGCTGCCCTCACCCCGCCGCAGCCGTAGTGGCCTACCACGAGGATATGTTCCACTTCAAGGACTTTCACGGCGTATTCGAGTACGGAAAGCAGGTTCATGTCGGTATGCACCACCATGTTGGCGATATTCCGGTGAACGAAGATCTCACCGGGTTGGGTATTGGTGATACGGTCGGCCGGAACGCGGCTGTCGGAGCAACCGATCCACAGGAATTTGGGGGCTTGCTGATCCTGCAGGCGGTGGAAGAAGTCTTTATCTTCCGCCACCATTCTGGCGGCCCATTCCTTGTTGTTTTCCAGTAACTTTTCAAAAGGTTGCACTTGCATACGCGTTTGCTTTTATATGGTTATTTGCCGGTGAACACGGGCTCTCTTTTTTCCATGAAAGCCTTCATGCCCTCTTTCTGGTCTTCCGACGCGAAGAGGAGGTAAAAATTCTTTCTTTCGAAGTGCAGGCCTTCTTCCAGGGTACTGTCGAACGCGCGGAGCACGGATTCCTTGGCCACTTTCACGGCCAGCGGGCTTTGTCTGGCCACATCGGCCGCGAGGCGGAAAGCATCTTCCAGGAAGAGCTCCACGGGTGCGATGCGGTTAATTAAGCCTGCTGCGAGGGCTTCTCCGGCGGAGATGAACCGGCCGGTGAGCACCATTTCCATGGCGAGGGCTTTGCCTACTGCGCGGGTGAGGCGCTGGGTGCCGCCGGCGCCGGGCATCACGCCGATTTTGATTTCGGGCTGGCCGAATTTCGCCGTTTCGCTGGCTACGATCATATCGCAGAGCATGGCCAGTTCGCAACCGCCGCCCAAGGCGAAGCCGCTCACAGCGGCGATGATGGGCTTGCGGATTTTTTTAATCCCGTCCCAGATCGTGAACTGGTCGATATTGTACATATCCACCGCCGTGCGGCCCGCCATCTGTTTAATATCGGCTCCCGCGGCGAAGGCCTTATCGTTGCCGCTGAGCACGATGCAGCGCACGTTTTCGTCGGCATCCAGTTGCTGGAGCGCATCGCGGAGCTCCTGCATGAGCTGGAGGTTGAGCGCGTTGAGCTCTTTGGGCCGGTTCAGTTGAACGTGCGCGATATAGGGCCGGGCCTGCGGCGTTACGATGATGAATTCGGGGGTCATTGGTGTATGATTTTGGCTTATTAAGTGAAAACAAAAATAAGCAATGTAAACAATATCAATACGATCAACGTGCCAATGGCATATCCCAGCACCACGCCCAGGGAAGTTCCCAGCGCCGACCCGAAAGAAACGCGATACGTGTTCCGGATCGAGAGCACCAGGTATAGGAATACCAGCAGCGCCAGCCAGCCGTAATAGGCAAAACCATGGAACGGCAAGCCGATCAGCATGGCGAGGATGCCGATCATGAACACCAGCGTGTGGGTGTGGATAGAGAAAATGGCATGATCGCCATATACCAGGTCCTTTCTCTTGCGATAGAACCATTTCAGCAATAAGGCAAAGAAAGGCAACAGGAGAAAGAAAAGTTTGGGGTAATTGTGGAGGAATTTCTCCTCCAGCACATAACCCATATTCGCCCCGTATTTATCCCGCATCTCCAGGAGCCGGATGAGCGCCTTGCGTTGTATCCAGCTGTCCTGCTGTTCGGCCGGAAGCGTTTGCTGCAGGGAGTCGTATACATGCGCCGAATTTTGGAGGGAGTCCTCGGCGATAAGATCCAGCACATTCGCGCCGCTGATGGCATTGGCGGTATCTTCCGGGGCAACCCTTCCTTCCGCCAGTTTTTCCCGGATTTTTTCGGCGGTGCTGCGCATACCGCTGAACGTCGCCTTCTGTTTGGCCACTTCCGTTTCGCTTTCGCGTGCGTATGGGTCATGATGATTGCCGGCGGTGATGGCGGCGAGCAAAAAGAACAGGAACGAAGTAAATACATACAGCCGGATGGGATTCACGAAAGTCATCCTTTTGCCGGCGATGTATTCCCTGGTGAGCCGTCCGGGGTAGAAAAAGAGGTATTTCAGCGTCAGGAGCAGCTTGGAATCATAATGGGTGATATCCTGAAAGAAATGGCTGACCAGGTGCCCGAAAGACTCTTTGGTATCCACGTTTTCCTGGCCGCAATGGGTACAGAAACGTTCCGGCACTTCGTGCCCGCAGTTAAGACAGGTTTTATCCTGCCGGAGATGCTGTGTTTTCACGATATGACTGAAGACAGGTTAAGGCGGGGTAAAGATAGCCAAAATGCGCTTTCCCCCGTTATTGAATTGCAAGAAACGCCCCGCGCCGTATGTGCCTTACTGCTATATCACCGCGAAAATGATCAGCAGGAAAAACGAGGGAATCCATCAGCCGGGGGAAGGAGCCTTGTTGCCGGCGGTCGTACGGGTCGTGCTGCGGCGCCGAAATGCCCATCATGAGGAAAAATACGAACGACGTGAACACGTACAGCCGGACGGGGTTGACGTACGACATTCTTTTGCCGGCGATATATTCCCGGGTCAGGAGGCCTGGGTAAAAGAACAGGAATTTGAGGGTGGTGAGGAATTTGGAATCGTAGCAAGTGATATCCTGGAAAAAATGGTTGACCAGGTGCCCGAAGGACTCCCCGGTTTCCACGTTCTCCTGGCCGCCATGGCCGCAGAACCCGTCCGGCAAGGGGTGCCCGCAGTTGAGGCAGGTCTTCTCCTGCCGGAGGTGTTGCGTTTTCAATGTCGATGAGTGAGGTTAATGCAGAATAAATATAACTAATTTCGAATTTATTGGGACCACATACGTTTTGCAAAGCCCGGAACGTTTGTACATTTGCGAACACCATTATCGAGATATGCGCATCGTTACTACCATATGCCTTACCCTGGCCTTGGGCGCCGCCCGGGGGCAGCATTATTACCAGGACATCATCAGCACCCGCCAAACCGCCGCCACCATGGCGCAGTTCAAAGCCAACAAAGTGACCGGGCAGGTGGTTCGTTCGCTGGACGCCAACCAGGAAACGGACAATGATTTCGTGTGCGTGCGCACGACGCAGGCGCCCTACCGCCAGCTCAAAGCGGTGACGCAGAGCCGCAACAGCGGGCGATCGGTATTGACGAGCACCTTCAGCGCCAGCGGACGGCTGACCCGGACGGTCGACAGTACCGAGCATACCATCGCTACCGTGCAATACCGGTACACGGAAAACGGGTTGCTGCAGGAAGTGGAATCCGGGGTGCGCGGGCGGGAAGACAAGTACCGGCTACAGGAAAAGCACCGTTATCAATATGACAGCACCGGCAGGCTGCTCCGGATGTTCCTGTTTAAAGGAAGCGCAGATTCTGTTGTGGTAGCGTTCAAGACCGACAGCCTCGGCCACGTGACGGAGGAGCAGGAACCTGGGAAGCAACGGTTTTACTACAACTACGATGCCGATGGCAAGCTCACGGATGTATTGCGGTATCACCCATCGCGTAAGCGAATGTTGCCGGATTATTCTTTCGAGTATGGAACGGATGGAAAAGTAGCGGCGATGACGGTGGTGACAGTAGAAACGGGGGACTATCTCATCTGGAAATACACCTACGACGCGAAAGGGTTACCGCAGCGCGAAGACTGCTATGGCAAAGGGTTAGAGCTGCTTGGACGTATTGCGTACAAATACGAATTCGCAGAAAAATGAGAAAAAAGTTGGCAGAATAAAAACTATTCCTATCTTTGCAATCCCAACGAAAAAAGTTCTTATAAAAATAACCACTGCGGAAGTAGCTCATTTGGTAGAGCACGACCTTGCCAAGGTCGGGGTGGCCGGTTCGAGCCCGGTCTTCCGCTCAAGTTTCAGAGGTTCCAAACTGTTGCAAAGCAGTTTGGAATTTTTGTTTAAAGATATTTGTGAATGATTAATTACATTTACAAATACAGGATACCCGGGTGGTGGAATTGGTAGACACGCCGGACTTAAAATCCTGTTCGCTGCAAGGCGAGTACGGGTTCGACCCCCGTCCCGGGTACACGGTGGGAATCCGAAAAAATTCCAGAGGGCTCTTCAATAACGAGGAGCCCTTTTCCGTTGATTGACAATGCTTTTTCTTCAAAAATGGGATTAATACAGGGTGTTCTAAACTCCCCATCTTTATACACCAATTTTCCTTTGAACACCGCAGAAATTAATGTTTGGCGATCTGCTTGTGCCGCCAATTTGTAAAGATCACGAAGGTTTTTTATCAGTGGAACGGCTGACTTTAACGTTTCCATCGGAAATTCAGATTGCGACACACTGACAGCTTTTATTTCTTCCTCTATTACCGCTCTATCCTTCGTAAACTTTTTATGCCACTTTTTATAGCTCTCGTCATCAATTATGTCGTCCATTAACCGTCGCTCTAGTTTTTCCAGTTTCTTGTTAATTTCCGCTAAAGACTTCTTATGAGCGGTCAAAACCGTTGCCGACGTCGCTCGAGAGTGCTGGACGATTGCCTCGACGCGCTCCATTATTTTGGTCAACTGAGTCTCGGAGAAACTTAAATTCATTAAAAGTTGTTCAAACTTTTCATGTATAACGTCACCTGGTATATTAGTTTCGGTATGGTGAATACACCGATAATAGAGATAATACTTAGTTTTTCCTTTGGAAAATCCCGCAGTCATATGCTGTCCACACCAACATTTTAACGCCCCTCTC
This sequence comes from Chitinophaga pollutisoli, assembly GCF_038396755.1. Lineage (NCBI taxonomy): Bacteria > Pseudomonadati > Bacteroidota > Chitinophagia > Chitinophagales > Chitinophagaceae > Chitinophaga > Chitinophaga pollutisoli. The sequence goes on along the minus strand of NZ_CP149822.1, from coordinate 4,944,273 downwards.
AACGGAAAGCGTTCTGCAGGTTGACATTTTGGCTTCTTTATATTTCCCAATGCTTCCTGTACAGTCCAAAAGTCGAATTCAGTTACCAAAGGCTGATGAATTCCTTTAATATATTGTTCCGTAGCAAATTTCGTTTTCGGTATATAAATCAAACCCAGTTTGTGGACATAGTGTAGGGGGTGCCCCGAAAGATAGAGTTCGAAGATCATTTGGACGTGCAAAGCTTTTCCGTCGTCAGGAAACAACATCACTTTTTTATCTGGTAGAAGTTCAGAAGCAAGTTTTTTGTAGCCATAGGGTGCAGCGTTTACGTATCTTCCTGACAAATGCGCTTGCCTAGTGCCGTCCATCGTTCTCTTTCGTATACGTAAAAGTTCTTGATTTGCCATCAAGTATTCGAAGGCCCGTTGCACAAAAGTCATTGGATCTTTTGTATCAATATCCAATGCTTCTTTACAAGACAGAACCTTGATACCAAATTTTTCTTCCAATTCTTCAATCTTCAAAAGTGCCTGAGTTAAGCTTCTGCTGAAACGGTCATGATCCATAACAATAAGATATCGGATCTTCCCTTTATGCTGTTTTAAATAACCCTCCAGTTGCTTATAATTGGGTCTATCAAATGTTGCACTAGACTGCCCGTTATCGGTATAAATTCCTACGAGATCTAAGTGATACCGCTGACAATAAAAACGGATGTTACGCTCCTGATATTCCAAAGACTCCTTAGACTGATCTTTCCCAGATAGACGAAGGTAACCGAATGCCAAATTGTTCATAATAAATATGTTTAAAAACTTTGAAAAAAGTTTTCATTACTGCGCAAGAGAAAACATTGTTTAGGGAAAGATTCAAGATTTAGCCACGATATGGGCATGATCGATCATGTAAAATGACATTCAAATATACCATTTTTTTTTCAGATAAAGCCGTAAAGCACGAATTATGAGGAACCTTTGTGTCGATATTGCGTCTTCACTTTCTCCAACTCTTCTGGGAATCTTCCATTCCCGCTTAGCACAAACTCCGCCAAGATACGGGCAAGCAAATTCAACAATTTCTCCTCTTCGTTACGTGATTCAATCGGCTCCATTTGCACACATTTGGTCGCAGCCGAACCATTTCCAGTTTTATTCTTCATGCCCCTTCGCTTTCAATTTCCACCAACCGCACCTTACTCCCTACAAACCGGTTATAGGATGGCTCATAAATAATATACCCAAACGCAGCCAGGTCACGGATGCACCGGTGGTAGGTATTACCTGTACTGATCTTTGCCATTGCCATCACCTGGTGACTGGTTATGCTAATAGTATCTGTCCCGGATGACTGCCACAAGCTGAACAATACCGAATAGACACTGATATGTGTTGCGGAAATCCGCGGATCGCGCAAAATCCTTTCAAAAAAACTGATCAAAACCGCCCCCCTATCCATACCACACTTTGATTTTATACGAAATAACAAAAGGGCCAGTACGGCCCCCTTGCTTCACTTACCTACCTACTAACCTCTTGGGCTTTTTCGTTCGATTTATCATTTTTCTTTGACTCACTCTCCTCCTTACCCTGATTCTGGGTTTGATCCAGTTTTTTGTCCTCCGGAGCCAGGATCTGCAAGCGCTGATCCTTGGTCAGCTCCACGCCGTTCAGGTGCGTAAAATGTAGTGTCTTGAATCGCACAAACGGGCGTATGATTACGGGGACAATTTTGCCATCGATCTCAGCAGTCGCGAGTACTGACTCACCATTTCGCATCTTCTGTTCAGCATCCAGTCGCCAACGCTCATCTCCCATTTCCATCAGTTTGCACTTTGAAAAAATAGCGCTCAGATCATACCCGAAATTTTCGTTGTACGAACGGAGAATCGGGTAGCCATACTTGTCCTCTTCCGTATCAATAGCCTGCCAACCGTGGTAGACACCGTTCTTTCCGCAGATATCACGCTCAATTGCTCCCCCTTTAACAGTTTTATTAGCTCATCTTGTCGAAGATTGTTGCTTTTATTGATATACACCAAAGTCTCCTTCATAAATCCGGTATCCTTATTCACCAAAGCGGTATGGTAGTAATTAAAACGGTAATTCTCAGACCCCTCCTCATACTGCGAAAAATTCAATTTTCGGTTTAAAATACCTTCATCAACCTTTGTGTAAATGTTCTTCGTGAACATTGGCTGCTTTTTGTCCATTTCTTTGAGAACCTGCTCTATCACCAATGAACCGATCCCAATTTCCTCCAACACCCTCCTGTTGTACGAGCGATTTCTGTTCTCCATCTCTCTTGCTTTTAAGTTTAAAATTTAGGGCCTTCTACCCTTCAATAAATCCTTGTTGCGAAGCTTCAAATGCAGATGTCTGCCTCCATCCTTTTCCATCACCTGCAAATGAAGGAGCTTTTTGTCTGGGATATTAAATTTTTGGAGCACATACACAGCCGTCTGTGTAGCATTCGCTGGGATATACCCCAAATCACCTTCAACGTGAATGGGGTTAATCTCGACCTGCTGCGAAGCCGTGCGCTTTGCCGTCCGCTTATCTTGGACGAAAATGCGGAACTGATCTAGGGTAAAACTAATATTAGATTTATTACTCAGTTCTATCTGCATATAAAATAAATCATTATGCAAATACAACCCTTTCAGCTCCATACTGACATTATGCTTTTTATCTCGCTTACCTGAAAATGTTCTGTCCTTCACCGCGATAGTTCGCGCCTGGCGATGCACTACCCCGCCGCTGTCACCACCCTCCAGCTGAACCAGGCTTTCGGTCGGATAATTCACTTCATCTAACAGTATATTCAATAAGGAAGGTTCTTTTGTATAAACCAAAACGTGTTGTGCTATTAAAACGCCAGTGCGTGTTTGATCTTTGAGATTTTGAGTCCATTTTTGAAATTGATGAACTGGAGTAAAGACGTAGCCGATAGCTTGGAAGTTAATCTGGTGGCTAAACCTACAAATGATTTGGCGTAGTTTCTTCTGATGTTCAGATGGTCGCACAATTGTGAAAACACTGTTTCCACCATTTGCCGCTTCGATCTGTTTTTCTTTGGATATTTCCTGTAATCATGCTGATTTCTCCTGTTGGGCACCTTTAGCTTAACCTGGTATTGGTCGAATAAGTCCATCTGAACCGTTTGGGAGATATATGCCCGGTCGCCCAATAGTGATTTCTTTGCCGGCAGACTATCAATTTCTTTCAGGAAATTGATGTCATGCACATTGGCTTTGGTGATGCCTGCTTGCTGGATAGCTCCATTGTCATAAATAACGACATGGAGTTTATAACCAATAAACCAGCTTCTGTTCACAGCGCTATATCCTTTAGCCGGGGCAGTTTCAAAATCATGTTTGAAAGATCTAAAGGATCGTTCCCGTACCATTTTAATAACCGGAATCGGCACGCTGTCCACAATCATAGTACTGCTTAGGTGATCCAAATGCTGACTTACATGGTGCTGCACCCGTTCGGTCTTCTCTGACAGCCTTTTGCGACGGCGATTAAATCGGCTCCGATCAATCAGGGTGGTAAACTGATCTGCATAATCGGTTTTCAGCTTACTCCAAAGTAAATTTTCGGAATCAATGCTCAATGCTTCCATACAACAAGAAAGTGCAACGATCTGTAAATCGTTCATCTTCGGTGAAACCGGATAGAACTGAAAATTGTTCCGACTGTTTACTTCCTTTTCAAAGAGCTCTTTGCAAATGCTATATAATTTCCTGAAATTCGTCCTAATGTTGTGCATAAATCGTTGAGGTATTTGTCGTTACTTACCAATACGACTGCACAACATTTTTTATTTCATAACTATATACATATTTTATTTTATTACTCAACTCAGCGTTCAATAGCACAACGCGTTAATAAAAAGTATTCGGACGTATTTACGATTTTGACTTCTTATTATGAATTGGAGAATTATTTATCTCCTTTCCTCGATGCGTGGCAAGGCGGTGCACAAGACCAGCTTCAGGGACAAATTGCATCAGCCAAAATTCCATTATCAAGAATGATTAGTCCGCAACTGTATTGGGTTATGACAGGCGACGACTTTTCATTAGACATCAACAACCCCAATGAGCCTAAAATACTTTGTGTCGGTAACAATCCCGACAGACAAAATATTTACTCGGCTGCATTGGGCTTATACAATTCAAGAATTGTAAAGCTCATCAACAAAAAAGGACAATTAAAAAGTTCTGTTATCATAGATGAGTTACCCACAATTTACTTCCGGGGATTGGACAATCTTATCGCAACTGCTCGTAGTAATAAAGTTGCGGTTTGTTTGGGTTTTCAGGATTTTTCCCAATTAATAAGAGACTATGGTGATAAAGAAGCAAAGGTTATACAAAATACCGTGGGTAATATTTTTAGTGGTCAGGTGGTTGGCGAAACTGCTAAATCTCTTTCAGAACGTTTCGGAAAAGTATTACAAAAACGGCAGAGTATGACAATCAATAGAAATGATAAATCGACCTCAATTTCTACACAGTTAGACAGCTTGATACCAGCTTCAAAAATCAGCACACTTACACAGGGTATGTTTGTCGGTTCTGTTTCCGATAACTTCGACGAACGCATCGAGCAAAAGATATTTCACGCTGAAATTGTTGTCGATAATGAAAAGGTTGCTGCCGAAACCAAAGCATATCAGAAGATACCGGAAATTTTATCCTTTGTCGATGAAAGCGGAGAAGATAATATGAAACGGGATATTGAGAACAATTATCGTCAGATAAAATTAGACATTGTTCATATCGTGGAAAGTGAAATGGAGCGTATAAAGAACGACCCGAATTTACAGCATTTGATACAGGAGGGATAATATTGAATTTTTAAATCATTTATTTTGAAATATTTTAAATTACAGCGTCTTATAAAAGAGAGCAGACTTTTTTATTAACTTTGTTAAGTGAAAAAAATGTTTTCAATATTATTATTGACTGTGTATTTAATTTCGACAACTGAATTAGGTCAGTTATTGAAGTTTCCTATACTTATAGAGCATTATTTCGATCACAAAGAAAAAAATCCGGAGGTTACTGTTTTGCAATTTTTGGAAGTTCATTACGCCGGGAACCATCTGGAAAACCATCCACACGATGACGATTATGAACAAGACAAACAATTACCGTTTATCGTACATATCGATGTTTTGAATATCAGTTTTGTACTTGCCCCCCTTTTAGTTTTGATATAGAAACCAAAATACTTGTAGGCAAAGAACCCAAAACCTTGCCTTTGGACGATACATTTTCTGATAACAATTACCGTTCTGCCATCTGGCAACCTCCGAAATTCTGTTAATCTTTTTTGATTTCCACGATGAATCCTTTCATCGTGCATTTGCTGTTTGATAATACTTTCATTCGGGCAGTCGGTGTATTTTGTGTCCGCCTGTAGGATTTATCATGTATTGGAAACGTCAAATCTCTTTATTTATCATTTACGATTAACAGAATAAATTATGCTTACAAAAATCATTGAGTTTTCTGTAAAGAACAAACTCATTATAGCATTATTGGTTCTTGGTTTAATCGGCATTGGCTCTTATCAGGTAAGCAAATTACCGATTGATGCTGTGCCGGACATTACCAATAATCAGGTGCAGGTTATTACAATCGCTCCGTCTTTTGGGGCAACCGATATCGAACGTCTGGTTACTTTCCCAATTGAACAGGCGAACTCCAATATTTCCGGACTCAAAGAAATCCGCAGTTTCTCCCGTTTCGGATTGTCCTTGGTTACCATTGTTTTTGATGATGGTATTGATGTGTATTGGGCAAGACAACAAGTGGCAGAGCGGCTGCAACAGGTTCAGAATGAAATTCCGCAAGGTATCGGAACACCGCAATTAGGGCCGATTTCTACCGGTTTGGGCGAAATCTATCAATATGTCGTTCGTCCTAAAGAAGGTTTTGAACAAAAATACGACGTTACGGAACTCCGTACCATTCAGGATTGGATTGTGCGTCGACAGCTACTTCAGGTCAAAGGCGTAGCGGAAGTCAGCAGTTTTGGCGGTAAATTGAAGCAATACGAGATTGCCGTGAATCCCGACCGACTTAATGCTTACGGCATTACCATCAATGATGTTTTTGATGCACTGAATGCCAATAACCAGAACACCGGCGGTGCTTATATCGAAAAAGGGCCAACCGTTCTCTACATTCGGAGCGAAGGTTTGGTGGGCAATATTGAGGATATTCAAAACATTTCCATTACCAATAAAAACAACGATGTACCGCTGTTTATCCGAGATGTAGCTGATGTCAAAATTGGTTTTGCCACCCGTTACGGAGCGATGACTTACAACGATCAGGGCGAAGTTTCGGGTGCGGTGGTGATGATGCTGAAAGGTGCCAACAGTAGTCAGGTCATCAAAGATGTAAAAGCCAAAGTGGCTCAAATCCAGAAAACCCTGCCCGAAGGCGTGGTGATAGAACCCTTTCTTGACCGTACCAAAATGGTGAATAATGCCATCAGCACGGTAGAGAGAAACCTTATGGAAGGTGCTTTAATCGTGGTATTTGTCCTCGTTTTATTTCTCGGAAATTTCAGAGCCGGCTTACTCGTGGCTTCGGTGATTCCACTAGCAATGCTTTTTGCCATTTGTATGATGAACCTTTTCGGGGTGAGCGGCAATCTGATGAGTTTGGGTGCACTGGATTTTGGATTAATCATCGACGGAGCGGTCATTATTGTAGAAGCCGTCCTGCATCAGTTATCCCTCAATCCTAAGTTCAAGAGCCTGCTGAAAATTCCGTCCAATGATATGGATAGTGTAGTTACAGAATCTGCCGGAAGAATGATGAACAGTGCAGTTTTCGGACAAATTATCATCTTCATTGTGTACATTCCGATCCTAACATTGCAAGGGATTGAAGGGAAAATGTTCCGCCCGATGGCAGAAACGGTGGCGTTTGCATTATTAGGTGCATTTCTGCTTTCCCTAACCTACATTCCGATGATGAGTTCGGTTTTGTTGAAGAAAAGAAGTTTAAAACCTTCGTGGTCGGACAGGGTAATGAAGAAAGTAGAAGCGCTTTATTTGAAAACCTTGCTGAAAGTTTTACGCATTCCGAAAACCATTTTTACCATAATCGGGATATTGTTCATCACGGCAATAATTCTGCTAAGCAGAATGGGCGGCGAATTTATTCCGTCTTTGGAAGAAGGTGATTTTGCGGTGGATACCCGCGTTTTACCGGGCAGCAACCTTACCACCACGATTGAAAGTACGCAAAAAGCAGCCCATATCTTAAAAACCCGTTTCCCCGAAGTGGAAAAAGTGGTCACCAAGATAGGAAGTGGAGAAGTGCCTACCGATCCGATGCCAATGGATGCTTCGGATATGATGGTCATTCTGAAAGACAAAAAAGAATGGACTTCCGCCAAAACGTTTCCCGAATTATCAGAAAAAATGAGCAAAGCACTGGAAGATGTGCCCGGTATTACAGTTGGTTTTCAGTATCCGGTAGCGATGCGTTTTAATGAACTGATGACTGGTGCAAGACAGGATGTGGTCATCAAAATCTTTGGCGATAATCTGGATTCTTTGGTGCAAAATGCCAACCAACTCGGTAAAATCATTGAAACGGTAAAAGGTACACAAAACCTTTATATAGAACCGGTTTCCGGGCTTCCGCAGGTGGTAGTAAAATACAATCGTCCCGTGATTGCTCAGTATCATCTTTCTGTTGCAGATGTCAATCGGGTGATTAATACCGCATTTGCCGGACAGAGTACAGGTTTGGTTTTTGAAGGCGAAAAACGCTTTGATATGGTAGTACGCCTGAATGCCAGTGACCGAAAAAACATCAATAATATTCAAAATCTATTGGTTCCAACACCTGCAGGCAATCAGATCCCGCTCAATCAGCTGGCAACCGTAGATGTGGTGGAAGGTCCCAATCAAATTCAACGTGAAAATGCACAACGCCGTATTGTCGTCGGCTTCAACATCAAAGACCGTGATGTGCAAAGCATTGTGGAAGAATTGCAGGGTAAAGTGGACAAACAGATTAAACTTCCGGCCGGCTATTCTATTACGTATGGCGGTTCTTTTGAAAATCTGAACAACGCTAAACAACGGTTGATGATTGCCGTTCCGCTGGCATTGGCATTGATATTTGTCCTGTTGTTTATGGCGTTCAAGTCGATTAAAGAAAGTCTTCTGATTTACACCGCCATTCCGTTGTCGGTCATCGGAGGTGTATTTATGTTGAATTTACGCGGAATGCCTTTCAGCATCAGTGCTGCCGTTGGTTTTATCGCTCTTTTTGGCGTAGCGGTTTTGAACGGTATTGTATTGATTTCAGAATTTAACCGACTGCATAAAAACGGCATTAGAAATATCGTCAGAATTGTGATTGATGGCGGCGAAAGCCGATTGCGTCCGGTATTGATGACCGCAGCCGTTGCCTCCCTCGGCTTTATCCCGATGGCAATAAGCACAGGTGCTGGAGCAGAAGTGCAGCGACCTTTGGCGACCGTGGTAATTGGCGGACTGATATTGGCCACTTTGCTCACCCTTTTTGTCCTACCGCTTTTATATGTCAATATCGAAAATGGATTTAAAATGAAAAAACCAAAATCCAAACATGTCGCCTCTGTTCTGTTGATTTTTATGCTGTTTTCAGGAATAAAAATGAAGGCACAAACCATAATTTCTTTAGATGAAGCCGTGCAAACAGCGTTGCAAAACAATCGCAACCTGAAAAATGAAAAACTGCGTTCGGATTATGCCAAAGCATTGATTAAAACTTCTAATGCCGATATTCCGCAAACCGCAGTTACAGCAGATTACGGACAAATAAATAGTGCATACAACGATATGAAATTCGGGATTTCACAGAGCATCGCTTTTCCGACTGTGTATCAGAAACAGAAAAATTTGCATTCCGAAGAATGGAAAAAAAGCCAGTTGAATGTTTCGCTTAAAGAATTTGAACTGAAAAAAGCCGTCAGCCAAAGTTATTTCCAGATGGTGTATTGGAAAGATAAGGAAAAATTGCTGAATGAAACGTTGCAACTGTACACCCAATTTTTAGACAAAGCCAGTTTGCGTTTAAAAGCAGGAGAAAGCAATATTCTGGAAAAAACAACGGCTTCCAACCAAAAATCGGCGATTGAGATTCAGTTGAAACAAGTGCAGCAGGAAATAAAAACCTTGCAGTTGCAGTTCAGTTGGTTGCTCAATTCCGAAACGGAATATCTTCCTTTGGAAAATTCCAGACCGGTTCTTTTGCTTCAGGAAAATGCTTCGCATCCCTTGTTACATGTATTGGAACAGCAAAAAACGGTTGCCGGCAAACAAACCGAAGTGGAAAAATCCAGACTTCTTCCGGGTTTGCAAATCGGTTATAATCTCAATTCGTTCAAAGGTATGGGACCTGATGATAAACTGTATTCTGCTACACCACAGTTTCATTCGGTGATGGTAGGTGTTGGCATTCCAATATTTTCAGGCGGACAAAAGGCAAGAATTCACGCTTCTAAAGTGGCGGAAAGCATTGCGGAAAACGATTGGCATAATACGGAATTTGCATTAGAGAAAAAACAGCAACAGCTCAAGCAAATGTATCAAACGAATCTCGAAATCATCAACCGTTACGAAACTGATGAACTGAAAAATGCAGACATCATTACCAAAACAGCACAGCAACAATTCATTAACGGAGAAATCAATTATCTGGAATTTGTAATGCTCGTCAATCAGGCAGTTTTGCTCAAAAGCAATTATGCAGATGCCCTATTGAAACTAAACGAAAGCGTGGTTGAACTGAATTATATCACGATTCAGTAGTTGATGAACAGGATATTTTAAACAGTAAACAGAATTTTTCAAATCAATATATAATTAGACAAGAAAATGAAAATATTAAAATTATACGGTTCTTATTTTTTGGTCTTGATAGTACTGCTTTCCGCAGTTCAATGTCAACAAAAACAAGAAACCACCGCCACCAAAACTGCAAATCCGAAAGACGAAAACACGGTTATTTTCACCGATGCACAGTTACACAATACCCCCATTGAAACCGCGGAACTGTCGATGCAGCATATTTCCACCGTATTGAAACTCAACGGTAAAATTGATGTACCACCGCAAAATCTGGTTTCCGTAAGTACACCGCTGGGCGGCTATCTGAAAAGCACCCGCCTTTTGCCAGGGATGAAAGTAGTTAAAGGTCAGGTAATTGCCGTTATTGAAAATCCGCAGTTTGTACAGTTGCAGCAGGATTATCTGATGGCAAAATCCAAATACCACTTTGCCCAACTGGATTATAACCGACAAACTAAGCTCAACCAAAGCCAGGCAAGTAGTGATAAAGTGATGCAGCAGGCACAATCCATTATGAGCGATCAGCAAATTCTGATGAATTCCATTGCCCAGCAACTGAAGTTGGTCAACATAAATCCGGCTAAGATATCTGCCGGAAATATTCAGCAGAGCGTACCTGTCTATAGTACCATCAACGGTTTTGTGAGCAAGGTGAATGTGAATGTAGGCAAATATGTAACGTCTTCGGATGTGCTGTTTGAACTCATCAATCCTTCTGATATTCACCTCAATTTAAAAGTGTATGAAAAGGATTTGGAAATGCTGAAAACCGGGCAACAGATTGTGGCTTATACCAATGTAGATCCTTCAAAAAAATATGCCGGTGAAATTTTGCTGACGAGTAAAGACGTGGACGGAAGCGGCATGGCTGAGGTTCATTGTCATTTTGAAAAATACGATCCTGCACTCATTCCCGGAATGTATATGAATGCCGAAGTGAAAACAGAAAATTCTTTTGCAAATGCTATTCCGGAAGAAAGCGTGGTGGATTTTGAAGGGAAAAGTTATGTCTTTACAGAAACCGGGAAACAGACCTGGAAGATGGTCCCGGTCACATTGGGAATTTCCGAAAATGGCTTTGTTGAAATCCTCAACTTTGCTGATTTTCAAGGTAAGAAAATCGTGGTTAAAAACGCCTATACCTTATTGATGAAGTTGAAAAATACCAGTGAAGATGAAGAATAACAGTCAGATAAAATCTGATATAAAAATTTAAAATAATGAGAAATTCAACAAAAATATTTACCCCGCTTCATCGTGGTTTACACTGGGGCACAGCTCTACTAATGACGGTTTTGTTTATCACCGGATTTCTTCGGATCAACTGGATGGGTAAAAAAGCCATTCTGGGAGCTATTGAAAAAAATATGCAAGGCATTGATTTAACCAATGAACAAACCATCGTAACAGTAAAAAGCATTCTGGACCCTATGTGGCAATGGCACGAATATGCAGCGTATGTTTTCTTTGTAATCATTGCGGTTCGCATCATTTATATGTTGGTAAAGGGCATTCGTTTTCCAAATCCTTTTTCGGCAAATACATCAGCAAAAGAAAAATTTCAGGGATTTATTTATCTGCTATTTTACTTGTTTGTGATTGTTTCATCCATCACCGGAGCCTACCTGAAATGGTGGAATGGAGACCTGAAAGATACAATGGAAACCATTCATAAATGGGCAATTTACTGGTTTCCGATTTTTATTATTTTGCATTTTGGCGGGATTTGGCTGGCAGAAAAAACAGCTCAAAAGGGAATTGCTTCCAAAATGATTGGCGGAGATGATTAATAAATTTAAGAATGAGACATTTATTATTGATACTCATATTGTGCGTTTATCAATTGGGAATAGCACAAACGGATAGTTTGGTAACAGGTCAAAAGATGGATCAATCATTTGACCACGCCTATCAATTTAAATATAAAAAGCTGATTGTACCTTCTGTTTTTATCGGATACGGAATCCTGAGCCTGACGTCTGATGATCTGAAACAGCTGAACCGTTCCACCCAATATGAAATTGGGGAGCATCAGCCGGATAAAATAAAACTGGATAATTATACCCAATACGTACCTGCAATATTGGTTTATGGATTAAATGCTATTGGACTTAAAGGAAAACATAATTTGAAAGACCGAAGTATTATTTTAGGCACATCGTTGCTGATTTCAAGTGCTGTCGTATTACCTACCAAGCATTTGGTGAGAGAAGAACGACCAGATGGTTCTAATAATTTGTCGTTTCCTTCGGGACATACTACAACTGCTTTTACAACAGCACATTTTATGTTCCGTGAATATCAGGATGAAAATATTTGGTTAAGTTTGTCTGGTTATCCAATTGCTGTTTTTACGGGAGTTTATCGCATTTTGAATGATAAACATTGGGTGGGTGATGTGGTTGCAGGTGCCGGTATTGGAATTCTCTCCACAGAAGTTGCCTATTGGTTGTTCCCAAAAGTCAGTAAATTATTTTCAAAAGATCATAGCAAAAATAGTGCTCTTGTATATCCGTTTTATCAAAATAAAACAATGGGATTAGGTTTGTCTTTAAACTTTTAAAATTATAAAAATGAAAAATATATATAAATTCATTATCGTTCTCAGCATTGCCTTAGTGGCACTTGTTCTGGAATTTATCCTGAAAGAACCGCATTATGCTAAAATCTTAATTACGGCAACCGGCATTTTGATGTCCATTGTTCTTCTGAAAGGAATGATCGACGTGCTTCGTTCCGGGAATTTTGGCGTGGATATTTTGGCGATTTCTGCCATTGCTGCAACCTTAGCTGTTGGTAATTATTGGGCGGCACTCATTATCCTCATTATGATTACCGGAGGTGATTCGTTGGAAGATTATGCCCAGAAAAAAGCCCGGAAAGATTTAAAATCATTGCTTGATAATACACCCCGAATTGCTCATAAAAAAACAGGAAACGATTTACATGATGTTCCTGTGGAGGATATTAAAATCGGTGACATCATCATCGTAAAACCCAAGGAAATTATTCCCGTGGACGGAATTTTACTGAGTGGAGAGGTGCTGCTGGACGAATCTTCGCTCACGGGCGAATCCAAACCCGTCAACAAAACCAAAGGCAACGGCTTATGGTCGGGTTCGGTGAATGGTTCGGGAGCCATTACCATTCAGGTTTCCAAACTCGCCAAAGACAGCCAGTACCAGCAACTCGTGCAATTGGTGCATAATTCCGAAAAAGAGCCGGCACATTTTGTGCGAATGGCGGATCGGTACGCTTTGCCTTTTACCATCGTTGCTTTTTTAATTGCCGGAATTGCTTATTTGATTACCAAAGATCCCAACCGCATTGCCGAAGTGTTGGTGGTGGCTTCGCCCTGCCCGCTGATTCTGGCGGCTCCCATTGCCCTGATAGCCGGAATGAGCCGTTCCAGCAGAAATGGGGTGGTGATAAAATCCGGGACTGTCATCGAAAAACTGGACAGAATGAAAGCCATCGCCTTCGATAAAACCGGAACCTTAACCAAAGGCGATCTTACTGTGGACGACATCATCCCGGAAAATTCTTATTCGCAAGACGAACTGATTGATTTTGTAGCCAGCGTAGAACAGCAGTCTTCCCACGTTTTGGCGGTTTCGGTGATGAAATATATCGGCGATAAACCGATTCCTCTGGCAACAGATTTAAAGGAAATAGAAGGAAATGGTATTGAAGGAAAAGTAAACGGCAAACTGGTGAAAGTGGGTAAACTGAATTTTGTAACGACCGAACCCATTTCAATTAAAACGGAAAAAACCTCGTTGTTTGTTTCGGTGAATGACAAATATGCAGGGGAAATCACCTTTACCGATGAAGTGCGTCCCGAAGCCCGGCAAACCATTGCCCAATTAATAAAAATGGGTATCCAAAAAATTATGATGATTTCCGGCGACAAGCAAAGTATTTCTGAAAACATTGCCAAAGAAATTGGCATTACGGAAGTGCACGGTGGCTGTTTGCCGGAAGACAAACTGAAAATCCTGAAAAGTATGCCCGGCGAATTTCGTCCGGTTGTAATGGTGGGTGATGGCGTGAACGATGCGCCGTCGTTAACCGTTGCCGATGTAGGCATTGCGATGGGTGCTAAAGGATCGAGTTCCGCCAGCGATTCGGCAGATGTCGTGATATTAAGAGATAATCTGCAAAAAGTGAGTGATACCATTCTCATTTCCAAAGAAACAATGAAGATTGCCCGTCAATCCGTTTTCATTGGCATTGCCGTTTGTACCGTGCTGATGCTGATTGCAGCCTTCGGTGTTTTACCGGCATTGATTGGTGCAGGATTGCAGGAAGTGGTGGATGTGATTTCCATTACCTCGGCATTAAGGGCTTTGAAGGACAGGTAAAATAAACTATGGATGGGCAACTAAAAATCAGAAACGTATATCTATCAGATTTACACTTTATACGTTCCATATACAACGAAGCGAACGGTAATGCTGATGCTTTGACAGAAGCATTTGGTTTGCCCTTGGCGTTGGTCGATTGCCAAAAACAGGTAATCGGCTATGCCTCCGTGGTGTTTAATTCGTCCAATGAACCGGAAATAAAACAGTTATTCAAAAAAGGTTTTGAGCAGAAAGAAATCGGAGAAACAATGAATAAATATGCAGAAAAAGTCTTACGGTCAATGTTGGAAGATAATGGACAGAACTATTCAGGCATTAGGAGATACATTGAGCGGTTTGTCGATTGGTTAAGGTGGTGCGTTTGACAGCACTGACAATTTTCAAAATGCAAACCTATATATAATGGTAATAAAAAATGGAAGTATATTACAATGAAACACGCAGTAAGTTGGAAAGGGAAATCGCCGCAATTGAGCTTGATATTGACAATCCCTTACAACGCATAGAAGTTATTATACCTCTAATTGTGCAATGCTTGTCGGAAATGAAAGAATTTGTTTTAAAAATGGGTTTCAATAACAAAGACAATGAAATTCGTTTTTTCAAATATCAAAAACCTGCCATTGTTGCGAAACTCATCTTTTACAATGCAATTTATAAGATAGAGGCAAAAATCCATTCGGAGGAAAAGAAGTTGTAGAAAACTACCTCAACAAAGAAATGTCGGAACTCAAAAGGTTTTATGACCGAAATATTGAGTTCTGCAAATATTACAGAACCGACAGTACCTATCTTGATTGCAAATATTTTGTTCGTGGACAGCACGACATCAAGTTAAGTTTAGATACCGTTTATTTTGAAACAGACCATCGGTTCTCTACTTCCCACGATTATAAAGTAGCGAAAATTATAGCGAATGACCGGATACAGGTCTATCTTGAAGACCAGCTACATAACTATCAGAATAGAAAGTCGTTTGCTAATTCGCCCTTAAATTGGACGGGAACTAAAGCGGCAGCGACCGAATTGATTTACGCAGTGCATTCGCAAGGTGTATTTAACAATGGGAATACAGACATTATTACCATTGTTAGATTTTTTGAAAACCATTTTAATATTGACTTGGGCGATTTTTACCATACATTTTTAGAACTCAAGTCCCGAAAAATGAACCGCACAAAATTCCTTGACAGCCTGCGTGATGCCCTGATTAAGAGAATGGACGAACAGGACGAGCGGTAGCAGTCATTAGATAGAAGATAAAAAGTAAGAGCGGACTTTGCAGATCCGCTCTTACTTTTTACAATATCCCTCTTGGCAAATGAACCCCTTTTGTCCGAATAATACTCTCCGAAACCTTTGGCGTTTCTTGCTTTTTTTCGACCTGTTCCGCAGGTTCTCCTTTTTTCTCCGGTTCGATTGATAGCTGTATCTTCCGCTCGATAGAAGCCAGCTCAGTTTTGAGTTCACTCAGTCGGCTCTCCTTAGTCCACGTACCATTAACGACCTCCTGAAGCACAGGTATATCCTTTTGGTAACTCGCAATGCTTTCTTGTTCCTTTACCATAAGTGGCGGTATTTTTTCCAACGCTCTCAAAAAGTTTAAAGAGGCGGTTTCAGGGTCTTTGGCAATCACACCAAAATTGTGATTGTACTTAATGTTACCCTCTCCCTGTATAAAAAATCGGTTTACCCGAATATCTACGCCGTCTTTTTCGGACATTTCCGTTTTAACCAATAGCTGAAAACCGTACAAACTGCCAATCTCCTGATAATCCCCACCTGTACGGGCTTTGTCTGCAATTTCATTGAGCTTGGTTCCAATCTGTTTAACGTTCGCATTGGGCGGTAAGCCCTCCAACTGAACAGGATTTAAGATTTTACCGTCCTGCCGTTTCTGTATGCGTTTCTGTAAATTATCCCAATCCGTTGTCATTCGGTTGAGGCGTGATTTAGCTTGGTCAAACTCTTTTGTATAATCTTCCAATTTGGCTTTGGCACTGTACTTGGAACGGGTAAAGGCTTGCTTTTCGCTTTCCAATCCGGCAACCTGTTTTTCAACCCGTGCCTTATCCAGCAGGTCTGTATTGCCTGACAGGATTGCCACGTATTCAGAGAAATTCATACCCGATTTTTCGTCCATACTGCCCTCGTCAATAGTTCGTTTGCCGAGATTGTTGGATTTTAATTGGTCGATGAATAGCTGTTTATTGAACAGCAGGTTGAATTTATAGCTATCCAGCGATTTCTCAACAGCGTAAATAAGTACATCAACTTTGTTATTGGCAAAATGCTTGGCAATTTCATTGCCTTTGCGGATTGCCCTGCCGTCACGCTGGGCAAGGTCAGACGGCCGCCACGGCGTATCTAAATGATGCACGGCAACCGCCCGTTTCTGTGCGTTTACGCCCGTACCGAGCATACTTGTTGAGCCGAACAGCACACGGATTTTGCCCTCATTCATTCCTTTGATAAGGGCTTTACGCTGATTGTCGGTTTTGGCTTCCTGAATAAACCGGATTTCATTCGCTGGTATGCCGTGGTCTTCCACGAGCTTGCGTTTGATTTCCGAGTACACATTCCACTCGTTCGGCTTGTAGGTTCCCAAATCCGAGAATACGAACTGCGTTCCTTTCTGTGCGTTGAATTTGTTGTAATATTTTGCAATATTTTCGGCACAGTGCGAGGCTTTGTTATCGGGGTGGTCTTCGTAAATTCCGCTTACCATTCGCATATCCAAAGACATCTTACGGGCGTAGTCCGTAGCGATAAGCATTTTGGCTTTTTCTTCCGATTTTGACAGCGGTAATCTGCCTAACAACGTCGCATCGCCGGACTTCGCAAATCCCATAAGGTTTTGTATAAATTCCTCTTGGTCCGGCGTAGGCGGAATATTGTACAGGATTTCATTTTTTTCGGGGCGGTCAATGCCAATATCTTTGGCAGTCCTGTAATCCGTAATTTCAGAGTAGAACTGTGCCAGCTCCGGTACTTTGATGAAATAACGGAAGCGTTCTTTTGCTACAATATTGTTAGCTACCGAAAATTCATAATCCGTTGTTTTACGGGCATAAATTGCAGCCCAAGCATCGAAACAGTTAATACCCTGTTTCTCTAATGCTCGTGGCCGCAGGTATTTGAACAGCAGGTACAGCTCCGTTAATGAATTGCTGATAGTTGTTCCCGATAGAAAGGTTGCGCCCATATCGGCATCAATACGCTCCTGAATGGTACGGATAGCAAACAGCAGGTTCATTGCCTTTTGGCTGCCGTCCACGTTACCCATCCGGCAACTCTACTATGACGGGTATTGAACATCAGGTTTTTGAATTGGTGGCTTTCGTCAATGAACAAATGGTCAATGCCCATCATTTTAAAGTCCACAATATCATCTTTGCGGTTCTCAATATCGTGCTGTAAAGTTTTTAGCTTCACTTCGAGATTGTCCTTTCGCTTGATAGCTCCAGCGAGCATACCCCTTGTTACTTCCGCACCGTCTGCCTCCATTGCGTAGAGGTTACGCTCCACATTATCCAATTCTATTTCGAGGATTTCCTTTTGGATTTCGGGGCTTTGCGGTATCATACCGAATTGGTCGTGCGTGAGTATCACACAATCCCAATCATTGTTTTTAATATCCCCGAAAATCCGCAGGCGTTTTTGTGGTGTAAAATCTTCTTTGCCCGGAAACAATATTTTAGCGTGGGGATAGGCTGTGCGGTAGGCTTCGGCAATTTCGTGAACATTGCTTTTTAACCCGATTATCATTGGTTTGTGCGCTAAGCCCAATCGCTTCATTTCCTGTGCTGCCGTACACATTATGAGTGTTTTCCCAGCACCGACCTCGTGGTCGCAGATTGCACCGCTGTTCAGCTTAATCATCCAAACAGTGTCCTTTTGGCTACTGTACAGGTCTTCGATACCCAAACCTTTGCGGTCTAAGCCTGCAAAGTCCTGATGAGAACCGTCATAATTGGGGCGTACAAAACAGTTAAACGTATCGTTGTATTGGTCGGTAAGCCTTGTTTTAAATTCGTCGGATTGTGCAAAGAGCCAATCGGTAAAAGCGGAGCGGATTTCGTCAATTTTGGTATTAGCCATTTGTACGGCTTCCATATCCCTGACCTTGACTTCCTGCCCGTCCACCTCGATTTTTTTCGTTATATCAGGCGTTGTATTCACAAGGGCGTGCTTCAGCAGGGCAACGCCGTCAAACGTCCGGCCTTCTGCCTTTACCGCATACTTTACCCAAATATTTTGGTTTCCCTGATTACAGATTACCGAAAAATCATCGGAGCTGTCCGAATAGTGGATTTTCACATCTGCATCAAACAGGTGCGAGGCAAATTTGGCATAAATGCCTGTGGGTATCCAGCGTTCGCCGAGGTTGAAGTCCAGCTCCTCAAATTCGATACGTCTAGGTCGGGCATCCTCCAATACCGTAAGGCTTTGTTTGGCTTCCTTATCTTCGGGATTTTGTTCAACGTAGGCTCTGATTTCTTTGGCTTTTTCCACTACGTTACCAGCTATCCAGCGTTCGGCAATCTCGTACTCCCTTTCCAATGGATTGTAAAAAATACGACCGTGTAAATGCTCTTTCAGGGCATCGGCAGTCATATTGCTGATTTCGGACATATAGTCCAAATCAACTGCCCCGTATTTGTTCAGCGAGGAAGCCAATGCTTCCTGCGGATTGTCGGTTGCCAATGTGGTGGTAGAAAAACTTACCGGGTGGCTGAATATATCCGCTTTCTGAACGATACCGCCTTTTACACGCTCCAAATACGGGATTTCTTTTCCGGCACTGTCTGTTTTAATCAGCTTGATATTATCGGCACTGTTCAGGTTGCTGTACTTTTTTACAAAGGCATCGTACAGACGGTTAAGGTTTTCCCTTTCTTCCTTATGTTCGGTTTGTTTTTCGGCTTCCTTTTTATACAGGTCGTTGTAGGTATCACGTACTGCGATATAGGCTTCGGCTCTTGCTTTTTGGGGAGGCGATAATTGCAAGGGGTGGAACATTGCCGTTTTATCATCCTTATCAACCTCCTGCAAATAGCCCACCCAGCCGTTATCTACCACAAGGCAATCGTTACGGTGGAATGATTGTAATTCCTGACTGTATAAAGCAGGTTCGGGAACAGAGGCAGGAACAGCGACGGAAACGTCTGGCTGATTAGCCAGGTTATTTCCGTCCGGCTGTGAAAATAAATCTCCAATTACTTCCGGTTTTATACTTTTGGGTTCGGAGGTTCTATTGACCTTGCCATTGGGAGCAGGCTGCGTGTACGGCTGTTGCATTGCCCCACTGAATAAGTCCGGTTGGCGACCGATAGGCGTTCTATGGCGGTTATTGGTCTGCCTTTGGGCTCTTGTGGTTCGCTTAGGCGGAGCAAGAACGGCGACGGTTTCGCCTGCATTCTCAAACAAGTCGAAAATACTAAGCTGCACTTGTTCCTGTGGGCTTTCCTGTACTGTGGGAGCTGGTGTAAAGCGAGGTTGTTCCGGTTGGAAGATTTCACGCTCCATAACCGGAGGCGGAGGTGTTACCGTTGGTTGCACCGGAATTTGTACGATAGGCTCATTGTTGCTTTCGCCTGTGTACAAAGACCAATTCAGGTGCTTTCCAAAATCATCGGAAAGCATTTGTTTGAGGTCTTTTGCAATGCCCTCAACACCGTCTTTGTGCGTATAGATTATAGCAGGTTGCCCGTAAGGGTCTGTATCTAATTTCCGGTCGGTATGAACAGCCCGAACAGGATTTTCCAGCAACACATTAACCGATACGTTATCCGTGTTGAGGTAACTTTCACAAAAACGGTTTTCTCGCCAAGAAAGCTCTTGCTTTGTACTGTCTTTTTGGAGTATGATTAAATCGCTGCCGACCTCCGTACCTGCATAATCTGTAAACAGGTTATTGGGTAAGCGGATTGCAGATACCAAATTGTTGTTTTCCATTAATGCCCTGCGTATCGGCTCATTCTTTGGGCTGTTTAAAATTCCCTGTGAAGTAATGAATGCCTGTAAACCGCCCTCACGGAGCATATCATTTGCTTTCAGAAAGAAATAATTATGAATGCTTCGGGCAGCCTGTATTTTTGCTGGGTCTTTGCTTCGGGAATAAGAAAGGTCGAACACGGAGGTATCGCCGAAAGGGACATTGCTTGCAATTACATCATAGCTGTTGTGTTCCTTTTCGGGGATTTCCTCAAAGCCGCTCACACGGATATTGCTTTCAGGATAAAGGTGTTTTAAGATTTTGCCCGTAAGCAAGTCTTTTTCATAGGCAGTTACCTTAGTTTGGCTCTCTGCAAAGGACTGAACAAAAGACCCGATACCTGCCGACGGTTCGAGAAATTTGTCGATGTTCAGACCGTTATCTTTTAATGTGGTGGATATAGCGTTGATGATTTCCGGAGGCGTATAAAAAGCGGTCAGTACCGAGCTTTTCATACTTTCAACGTATCGGCGGTATTGCTTTTCGTCCGTTGCGTTTTCTTTTAATAGCTGGTGGAGCTCCTGCGTAATCGGGAATAAATCGTGTTCGGTTTTTCGCCAATTATTAATATCTATTTCGTACGCTACGGGGTTTAAAATGAATTTAAGACCGCCAAATCCGCTGTAACGCATCATTAGCAGTCTTTCCTCTGCGGTGGCTTGCCGTTGTTCTTTTTCTAAGGTAAAAGCAATCCGCAGGGCTTCAATATTGTGCAGGAGGTGCTGCCGTTTACTGAAGCCCATTTTCCTCAATCCATATTGCGATAGTTCCGGTTACTTCCGTGTAGAGCTTGTCAAACTCGTAGGTGTAAGCGAAATCATCGGTTAATTGGTACTTTTCAAATACAGGCGCACAGACAGGGAACATTTTTAGGGCAAATGGTCGCAGTTCCTCGTCTGCCATAAGGGTATCAAACTCATTGCATACCACCTGAAAAATGGTATCAAACTTGGAGAAGTGCAAGCCCTCAAAAAGTATGTAATTGGCTATCTCGTCGCATTTGTCGATAGCATTGCCGGAACTGAACGCACCCTCGTAAGCATTTGCAGCCCACGATGCACGCTGGTCGATAAATTTTTGGTCGTGCGCTTTTTCAGGAAAGCTACTGTTAAGGTGTTCTTGCAGTCGTAATCTGTAATACGACAAGTCTTTTTGCTGTGTACTCATAATAATTTTTGTTTAGAAATTTTGCGTAAAGCCTAAAATTAGAGCAGGCAGCAAATGCCTTTGAAGATGTGGCAGGGTTTGGCTTTGAAAGGCAGGATTTGTCGCAACAGGGCATAAAAAAGCCTCTGAATTTTCAGAGGCTTAGTTGTTATTCAGGAGTTGGAGCATCCTGCCGACTTCTATATCCATTCGGGAAAATGCGAACCACTTTTTACCCAAATCTTTGAGCGAGGCTCCGATATGATACAGCTCCATTTGGTCGATTATCAAAAATCGGTCGTGGGCATCAGGGAACAGCTCAATTTCTATCGGGGCATATTGACTGTTGTAGCGTTGCACGTCCAGCCGTAGCTGATTGCTGATAGCTTTGGTGTAGATTTTTGCCGTTACATTATCCTTGCGTTTGCCCAACAAGGTCAGCACTGTATCATCTGCATAATTGTCGAGCAGGATAATGGAGCTTTCGGCATTTCGGATAATATCAGCTACAAACTTGTAGGCATCAAATACCTGCCCGTTGTAGAAGATACCTTTTTCGCTGTGGAGCTTGTCGCTTTCCAAAGCCTTAAATATTTCCTCGATTTTTTGGTCTGCCTGTAATTGCCTGATTTCGATTTTATCCAAACGATGAAACAAAGAGGCGTTACTGATAAGCATACGCCGCATTTCTACAAAGGCATCCATTATCTCAATACTTACCCTTACGGCAACATCAGAACGCAACACAGCCGAGAGCATTGCGATACCTTGTTCGGTAAAAACGTAGGGCAAATACCGTCTTCCGCCTCGCCCTACGTTTGAGGTTCCAATTTGGAACCTCAAAAAATCGCTTTCCTCATCGGTCAGTTGAAAGCAGAATTTATCGGGGAACCTGTCTAAATTCCGTTTTACGGCTTTGTTCAGTATTTTGGTTTCTACCTGATACAAAGTTGCGAGGTCGCTATCCAGCATTACTTGTTTATCCCGAATGGTATAAATCAGATTGCTGATTTCTTTGGGTATAATGGTTGGCTTATTTTCCATTGCGTTTAGTGCTTTTCTTTTTCTCAAACTCAAAGGAACTTTCGGCGTTCTCATTCAACACGATGTAGGCATCGAATTTCTTTCCGGCTTTGCTTTTCATTCCCTTAATCAGACCCGTTTTGCCGTTATTGACAAGGCTTGTAATATCGGCTATGCTTAATTGCACTTCGCAAACTTTGCGGAACTGTACCCAATTACAATGTTCGTCAGGGCATTTTACAATCTTATCACGGATGATAAGTTGCTGGCTTTTGCATTTCGGGCAGGTCAGTTTCGGCAGGTTCTCATTTGCAATAGAGGTTTGCAGCAGCTCGTCTGTTATAGACTTTGCATAGGCTTCCATTTCCCTAAGAAATACCCGTGCATCAACTTCGTTGTTTTCGATTTTCTGCAAAGCCAATTCCCATTCGGCGGTCATAGCTACGTCCGCAATTTTGCGGTCTTTTACCAATTCATATACCTGCAATCCTTTCTCCGTTGGTATTAAGGCTTTTTTATCCCGTTGGATATAATTACGGGTAAACAGGGTTTCGATTATGGCGGCTCTTGTGGCAGGCGTACCGATACCGATATTTTGCAGGGCTTTCCGTTCGTCCTCGTTTTCGATTTCCCTGCCTGCGTTTTCCATTGCCGACAATAGTCCGGCTTCGGTAAACAGCACAGGCGGTTTGGTTTTCTTCTCCAAAACGGAGGCTTCTTTTATTTTCAGTTCGTCGCCCTTTCTCAGTTCGGGCAAGTCCCGTATCGGTTCGGTATCTTCGTCCGAGAAATTGCCTTTTATGGAACGCCAGCCAGCCTCTAAAATCTTACAGCCTTTCAGGGTAAAATCGTAGTGCGACACTTCCAATGCTATATCCGTTACTTCTTTTACACAGGCTTGTGATATGGCTTCGAGCAGTCGAAAGGCAATCATATTGTACACCTTTGTTTCGTCCGCATTCAGGGCAGACGGGATTTTGTCGGTTATGAGTAAACCGTGGTGGTCTGTTACTCGCAAATCGTTTACAATTCGCTTATTGAACCGCCCCCATTTTAATTTTGATACCGCTTGCCTGAAATTATCGTTGTCCTGCAAAGCCCTGACAAGGTTGGGAACTTCCGCCCACATATCTTCAGGAATATATTTGCTTCCGGTACGGGGATAGGTAATAAATTTCTTTTCGTACAGGCTTTGGGCGATATTGAGCGTTTGGTCGGCGGATAGATTGAGCTTTTTGTTGGCTTCCTTTTGCAGTCCTGTCAGGTCAAACAATAAAGGCGGTTGCTCCGTTACGTTTTTACTTTCCCCCGAAATCACCGTAGCAGTTCCGTGTCGTTGGATTGACCGCAATGTATCTTCCGCTAACTTTTGTTCGTCCCATTTGGATTTGGAGATACTTTTAAAATCTATATCCTCTTTGTGGTGCAAAAGCTGAATTTGCCAATACTTCTTAATAGAGAAATTTTTGTTTTCCAAATAGCGTTTGCAAATCAGAGCCAATGTAGGTGTTTGTACTCTGCCCAATGAATAAATGCCGTTTCCTGCGGAAATACTCAACGCTTGGGTGGCATTGATGCCCACCAGCCAATCGGCACGGCTTCTGCCTTGCGCAGCCTGATACAATCCGTCAAATGCTTTGCCGTCTTTCAGGCTGTCAAACCCTTGCTTGATTGCTTTTTCGGTAAGCGAGCTTATCCAAAGCCGCTCAAAGGGTTTGCTGCATTTCAGGTATTCGTAAATATACCTGAAAATTAACTCGCCCTCACGTCCTGCATCAGTAGCAACAATAATGCTGTCGCTTTTATGAAACAAATCTTTGATGATTTTTAGTTGCTTCATTGCGCCAGCATCGGGTTGATAGCCTTTTTCTTTTTTGACCTTTTTAACGGTCAATATAAACGGGTTCGGGAGGATAGGCAATGAAGCCTTATCAAACCTCGAAATCCCGTAGTCTTCAGGCATTCCCAAGCCAATTAAATGACCGAACGCCCACGTAACAAAATAGCCGTTGCCCGTTAGATAACCGTCCTTTTTATCGGAAGCTCCCAACAAGCTAGCTATTTCTCTTGCTACGCTTGGTTTTTCTGCAATAACTGTTTTCATAATTAACTCACTTTTCTACTTCTTGATTTTGCAGGGGCTTTGGGCTTATTCTGTTGCTCCTGTTGTTTTTCATTCTTTGGCGTTTGCTGTCCTTTTTGCAAAGGCTCTTTAAGGTTTTTGGTCGCTTCATTCGTTTTGCCCTCTGAATTGACCGCAGTCTGTGTTTTGTGTTCTTCAACAGGCTTAACACGTTCTTTGTACTGGTTTGGAAACTCGAAATTGGTTTTTCCATTTTCCTTGTTAAAAGTGATATAGCCCTGATATGGCTGGTCTTTTTTGTCTTTCAGTTCAACATAGACGGTTTGCCCATCTTTGAACTTGTTGTATTGCTCATCAGTCAAATCTTTTCCTCTGAAAGTTCTTGGAGCTTCCTGCGTTTGGTTTTGGCTCTGTTGATTACTTTGTTGCTTATTTTGAGATTGTTGATTGTTGTTGCTTCTGTCAAACAGAAACTCCACATAATTCTTGTCCGCATTATATTGAACATTTGCATTAAAGGAAGCTCCTTTTGTTGAGGTCATTCCCTCTAAATAAAGAGGTTTTCCTTCTGTTAAGGTTTGCTTTTGCTCGTCATTAAGTTGCACTCCCTTAATCCCATTGGGGATTTTAATCAGAGATGTTCGTAAAGCAATAAGCTCATTAGTAAGCTTGTCCACACTGATGATAGACGGTATGATTTCTCCTGTTCTTGGATTTTTCAAATCCACGACACGACCCATGTTTCCCGTTTCGAGCAGGTTTTTTGGCTTCGTCCGTAAAACTATGCCCAAAAAATTCCCTGTGTAATTCAGGTGCTTTACGGACACCGTGTACAAATACAACGGGTTTTCCTTCTTGGTCGGCTTGTAAAGCCAGACGGGCATCTGTGCGAACTGCCACACCTCCGAAATTGATGCTTACATTCAGAAGTTCATTAGTCTTGTAGCCTTTCAGAAGTGGTTCAAGTAGGTTTCTTTTTTCAAGATACTCCTTGCTTACTCCGAGGTTTTTCATAGTTTCCCAATCTACCTGTTCAGGCTGGAAGCGATACTCACTTTTTGCTTGTGTTGTTTGTGTTGTTGCCATATCATTTTTATTTTCTTGCTTTTGTTCAGTTTCATTTTTTACTTCGTGTTTTTGCATTTCCTTTTCGCCCTTCGGTGTAGGACTATCGACCTGTTTCTGAAATTCTTTTGCTTTTTCTACGGCTTCGTCAGCCGAAACTTTGAAAAGAGCGAATTTGGTAGGGTCTTTCAATTGTCTCCAAAAATTGGAAAGGAAATTGGTAACAAAATCGCCGTGTTTGTCCACACGCATAAAATCGGATTGGTTCTTTTTGGTAGGATCAACTGTTTCCATTTTTCCGTTTTCGTCAATGCTCTTTACGGCTTGGATTTTCATTTTTTCCTTATCCAGCACTAACAGAACGTCCGATAGTTGATCAGGGGCTTCCTGTTTAACTTGTTCGGGTGCTTCTTTTTGATTTAAAGTTTCTTCACTCATAATCTAAAATTTTAAAGTTTTAATGCCGAAAGTAAAGGAAGCTGTTAGTGTATTTTGCGAAGTGGCATTCAAAGGCAGTGTTTGGCATGCATTGGCTTTTTACTTATTAAAACTATCTCTGATAAACTGATGAACATCGGATAGTTTGTAATACAATTTTCCGCTTATCGTGTAGTACGGGAGCTTGCCAATGGAACGGTAGCGTTGCAAGGAACGGTTACTTATTTTCAGCATTTGCAATAAATCCTGATTGTCGAGCAGTTCCTCGCCGTCTATGCTGTTGCGTTTTTTCTGTAAGTCGTCGATATGATTGCTCAACATATCCAGTCTATCCATTATCCGCTCCATCCACGACAAAAATTCCATTCTATCAATATTCATAGCTTCTACTTTTAAGGGTTCATACCTATTTCTTATCTGATTTCAGCTTTCTGCCTTTTTCGATATAGCTTTTGCCCTTTGCGATAAGCTCCGCTACATATTCATCACTACTTTGTACGGCATTGGCATTAAGCACATCCTTGATTGCCCCAATCGTATAGAAATACTGCCCGTAGATTTTGGAGTAGGTTATTTCGCCTTTAGTACGCATACGCCACAACGTTTTTTCGCTGATATGCAGGTACTGGCAGACCTCGTGATTGTTGAGCCACAAATCATCATAGCTTGTGTCGTCCAATCTTTTCAGATAATCCGCAATAGCGTTGATACGGCTATTGAGCTGTTTCCACGCTTCTTCTTCAATGGTTATGATTTTCATTGCATTGCTTTTAATGTTCACAATGCAAAATTGCTAAGGGTGGCAGTGTTTGTCTGCCAAGCCTCGCCAATTGGTTTGGCGGTTTTTTGAAAATTTTTGCAATCAGGGAAAACCCTTGATTTATAAGTGTTAGACGGGATTTGGAATATTTAAAGGGTTTAATTTGCTACCATTTGCCAATTGGTGCGTATTGGCAAATGGTGCAAACACAAAGGCAGTACACTTTTGATGTACCGCCTTTAAACAAAAGACCAATATTAAATTACAGGTCTTTATCCATATAATCCTCTAATGAACTTTTGAGTTGGTCTAAAAATGCCGTTCTGGAACCGCTTCGGGTTTTCATTCTATGGAAAGCGTGATGCAGGTCGCCCAGCGTAATGCCGAAAAGTATTTGAAACATCATACTGATTTTTCGGACACCGATTTTACCGTGAGAAATCGCTGTAGCTGCATATAATGCGTAAGTCAATTCGATAAGTGCATTTTTGCTTTCCGTCCAAAAAATATCTTTGGAACTTTCCGGCTTTTGTAAAATCGCATCGGGATTTTCATCAGGATTGATTTTTGTCATAAGATAAGAGTACAGTAATTCATTAGCGATAATCCTTGCTGTTTTATAATCGTAGAACGTGGAAAATTCAGGGTCTATTTCAAAGACGATGCTGTTTAGCCCATCGTGGTAGTTTATATTTCCCCGTTTAAAATAGGTTTCGTCACGGTCTGTCCGACCCGAACGGTAATATCTGTAAAAATCAGAATTGCAGATATGCTCAACATAATCTCTTTTGAGGTTGGCTAATTGGTTAGAGAAATAGCTGTAATACATTTTTCCGTTGCTGACAGGACAAGTAGTTTCAATCCGGTAAACCTTGTTGTAGTAAATTAGTTTACCAAGGATTTGCGGTTTAATGGTTCGGAAGAATTTTATTTCTTCCTCATCATTTTTAAAACCCCGTTCAACAATCTGTTTCTTGACTTCAAATAACAGGTCTTGCAGATACAAGGTCATTTCATACGCCTCATCAATCACTCTTTTGCTTTGCGATGAAATTTTATCTTCCTTATTATGTATTTCTAAAATAATGGTGTGTAAAGAATGTTTCATAGCTTATAATTTTTGTGATTACTAAAAGATGTCAAAATCAGTTTCCACCTAATTAACACACAAAAATTGTTATAATAAGCGATACTTTTTCCCACGTTCAACCCACCTGTGGTAAGATTTTTTTTCGGTAGTTGGGGGTAACTGTGGAAGTAAATTCCCAAAAATTTAGTATGGAACCTAAGTATTAAGGCACAAAAAAATAAGACGGAAATCAATATAACCGTCTTATTTTTTTTATATTTGCTACTGATTTACAAGGTAATCAAATGAAAGTGAGTGCAACAAGCACCATAACTAAATCGTTACCGATACGGTTTTCAATTCTTGTAAACTACTCTTTTTGAAATACTTTCAACCTTATTAATCTTTTTTACAAAAAAAATAAAATATTCCAGGAGGCAAGGCAATTCCTAAAAAGACCCAAATATTTATAAAGTTAAACTCACTTACTTTGACTTCATACAATAATTTATATTCTGTCCTATAATATATTCGTTGAATGTTTTTAAAATACGAACTCAGCCTTAACTTGAAGGAAATAAGTTGAGACATCCATTTGGCATAGTTTCTATTTTCAGTTTCTTCCGTCATTGGCAGGGATTAAAAAATAAATATTTATAATGACACGAATTTACATAATTATTATCTCAGTTAGACTTCAGGGGGTAGACTATAAACACATCAACAATAACATTCCGACTTGAAGAAGTATAAGTAACCGAAAAGGGAGCTCGACCATAAACGCCAAACAAATAAAAATTTTTATTCTTTATCATGTTTTAACATAAATACCGCCAGATTGTCATAACTGACTTTACAGCGCGGAAAGGTCCACTGCTTTTATATTATCATTTATAGCTAAAAGTATATTGCCAAACTTAATAAAAGAGTTCAAAAAATTACTCGCTTCCGGTACTGATTACCAATCAGATATAAAGGCTTCCGTAAGGACGCCTTTGTTATTTACAGAGATTTGCAAGCAAATTATTCGCCCCAACAACAAAATAACTTACCGGAAAACTGAATCAACGGCAGACAGATAAACCTGAGATTCAATGTACTTAAAAGCACGCCGCATGAAAACACTTTTCGCAATGCCGTAGCTTCCGGAAATGATTCAATCCATGGAGCGCGCAAATATTGAAATGTATATGGGTTCGCGTTACCTTATTTCTCCGATATACGGAACAAGGCGATAGATTCCTTACTTCTTTTTTGAAAAAAATGTAAGCAGCAATCATCCCAATGGCAACATACAGTTTGGTCCGGCAGGAAAAACAAGACAAACACTTCGCTGAAAAAATCACTTAAACCGCCTGCTTAACACAGCGCTATCAGGTGCCTGAATAACTCAACCACACATTACCGAAATCGCGTGCTGCTAATTCCGCCGCAGTTATCCAAAAATGGATATGACCTTCACCGAATTCATATTGAAACAGAAGCAGGTCCGCTTCCGCTTCCAATTGCCTGTCACCGATGATTTCATTTTCTCCCTGCCAGTAACCAGGCTGTCCAAAAAGGTTATCGCCAATGGCATGCGGGGTAAGCGGAGCATCTAATATGCGGGAAACCTCTTTCTTTAATGCTTCCGGAAGATGTTCCAGGACATCATCGATACAGAAAGCCGCCTGCTTCCGGAATGTTGCCTGGTAACGCCTGTCACGGTATTCATCCAGAAAATACGAAAGATCCCCTATACCGCTTTCCGGATATGGCCGGAGGATGAGTTCTCCCAGGGCTCCGGTGTAGTGGAACACAGTTCCGATGGAAGTATTGGGGTTGAAAAAAAGTACAACATGCCTGCTGCCGGAAGCCGTTGCAGAATATCCTGCGGCGCCAGTTCCGCCAGGTTGAATTGTGCGAGAAACAATGCGCCGACAGGCCAGATGAAATCCGGTGGCAGGTGAGGAAGCCCCTTGATTTTAGAAGTACCCGGCAGCAGACCATTGTCATCGACTGCATATGTTTCCGATACGGTAATGAAGCTATGCAGGCTCGCGGCGAGCACCTCCCCGGTAAGCCGGTGGAACGGCCGCGATGCTTCACCGTCGTAGTACCAGCCTCGCGCTTTGTTATCTGCATAATGTCCCTCATTTTCCTTTCCAAATGCAGTAACAGAGGTGGGCAATGTAAAGGAGGAAACGTAATTTCTCGCTGCTTGCAACGGAGTTACAGGGCTAAGTTTTGGGATCACGGATGATAATTTTGGTCCGCAAAATAATTATACCGCAGTTACGGGAAGATACCCCATCGCATGGCCCGTATTTTTCACCGCATGAACCGTCAGATTAGCAGGATGATGCCCGGTAAGCCTTCAACCACATTTCCGCGTTGGCAAATCCACTAAAAACAACCACAGAAAATAAAAGATAATTCTCTCGTTATTTATTATCTTGACAGGGAAATTGATAAGCAAACCTATGCGCCAGGGCATCCCTCACGCCATACTACTCCTGTTGGCCGGTGTTTTCACCGTTCATGCCTGTCATTCCCCCGACAAGCCCGCCGGGCAAACGGCTATTGCCAGGGAGAAAGAATTGCCGCTGGGTACGACCGACGCATTGCCGCTCACCTATCTTTCGCCCGCCGATAATCCTACCACACCTGAAAAAGTGGAACTGGGGCGCCTGCTGTTTTATGATCCGGTATTATCTGGCGGGAAAGACGTGGCCTGCGCGACCTGTCACCACCCCGATTTCGGGTATGCGGAAAGCATCGACCTGTCGATCGGTGTAAACGGGACTGGCCTGGGCGAAAAGCGGCGCTTCAACAAAGACAACAACATCCCTTTTACGAAAAGAAATTCGCAATCGCTGCTCAATACTGCCTACAACGGCATCGGTCCAAACGGGCGATATACGCCCGAAGAAGCCCCTATGTTCTGGGACCTCCGCGCCAAAGGGCTCGAAGCGCAAGCCGCCATGCCGGTTAAAACGTTCGAGGAAATGCGCGGGCATGATTTCAGCGAAGACCATATCACAACGGAAGTAGTAAAACGCGTGAACGCCATCGCCGGATACAGGCGGCTATTCAAATCGGCGTTCCCGGAAAGCAATGCCGTCACCATCACGGAAATTACCAAAGCCCTCGGCGCCTTCCAGCGATCACTTACCGCGGCAAACTCCCGGTTCGACCAGTTCATGCGCGGCGACCGCTCCGCCCTTTCCGAAAGGGAGCAGGAAGGCATGAAACTATTTATCCAATCCGGATGCGCGCGATGCCATAGCGGACCCATGCTCTCTGATTTCAAACCGCATGTGCTGGGAACGCCCGACAATGAAAAACTCCCGGTATCCGATTCCGGCATACTCGGAACATACGGCTTCCGCACCCCTACCCTGCGGAACCTGCGATTCACCAGGCCCTACATGCACAGCGGCAAATTCCAGACCCTCAACGAAGTGCTGTTCTTTTACGAAGACCTTCATGGCAAACCGCTCCGCAACCAGCATGTGGACCGTTCGCAGCTCGATCCCCTCGCGGCGGCGGTGCGCGTGGAGTTTAAAGACATTAATACCATTGTGGAATTCCTCAATACACTTAACGATCCGGATTACGATAAAAAGATTCCCGCCTCCGTTCCAAGCGGCCTACCGGTAGGCGGATTTATCGGAGCCGATGCTGCAAGACCTCATCCGGCGCATCATGCAGCTCAAAAATGAATAAATAAACGGGTTATTGCTTCGTATAATGCAATGCCATCGCTCCGGATTCCAGCGGCTTGAACGCTACCAGTTTAAGGTTCAGTTGTTCAGGAAGGAATGTCCCGTCCATCAGGCGCCGGCCTTCTCCGGCAATATAAGGTTGCACCACAAAATGGAATTCATCCACCAGGCCCAGGGCTATCAGTTGGCACGGAAGGTCCACCCCGCCGATGGAAATATCTTTCCCCGGCTGTTGCTTCAGCCTGGCGATTTCCCCTGCGAGATCCTCCCGGACAATGCGGGTATTGGCGCCTGCCTGCTGCAACGTTTTTGAAAAAACTACTTTATCGATCGCATCAAATGCAAGGGCGAACGCATTTACCGTCGGGGAGCCCGACTGGCTTTTAGCGACATCCGGCCAAAAGGGAACCATCAATTCGTAAGTCTTGCGTCCGTAAACGATCAGGTCCACATCTTTATACAGGTCCGTGAAATACACATGAATATCCGGAGTGCCGTTTCCTTTGGTATGATCGCAACAACCGTCTGCGGTGAGATTGATGCCGTAAACTACTTTTCTCATGGGGAGGATGGATTGATGATTCATCACTAATTTACGATTTTTGCACCCAAGCCTCATGGAGTATATCTATACAATACCATCAAACAATTTCCCACCCAAATCCCTTACCCATGTGAGCGAATAAAATCTATGCGATTATTTTTGGCTTGATAAGTCTGGCCCCCCTGCAAGAGACCTTCCGTTTGCCAAAAACAGTTGCGTTAGCTACTACGCCTTCCCTGCCCTGGCATTCCGTTTATCCGTCAGGTACTTCCTGACAGGAATATCGTATAGCTTCATCACCAGGTACGCCACGCCCACCAATGCAATCACGCCTACAATGATCACCGCAGTGAGTTCCGCGCCGCCGGGCTTTTGATTCGTGTAATAATTCCCGAACATCCAGAGAAATGCGTAATGCGTCATGTACAAGGGATAGGAAATATTACCGGAAAAAACGCATAGCGGACGTAAGGAAGGCTTCAGTGCAGCCCCCGCTCCCAGGGCCACCAGCAAGGGAAAATACAGCAATACGACCAGGGATTCGGTCAGCCAGTTCCAGGCAGTAAACGGCATGAGGAAGGCCAGTGACAACAGCACCGCCAGCCCCGGAAAACCCAGGTTGTTTTTGATGATCCACCTGGAACGGTAGATCAGCATGCCTGCCAGGAAAGAATACGCGACGCGCGCACCACCGTCCCAGAAAGTAGGCCCGCTCCAGCCGCCCAGCAAATTACCGGACCGGCACGCCACGAAAACGATCCCCACAGCCGCCATCAGCGTCAATACCGCGATGTATACCCTCCTGAGCCGGTGCAGCAACAGGGCGTAGGCGATATTGGCCACATATTCCCAAAACAACGACCACGAAGGCGCATTCAACCCAAAAAGATTGAACCCGCGGTCTTCCATCACCGGAAATGGCGCCAGCACTAACGAACAAAAAAAGATCAGGGCGATCTTGCCCGCACTATACGATTCCGGAACGATAGCGAAAGGATCCCATAAGAACGCCAGCAAGCCCATCACCGAACCCGCCACCACCAAAGGATGCAAGCGAATAATGCGGGATTTGAAAAACGCCGGGACGCCCATTTTCCCCAAACGGTCGTCGTAGGCGTATGCAATCACGAACCCGGATAAGCAGAAGAAAAAATCTACCGCCAGAAACCCATGCGCAATAAAATTTCGGGTGAAATCCGTATACACCCATTCCATGAAATGAAATATCACTACCGCCAATGCGGCCACGCCCCTTAATCCGTCGAGGATATCGAAATGTTGTTTGGATGAGCGTATCGCCGAAGCGGTCTTGTTCGCGTTCATGTAGCACCCGGAATTTTTGTTCGCCAGATTGACAATGCCGGCTGATTGCAGGCCGTTTTCAATAATTTCCCCTGTCCAATGACTGCATTGTATTCCCCGGGGTTAAAAGTAATAAAAATATAAGGCTTTCATCCGGCGACGCTCCCGGATTCCCGCTTCGCGAACTTCTCAAAAAAATATACGTTCAGTAAAAACTGTGTAAATCCATAAACAAAATCCTCGACGGGGATGGTCAGCACCCTCAGATTCAACAGATCCGTCGGATTGTAATTGACGACGGGTGCGGCCAGTCCCGTCCCCGTCAATACACCATTGACGGCAAAGAAACCTGGCATCAGCAATAGGTACACGAAAAACGCCTGACCAATCCGTGGCCACCTGGCGCCAAAATGCAGGTACAGCAACGTTGCAGTTGTAGTCAAAGCCGTTACAAGCGTGTATACCCGGCCGTGCTCCAATAACGCCGCCAAAGCACATACTGTTGTGAAAACAAATACAACCAGGTTGTTGACGGCAGTCGCCCAGGAAAAATCGAAAAATTTATCCAGGCAATAATAAGTGAATACGCAGGCAAACGGAATACAAAGAAAAAAAGCCACTCTTCCAGCGGCAGGCCCGCAATTCGGATTCCTGTCAGGTACCTGTCCCGGAACCACCACACCCCCATTTCGGTGAACCATACATCCCAGCAAATAAAAGGCACCGAAACCAGCATAGCCGCCTTCAGCCAAGCGCCAAAGTGCTCGTTAAAGCGTATTCTCCGGTCAAACGAAAAAATAAAACAGATGATAACCGCCAGGAAATTAATGAGCAGATATGTGCATTGTAAAGGCATAGATTCAATGCTTGTTGAAGTACATCAGGAAATACTTCCATGGCACCCACAGAAATCCGAAACACTCCCCTTCTTCCTTACCCGTATGCTTGTGATGCTGCTTATGCGCCCTGCGGATCGCACGGAAATAAGGATTTTTCGTGTCACGCATCCAGCGGATGCGCTGGTGAATGAAGATATCGTGCACGAAAAAATAAGCCATCCCGTACAGGAAAATTCCCAGACCGATAAAAAACAATGCGCTGAACGATTGTTT
Source organism: Chitinophaga pollutisoli (assembly GCF_038396755.1). Classification (NCBI taxonomy): domain Bacteria; kingdom Pseudomonadati; phylum Bacteroidota; class Chitinophagia; order Chitinophagales; family Chitinophagaceae; genus Chitinophaga; species Chitinophaga pollutisoli. Next base: position 4,909,801 of record NZ_CP149822.1, on the reverse strand, counting down.
CACACCAAAATACAGCAACGTAATGGTGGGTAATGCGAAAATGATAAAAAAAAGGTCGTTCCGTTCCAACTGTCCTTCATTCGAATGGTCATGGTGATCGCGGTGCAACGTCCAGAGAAAACCGTGCATCACATACTTATGGATGGCCCAGGTGGCCCCTTCCATTAATATAAATGTAAATATAACTATCGCCGCGTTCATCCTATAAGACTGCTATTTTATATTGGAGATAACTGCTCATCATCAACGATAGCTTACGACCGTTGGGTATGCGTACCCTTTCCTCCAGGATGCGCTGGGCAGGTGTTTGCCGGATTTTATCGAACAACGAAAGATAATACTTGTAAGCAAGATATACACCAAACCTGGACGACACGGGCAGTTTGCGAATACCGATTAACGCCTCCGCAAAATCAGCCGCAATTTCCTTTTCTATGCTGATCTTAGCCGTGTTGTCAAACATCCGCAGGTCCACACCAGGGAAGTAAGTGCGTCCGAGAATCCTGTAATCATCTTTCAGGTCGCGCAGGAAGTTGACTTTCTGGAATGCAGCGCCCAACTTCATGGCATACGGCTTCAACTTCTCGTAAGCGCTTGCATCGCCCTCTACGAATACTTGCAGGCACATCAACCCCACCACTTCTGCCGATCCCAGAATGTATTCCTGGTATTTGTCGTCATCGTAGTCAATTGGGGCGAGGTCCATCCGCATACTGTCGAGGAACCGGCTGATCAGTTGCCGGTGGATACCGTAGCGATTGACGGTCTCCTGGAAAGATTGCAGGATCGGGTTTAGCGAAATCCCCTCATCCAGCGCCTGCCAAGTCTGCTCCGTAAGCCGTTCCAGCAACCGGCGTTTGTCGTGCATATGGAAACTGTCTACAATTTCATCCGCCAATCTGACATATCCATATATCGCATAAATAGCAGGGCGTATCGCTGGCGCCAATGCAAGTATTCCGATCGAAAAACTTGTGCTGTATTTCCTTGTAATTGCCTTGCTCACCTGCATTGACAGTTCCTCAAATAGCACTTTCATAACACCTGGATTTTATTTGATTGATTTCATTGGCAGCTATTTTCCCCGATATGACCGAAGGAGGAACACCGGGACCGGGAACCGTGAGTTGCCCGGTATAGAACAGATTGCACAACTTCCTGTTGCGGATAGCAGGTTTGCGTACCGCGGTTTGGGAAAGCGTATTGGCCAGCCCGTAAGCATTGCCCTGGAAAGCGTTGTAATCCGCCACGAAATCACGCACACAATAACTCCGCCTGTAATCGATCTTGTCGTACAATCCCGTTATACCGGTATGTTTCTCCAGCCGGGCAAGCATTTGTGCAAGATATCGTTCCCGCAATGGCTCCTCATCGTTGAGCCCTGGCGCCAGCGGCATTAGCAGGAATAAATTTTCATGACCAGGAGGAGCTACCGATGGATCTGTTTGGGAGGGACAGCAGGCGTAGAACAGCGGCTCCCGCGGCCAACGTTTTTCTTTGTAAATATCAGCGATATGCCCGTCGAGCGCGTGCTCGAAAAACAAATTGTGGTGGCGTAGCCCGGGCAATTTCTCGCGAAAGCCAAGGTAATAAATGAGCGACGAAGGTGCGAAAGTACGGGTGTGCCAATATGCATCGTCGTAATTCCTGTAAGCTGCGTCGAGTAATGTTTCGGTATGGTGATAGTCGGATGACGCGATAACGGCGTCGAAAGTATGCCTTTCACCGTTGACGACAAGCCCGTTCACGCTTTCATTTTCCACAATAATACGCTCCACCGGACTGTTGAAATAAAACCTGGCGCCTTCGCGCCTGGCGACTGCCTGCATGGCCGTCACTAATTGATAAAAGCCTCCCATCGGGTACCAGGTCCCCAAGACCAACCCACCGTAATTCATCAGGCTGTACAGGGCTGGAATTTCTGCTGGCGGAGCGCCCAAAAATATTACGGGAAATTCCATCAATGCCGCCAACCGGGGATTTTTAAAGAATTTGCTCACATACTTGCGGAAGCCGGTGAATAGATCCAGTTTCAACGAGGACAGTGCAATTTTAGGGGAAACGAACTCCCACCAGGAATGGCAGGGCTTCTGCACAAATTCCCCCATCCCCACCTCATATTTGTTACGGGCGGATTTCATGAATGCGTCGAGCCTGCGGCCGGCACCCGATTCTGTGTTCTCGAAGAGCGATCGCAACTCGCCGTATTCCTTCGGAACAGACAATTGACCGTCTGCGAAGATCATTGCGAATTGGGGATCCAGCGGCACGAGTTCATAAAAATCAGCAACACTGCAGTCGAAATCGCGGAAAAACGCTTCAATAATATCGGGCATCCAATACCAACTCGGCCCCATATCGAAGGTATACCCGGCTGCTTCGAACTGCCTGGCTCTGCCGCCGGGCTCGCCATTTTTCTCAAAAACATGCACCTCATGCCCCGCCTTCGCCGCATATGCCGCTGCCGATAATCCAGAAATTCCAGCGCCTATGATCGCAATTTTGCTTTGCATTACTAGTTCAGTTGAAGTTCAAAAAATCAATGTATCAGGGTAACCGGCAAACGTCCACAGATTATTTAGTACAATATTACACTTATAATTCAATATTTAGTACAATTATATACTTATATTTTTTAGAATCTGGCGCTATTCCCCGGTTAATGGTCATTTGCCGCCTTTTTCTCTGTACCTTGCCCGGTTATTATCCGCTTATATGACCGGCACACTATACCAGATCGTTACTTTGGCCGCATTCGGCAACGCTTTCCTGAAAAGCAGGATCCGCAATCCGGACTTGTCCGCCAACCTTTCTTTCCAATATTGCAACCGCGTCACCTTCAAAATCCTGGAAGCCCCTATCCTGTTCATGAGCAAGAGAGAAAAAGTGGTGGCCGCCAACCCCGGCGACTGGTACCGGTTCCTCCAGGACGGCGGTTGCCAGAAGTTGCGGTTGCATTACAGCCCGTCCAAAGAGCAACTCCCCATGAAGGATTACAAGACAGCGGGGTTCATCGGCGGTGGCGGCACCTGGATTATAGAAGCCGTGTACCTCAACTATTCCGAAGCCTGGACCGGTAAATGGGAAGTGACGCAAGAAGATCATCCCAACAAGAAGGCCTGGTCGGTCAGCTATATGCGCATCCCCAACCAGTTCAAAACGCAGGATTTGCAAATACCGCAGCAGCAGGCGAAAGACGCGCTGGAAGAAGCGCTCTTCAACATCGAAACTTTCGCGTTCGAAAAAAACGAGGAAGGTTTTGGAAAAATATTCCGCAAAGCCCGGCTCACCCTTTCGTCAGACACGCCGGAGCAGGCTTACTACAACCAGCACCTGATCCCGAACGATTACTTCTCCCTCACGGCCCGCCAGCTCCTGTATGCCGCCGGCAGCGCCTGGGTTTTCGGGGGCATGGGCTCCTGGAACGACCTGGGATTTGATACGGAAGCAGCCAATGAAACCTACGAAGCGCTGACGGAAAGATTGTACCATTCCGTTAACCAGGCAGTGTTGTGCGCGGTGAATTCGTATTAATCCGGAAGAAGAAGCATCCGTTTCGTTGACGCCCGCATCTTTCGATATACTATCTCCAATGCAGGGCAGCCGCTTGCTTACCCGGTAGAAAACAAGGGGTGCTGGTAGCCTAAAAAGTGATATATCCTGCCTTTGTCCTGCCTTTGTCCTGCCTTTGCCCTGCCTATACCATGCCTTTATCCTGCCCTTTATAAAGGGCAGGATATATACAGGATATACGCTTGTTAAAGTCCTGGCAAACTCCAACAAAATCTATATTTGGGTTGTTATATCTCCGAGTTAAACCTGCTTAAATATGGGAGTTATATTAACACCGCTGGAAATGACCGGCAAGATCGGGGAGTTTACGGCCTATAAGCGCAAAGGTTCCGACAAGATCATCTTCAGGAGGCGCACCGGCCCTTCGAAAAAAGATATCTTGCAGGCGCCGCGATTCGAAGGTACGCGCATGCACCTCTCCGACTTCGGCGCATGCAATAAGCTCACGGCCGGCATTCGCCGGGCATTAGCCCGCATTAAACACCTCGGAGATCCGAATTTCACGGGAGCGCTGAACAAAGCGGCCAAAAACATCCAGGAGATGAATACCGAGGACTGCCGCGGCCAGCGGCGTATTTTATTGTCCCGCCACCGGCATATGCTCTCGGGCTTCCAACTCAACAGCAACTATCCGTTCGACGGCCTCCTGCGCCATCCCCTCTCCGTGCATACGGATCGCACGCAGGCTTCCGCTACCGTCGTCATCCCCCACATCCAGCCCGGCATCGCCCTGGCCTTGCCCTGGCAAGCCCCTTTCTACCGCATGATCATTACCCTGGGCATCGTGGGTGATATCCAGTACCATCAAAACGGTTTCCATCCCTCCGTTACCACCTATCCCCACAGCATCGCAACAGAATGGCGGTTCCAGGCGGCGGAATCGGAGAAGACGGAACTTTTCCTGCAATTGCAGGAACCCCTGCCAGACGATGCTTCGCTGGTACTGGGCATCGGTATAGAAATGGGAAAACCCGACCGCCACGGTGTTATCGGGACGGCCAGGTATACAGGTTCCGCAAAAATATTGGAGGTGTTTTAATGTAATCACCGGCCCCAATCTTCTACCGCAGCACGATCACATGCCCCTTCAACAGCTGCCATTCGCCGGCGGCATCGCGTATGCGCAAAACGTATACGTAGGTCCCGGCTTCCTGCCCCTGCGCATCCCAGCGTTGCTGGTAATTCTTCTGCTGAAAAACGACGGTCCCCCACCGGTTGAAAATCGCCAGCTCATTTTCGGGATACCGCTCCAACCCAATGATGCGGAAACGGTCGTTCCGCCCGTCCGCATTCGCTGTGAAAGCATTGGGAATGAATAACGGCATCACCTGTAATACGTGTGTAGCGCGGTTGTTGGCGGGTATGCTGTCGGGTTGTGCGGCGGCGACCGTCGCGGTATTTTCGATGGTCCCGGTTTTGGCGGCTTTCGCCAGGATGGTGAGCGTGGCGCTTTCGCGGGCTTGCAGCAGGGGGATTTTCCACGTCACGGTATGATTGCCGCCGTAGGAAGCGGTTCCTTTTCCGGGTGGTTGCAAGCGGTCGAATGCAAGCGATGCGGGCATGGCGTCGTTGACGACGATCCCCGTAGCCGCGGCAGGGCCATTATTGGTAACGGTCAGCAGGTATGAAATGTTTTGCCCGCCCGGCAATTGCTGGGCATTGGCGGTTTTCGCGACGGCCAGATCGATTTTCTGCGGCCCGTCGTCCGGCGGGCCGGTGAGGATAACGGGGTCTGATAGATCGGAGGCACAGACATCCGGCCCTGTGTAAGCTATTACGGTATAGGCGCCGGGGTCCCCGGTTTGCAGCACGTTTCCGATGGCGCCAGGAATGGCGGCGCCGTTGCGGTACCATTGGTATCGCGTAGCGCCGGTAGCGGCGGCCGTAAGCCTGGCGGGCCGGCCAGGCTCAAGCGGCCTGACCGGTGGATTGGATTGCGCCATGGCGACGGCTGCGCTCCCGGTAAGGAAGGCCGTCAATATGCGGGTTTTACCCAACATATTATTCGATGGTGATCGTCGGTCTGCCGGCTTTCTTATACACTTTGACGGTAGCGTCCACCGTGCTGCCGTTGTATTTGGCAACGGCCAAAACTGGATTGCAGGCGCCTTTCGCCGGGACGATCGCGTATTTCACTTCGAGCTCCAGCGTGTAGCTTTCAGCGGCAGCGGGCAATGTTGCATCGGCGATCGTGTAGTTCTCCGTGTTGGCAACAACACTGCGGGCGCCGGAGCCGGTTATTACTTTGGTCCAGGCGATTTGCAGTTCAAAATCATCTATTTCCAAAGGTGGCAGCTGTGTATGCTGGATCATACGCGGGGTGCCGTCAAACGAAATATTGCCGGAGAAAATGAAGGCATTGGGTGCTGCGGGAGCGCCGGTTTCGGAGCAATAGCTGATACCTTCTGCTTCGGTTTTATTGGCGCGGGGATCCACTTTCAGTTTTGGCAAAACATACACGGTGAAGTAAGTAGGATCTGGTTCGCAACCTGCATTGCCGGTAACAGCCGTTACGCGGTATATATGCCAGCCGGGTGTGGCGTTGGCGGAGGTGATGGTGGTTTTGTTCGGGTCGGCACCGGGGGGCAACGTTGTGTAGGTAGTGCCATCTTCATTCATTTCCTGCCAGGTATAACTGGTATACGGCAGGTTGTTTTCCGGATCAGTGGTGGAAGAAACGAGGGTGAAGCCCGTGCCTTCCGCGCAGAAAACGGTGGTGCCGTTGTCGGTGGAAGTTCCCTCCAGGTAGTTGCCGCTATTCTTATACAAGTCTGCGGGCGTGGAGATTTTGGTTTGCGCAAATGCGTCTGCGGCTGTCAGGCAGCAAGCTGCGATCAGCAGGCATACGAATGTGATCGTGCGGAATAGTGTGTTCATATATTCAGGGATTATTTTGAATGGTGACGGCCGGCGGACCGGCTTTGGGAATAACGTTGACGGATACCTGCGCATGGGCTTCCCGGTTCGTGCAGCCGGTTCTTTGTGCTTCCACGTTAAAAGTATGGAGGCCCGCGGTAGTGATGGACGGGGAAACAGTGGTGCCGGTACCGATGAGCGTGGTTCCGTTGTACCAGCGGTATAAGGCGCAGCCCTCAGCGGGAGCCACCGACAACGAGATGCCCGCTGCCTGGGTGATGCATACCGGATCGGGACCAGGCGCACCGTTGAGCGCAAACGAAGTAACGGGCAGCTTCGCCAGCCGGGATACTTCGTAGAGTTTGAGGTTGAGTAGCAAACCCGCCACCGCGGTCAGTTTGATTTCCACACGGTCGAACGATCCGGATACAGGTGCGGTGAGGATGGCGATGGTGCTTCCCGGCGCGAGGAGGCGGAGTTGGAGGCCGGTGGCCGCATTCGTGATGGCGGGCGGAACGGGGACATCGCCGAGGTGTGGCTGGATGCTGAAGCCCCCCAGCAGGAGGAGATCCAGCAAATTGCCCTCGGGCCATTCCAACACCACACGAACGGAATCTCCAGGCATAGCCGGCGTGTTGAAGATGACGGTTTCGAAGATGCTGCCGATGTTGAGGGTGAGTTTCATTTCGGCGAAAGTAGCAAGGTCGTTGTCGGCCGCCCTTTCCGGATGAGCGACTTCTCCCAGTCCCAGGGCGTTGAGGCCCGGGAGCACGCCGCTTAAGACATCCGCCACGCCTTCGCATGCGATGGGAAGTGTGGTTTCTTTCAGGATGTAAGCGGCATACACCTGCATGCTGAAAGCCAATCCGACCCCATTTACAGTTATAACGATGCCGTCAAAATCCTGATTCGGAGCGAGTGATAGTTCCAGTATGGCCGTCCCGTTTGCCAGGCCCAGCAACTGTGGATTTTCCAGCTTCTGCTCTGCGATTACCGGTTTACCAGGACTATTCACATACCCCTGTATGGTGAAATTGGGTAATAGGGCTAATACTCCGTTTAGCGTGGATACCTTCACATACACGCGTGTTCCTCCTGGAATCTTCTCCCCGAAATCCAACCATTGTTTAGCTGTGCCGGACAGCAAGGTAATTTTAAGTGTGGAAGCATTCGTGAGATCGCCGCCTACTGCATCGTCTTCCTGGGTTACAAGCCCCACATGGCTTTCGGAAACAGCATAATGCCGGACGTAACGCGGGCAGGATGAGGGAGATTGTGCCAGCACTGCTGCCGGTATAACAAAACCCGGCAGCAGCACCAAGCACAGCAATCGGAATATGGAAATATAGGACAGACGAGGCCTCATAGGCGGGATACGGCTATGCGGGGGTTAAAGGCCCGCTAAACGAAATAACCGATAATATGGCCTATGGGAAAGCGCGGCAGGAGAATGAACAAAAATGGATAAGCTGTTCAGAAAATGAACAGAATGAACAAGCTGTAATAGATGCTGGATGCATCGTTTATGCATGCATAAAATGTATCAATGATATTAATTCATCATTTCTTAAATCCGGTCAGTTTTCCATCAAAATTATGGCTGTATGCGTTGCAACGCCGCTTCGAGGAGCTCATCCTTCCCCTCTATCACGCCCTTACGTGTCTGCCGCACCGGCACATCCGGAACGATGCCGGTCCGCTGGCTTTCCGTGCCATCTGGCCAGCAAATTCCATCTCCCGTAAAACGGGTCTTCAACCCGCCGGGCAGGTAAAAATCCGTTACTGTACCATCGGTGCCCGCGGTGGGACCGCCCATTATGGTAACGCCCGGTACAGCTTTAAATGCCATGGCAAAAAACTCGCCCCGGCTCTGGGTTTCTTCATTAACCAGCACGATCACCTTTCCCCGGTATGGATACCGGTTGCTGCCACCCACCGGCTTCACCTGCAGGTAACTGAACTGCCCCGGTTCCTGCACGCTGGCGCCATAACTCCGGTGAAACGGCACCGCACGGGCGGTAAGATAACTGCAGATGTCGTGATGGTACATTTCGTAAGGATAACCGCGCAAGTCTATAACGATGCCCCTCGCGGTAAAAAATTGCTTCATCATTTCCGGGATATCAGCCTTGCGTAAAGTGCGCAAATACATATATCCGATGTTCCCGGGCAACAACGTCCACGGCTTCTCCGGCAATAGCAAACGATTGTCCGGATGCCGGCTGGCGGCCTGATCATATACCAGCTGCAATGTTTTCTTCTGCCCGTTCCTGTCCACTTCCAGCATAAACAGCGAATCTTTCCCGCGGAGCAACTCAGCGGCAAAGGCGTACGAGCGGTGACTGTCGTTGGAGGCTGGAAGATGTGGTTCCCACCATTTGCGCAGCGTTTCCACCGGCGTCCCATTTACCTGCAGGATCACGTCTCCCCTTTCCAGCGCGTCGCCCTGAACGGCCACCGGCGGCCGCACCACCGTAGGTCTGCCCTCCACCTCCCTGATGTCCGCGTATATCCGGTGAAAACCCAGGGAGCGGTCCATCGCCATTGTATTTCCCTGCAGCAGCGCATGCGAATCCCGGATGGTTGTCAACAATTGTAAAACCGCCAGCTGATAGGATACCGCGTCCTCCGCCTTTGCAAATACTGGCACGAAACGCACCAGCACACCATGCCAGTCTTCCCCGATAAGATGCCTGTAAGGAAAATAATACTGCACATAATTCCAGTAACGGAACAGCGCCAGCAAGCGGTAGCCGTCGTCTGCCGGTGAGATATGTGAATACCGCAGTTCGTTGTTGAAGGATGCGTTACCGGTGGATTGCAACCCCACATAATAATGCTCGTCCTCCCGCTTCGCCTTCCGGATCACCTCCAGCTTCCCGGAAAGTGCATTGCCCAGCAACGCGGTGTCTGCCAGCCAGCCGAGATCCGGCGGGAGTTTCACCATCGGCGGGATTCCTTTCATAGCGGTGTCTCTGGCAACGGTTGGCAATCCTTCCACCCATTTCTCCATTACTTTATTCGCCGCCTGCCTGTTGGCACTATGCAGCAGCGCGGGCAATACGCGGAACAGTTCCGCATCCCAGTTATACTTGCCAGCCGCCACGGCAGGATGGTAATATTTCAGAAAACCCCAGACTTTCCCTAGCCGGACCAGGTTATCAGCCTTCGCCGGCGTGAGCGAATCCAGGCGGATGCCTGTTCTTATACTGAATGCGGTATCCAGCCGCGCTGGCGGAAGTGCCAAACGGGACACGGCGGAAAGGGGTTTTCCGTCGATCCGCACTTCCAGGTCATCGGCCCAGACTTTCCCGCTGCCGGCATGGTACACACCCAGGTAAATATCCCTCGCGCCTTTCTTCAATGAGGCGGTTAACGTGAATTTTTTCCAATCTGCCGTTCCGCCGGCTTTCGCATCCCGCATTACTTCGGTTTGGGTCCATAAGGGATCGCCTTCTACTTTCAGGTACAATCCGAAAAGACCGGCCTGCGCGTTTTCGGTTTTGATATACCCACTTACCTCTACCTGGGCGCCGTTGAAATCAACCGGTATCTGTGTAACCGCCAGTACCGAGCGCCCTCCTCCCGCCGTATGCCTTTCCAGCAACAACGAACGCCGGCCCGACTTGGCCACACCCTCTACGCTATGTGCGTGGAAAGCGCCGCTTTCATTGATGACGTTCCATTGCGTGGGCAGGCTGTCCGTTGTTTCAAAATCCGTGTAAATCGCTTGATGATGCGCGTTGCAGGCGATAAAAAGGGAGGCACAAATAAGTGCGGGGATGAGGAATAATTTCCGGGCGGGTTGATGCATACGTTGGATTGGGTTCAGAAATATAGTGGTTTTTCCAGCAATAAAAAACCCCGGGGCCGCAAAGCGCCCGGGGCCATTACAAGACTAGTTATAACGGTTAATCCTTCAGAATCCACATGACCCCGTTGGTATTGTCGCCGCCGGGATACTGGCGCCTGATGGCTTCGTCCATATTCCGGTTATTGAAGTTGAGCTCATTGGAGGGGTACAGCCACCGCACGGGGAATGCCGTGTTGGGTGTGTTCAAATTCGAATTGGGATTGAGCTTGAACACGGGATACCCTGTTCTCCTGTTTTCATACCAGGCATTGTAATTCGAGCCCTGGAGGAAACCGGCAAGATATTTCTGCTGGATGATCTGGTGCAGCTGCTGCTCCATCGTACCCATCAGGGGGTGAGCCGCGATGTAGGTGAGGATGTAGGCATTGTCGATTTTCATGTTGTGGTGATAATCGGCCGCTTCGGGCGTATATGCCGCGATAAACCGCATCGACTCCCCGATGCCTGCCGCATAATAGTCCTGCGCCGGCGTTCCCGCGATCCAACCGCGGAGCGCCGCCTCCGCGAGGATGAACTGCTGGTCCCAATAACTGAACACGCTCACCGGCTCCGCATTCACAAGCTGCACGTAACGGTTGTTCAGATCGGCGTAGTCTTTCGACACACGCTTGTCCTGCAGTACCGGGAACGGATCGGAAGGCTCGGCGCCGGGGTAGGCGTCCCAGTCGGAAGGCAGTTTGCCGGCGGAGATCTGTACGGGCGATGGTTTGGCGTAGTAGAACAGGCGGCGGTCGCCCAGGGCTTTAAGCGGATCGATGAGGTTGGTGGTAAGCATCGTGTAGTTCGACTTCACGAAGGAGTTGCCGGAACCCGCGGGCACGTCGGACCAGGGGTAGTTCTGGCCCTGCGTGTTGTTATAGGCCAACGCGAAGTTGTCGTTGTAATTGCGCAGTAAGGGCCGGTTGGCAACGATGTCACGGAAACGGTCGGTCACTTTGAGATCGGCGTCACCGGTTTTGCGGTAGAGTTGCATGAGCACATGCAGCTGGAATCCGTTCACCACGCGGCGCCATTTATCAGCCTCCCCGTTAAAGATGGGATCGCCTTCAAACTTGCTGCCCCTGGCGAAGAGGGCGTTGGCGCTGTCCAGCTCGCGTAGGATGCCCAGGAAAACGGCCTTCTGGCTGTCGTACTTCGGTTGCACGATGCCATCCGATTCGCCTTTGATGGCCTCGGAATATGGGATATCGCCCACCTGCATGCTGGTATGGAAAAACTGCCAGGCGCGGATGAAGTTCCCCAGCCCGCGGTAGGAATTGCGCTGCCCTTCGTCGGTTGCCGCGGCGATCATCGGTTCGATGTTCCGGAGCACCGGGAGGCGATCGAAGCCCGCCCTGCTCAGGCGGTTGAACTGGAAATTCTCCTGGTTCTCGCCCCAGGTAACATATTTACCCAGCATGTACGGCTGCATGAAACCTTTCGTGGTGGCGATGGTGGACCGCGTCACGTTCAGGATCATGGTGGTGGCCAGCATCGACGAGCTGACTTCATCCGTCTTATCCGGGTTGGTATTGATCTCTTCAAATTTGGCGCAGCCCGCCAGTACGGTTGCCCCTAGTATGATGGTATAAAGTTTTTTGTGTTGCATGTTCGATGTTTTGATGGATGAAATGCCCTATCAGAAATTTACCCGCAGGTTCATACCCAGCATCCGCTGCGAGGGTGAGTTCAGGTTTTCGGTATCCACGTCCGGATCGGAGAAACGGAATTTCGTGAAAAGGAACAGGTTCTGCGCCGTGAGCGCCACGGATGCGCTCTTGATGCTGTATCGGCTCAGGAAGGCGGCAGGCAGTTTGTAGCCCAACGACATCTCCCTGACTTTCACGAACGATTTTTTCTGCACCCCGTAATCGCCGGCCCTGAACTTCTGCGTGTAATCCTGGTAAGAAGTGCTCACATCGTTCGGTGCGTAAGTACGCGTATCGTTGATAATGTTGCCGAAGTTATCGTAAGTCACCGTGCCGCTGGCCACTTTCACGCCTTTACCAACAAAATTCGTTTTCCCGTTCACCACTTCATCATACCGCCAGTTGTTATCCGTATCAGGATGGGTGCCGGTATCGAACATTTTATCGTTCACGTAATTGTACATCAGGCCACCGATGCGCCCGTCGATGTTCAGTCCCACGAGGAAATCCCCGATGCGGAAGTTGTTGATGAAACCAAAGCTGAATTTGGGATCGGTGTAGCCGTAATGCTTGCGGTATTCGCTCTGTACGGGCATGCCGTTCTGGTGGATAACATTCCCCGAAGGATCGCGCAGCCAGTAGTAGTCTATGTAGTTATCCATCCGCGCGCCTACTTTCACCCAGGGCTCTTTGGAGGAATACGTGCTGTCGAGCTGCTTGATATAGCGGTGATGGCTGGTGTAGTTGATGGTTGACTGCCATTCGAAATTTTGCTGTTTGATGACAGAACCTCCGATCGTGATTTCTATCCCTTTCCGCACAAAATCTTCGTCCACATTGATGATCGTGCTGGAGAACCCGGACGACTGCGGGATCTCGATATTGCGCTGGGTATTGTAATACAGTTTATTGAAATAGGTTACGTCTACATTCAGCCTGTTTTTAAACAGGTAAGCGGCGGTACCCACTTCCCATGTGCGGGCAGAGCTGGGCAGGATGCTGAGCGGGAGCAGGTTGCCGGGGTAGTTGGCGGAATTCAGCGTATTCCAGGCCTGTGGCGTGGTGGTGTACAGGCGGTTGATCCAGTAAACGGGGGCCGGCGATTTGTAATCCGCCCAGGAACCTCTGAATTTCCACATGTCCACGAACCGGGGCAGCCGCATCAGTTCAGTCAGCACCACACTGGATCCCAGCGAGGGATAGAAATAGTCGCGGTGCTCTTTCGGCTGCGCGGAGTTCCAGTCGTTACGGCCCGTGGCTTCCACGAAGATGGCGTTCTTCCATCCCAGCGCCGCCCTTCCATACAGGCTGTTCACCTGGCGCGCGCCGTGCGTCTGCGTGATATTTACAGGCCCCACTGAGCCCGCGATGCTGTAAAACCGGGGGCTCGACAAACCGTTTCTCGTAGCGGCGGAAATCGTATCGTTGGTATAGTAATAAATGGTACCGCCCGCCATCAGGTCGATGGAGAACTGGCCAGCCTTCTTTTTGTAGGAAAGCATGATATCGTCGTTCGTGCTCCAGCCTTTGCCGGCGATGTTGCGGTAATACCCTTTCGCATCCCAGCCGCCGCGGGTGGAAAAGATGTTGGCGGTAGGGTTCCTGTACGTTTCTTCGTTGTTGTAGTTATCATACGCCACACGCACCAGCAGGTTCAGGTCGTTGGTGAAGCGGTAATTGGCCGTGAGGCTCGCATTCACCGTATTTTCCTGGATGCCGTTCAGCTTTTCGTGGGCGATGAGATAAGGATTGTCGTACCAGTTAGTGTACATCCAGTTCTGGGTTTTGTTGGGTACTTTCCAATAGTCGCGGTACTGCCGGATATCGTATTCCGGGCCGGTCCACATGGTGAGCTGGTAGATGTAACCCTGGTTGCCGTAACCAGAGCCCCAAACCTGCGGCGCCATGCGTTTGCTGACGCCGGTATGGCCTTCGAGGGTGAATTTGTCGGAAGCTTTCAGCACGCCGCCCAGCGTGAAGTTGAACATGTTGGCGCGCGCGTTGGGGAACTGCCCCTTGTTATAGATATGATTGAGCGAAGCCCGGAAGCTGCCGTACTGGCCGCTTTGGGAAACGCTGATGTTGTTGTTGGTGACAACTCCCGTTTCCATGAAGTTCTTGAGGTTGTCTTTCCCGATGGAGCGGAGCGGACGGTTGTCTTCGAACTGTTTGGTTTCGGGGTTCCAGTCGGTGGCGGTTTCGCCGATATCGAGTTTGGGTCCCCACACATAGTCGTTATCGATGGCGCCGTTTTGCCCGCGGCCGTAAGACCCTTGCACCTTTGGCAGGGCGAGGAATCCGCTTTGCAGCATGGTGTTGCTGTTGATGGAAACGGTGAGCCCTGTGCCGGAGCCTTTCTTGGTGGTAACGAGGAGCACGCCGCCGGCGGCGCGTGAGCCGTAGAGCGAGGAGGCGGTGGGGCCTTTGAGCACGTCGATGCTTTCGATGTCATCCGTCGGGATGTCGCGCAGGGTCATATTGCCATAAGGTACGCCATCGATGACGAGCAGGGCGCCTTCGCCGCGCAGCTCGATGCTGGGTTTGGCGAAGAACTCGGTGGAGTTCTTCACCACGAGGCCCGAAACATGGCCGGTGAGCGATGTGGCTACGTCAACACCTTTGACGGTAGCCACGGCGTCGCCTTTCACTTTTTGCACGGCGTAGCCGAGGGCCTTCTCCTGGCGTTTGATACCAAGGGCGGTTACCACGAGCTGGTCGAGCGCGATGGCGGACACCTGCATAACGATGCGGAGATCGGTTTCGTCGCCGACGGTTATTTCCTGTTGGTTATAGCCCACCAGTGAAAAGACGAGTACATCGCCTTTTTTCACATTGGGCAGCGTAAAAGCCCCATTGCCGTCGGTAATCGCGCCGCGCTGGGCGCCTTTGATGCGCACGACCACGCCGGGGATGGTGGCGCCGGTGGAATCGGAGACGGTTCCGCGGATGTCGGCAACGGCCAGGGTCGGTGTGGAGGAAAGCGCCTGTTCGGTGACGGCGTTGGCTTTCACGACATAGAGTTTGCCGGCGAGCTGCTGGCATACGAGCCCGAGGGGCGAGATGTAGCGGTTCAGCTCGCGGGCGATGTTGTCTTTGCTGAACCCGTCTTTATCGGGTGCGGCGATTTTCTTTCCTTTCAGTAACGTGGCGTTATAGTTAAACCGGACGTCGAACCGGTTTTCCATGTCGTTGATAACGGAGATGAGCGACACCTGTTCGCGGGCTGTTTTTTCATGCCCTGGTTGCGCACTGGTGATGGGGACGTTGCATAGCAATACAGATGCCATGATCAGCCCGGAGCTGATGGCTTTGAATCTTTTCATAGCGAAGATGTGTTAGGTTTTGGCTGAACGCTATTGTTTGTTCACATGTAATTGGCTTTTTCCAATCCGGATGTTGATGGAGAAGGATTGTTCCAGTGTGAGGACGGCCTGCTGCAGGTCGCGGGTGGAGAGGTACCCGGTGAAAAGGAGTGTATCGGCGGCGGGGTCTTCGAACGAAACGGCGTAACCGAATTGTTCGCCCAGTTGCGCGACTACTTCTTTCAGCGGGCGTTCTTTAAACGGCATAAGCTCGTTTTTCCAGGAAGTGCGTTGCAGGGTATCTGCCTGCCGGCGCATCATCCGCCTTGAGCCCGCGTCATATACCGCCATTTCTCCCGGTTGGAGGATCACTTCATGCCCGCCGTCGCCCACTTTCACCTTTCCCGTGTTCAGGACCACTTCCGTGGCTTTTTCTCCTGCGTTCACGTTGAAGGCGGTACCCAGTACCGTTACATCCAGCTGATGCCTCGTGTGCACTACGAACGGCCTCGACGGATGCGCGGCGATGGTAAAGAAGGCCTCTCCTTCCAGCCAGGCTTCCCTTTCGGCGCCTTTGCGGATGGTCAGGCGGGCTGCCCGGTTGAGGTGGATCTCGGAGCCGTCGGCCAGCAGGATGGTTTTGACCGTCCGCGTGTCGTTGACGTACTCCAAAACCTCCGCTCCGCGTTTGGGTCCCTGCCACAGCCACAGGGCTGCGCCGGCGAGGGGTAGCAGCACGGCCGCGGCCAGGCGCCAGCGCATCCGCCTTACGGGCGTTGCGGGCTGCTCCTGCGACAGTACATGCGCGCGGATGCGGTCTGCCTCCGCATCGGGCATGGCGGGCCAGTGGCCGCCGGGAGAAAGCTCATCGGGCATCGGGAGGTCTTCCGGGAGGGGGTTTCCCTCCAGATACTCCAGCAGTTCCGCGCGCTCTTCGGACGTGGAAGCGCCTTCCGCCATCCTGGCGAACAAATGCCTGATCCTTTGCTGATGCTCCTCCATCACTAGTAATACGATTGAAAAAGGGGGTAAGACGATCCCCGCTGATTTTTTTATCAAGAGTGCTGCGCCACATGCACCGCCGTGAGCAGTACTGCGATATCCGCATGGCGCATCAGGTACATCCGTACAAAACGGGATGCCTTTACCAACTGGTCGCGCACCGTATTAATGGAAATCCCCAGGGAATCCGCGATCTCGCGGTTGCTGAGGCCTTCGACCTTACTCATGGTATAAATCCGCTGCCGCTGGGCGGGCAGTCGCGAAACGGCGTTATTCTTGATTGTTTCGAGCTGTTTGCTGTACAATAAATGTTCGGAAGACGCGGCGCCTTCTTCAAATGCATGCATGAAATGCTGGCGGAACGCCTGCTGGTGCACCGCTTTCTTCAAATAATCCAGCAAATAATTGCGGACCGACCGGAAAAGATAAGATTTGATGGAACGCCCGGGGTCCAGCGAGGCCGAGCGGAGCCAGACCTGCAGGAATACCTCCTGCACCGCATCCAGCGCCACATCCTGCGAACCGCATAGCCTGAACACATACCCGTATAGCTGGTGACGGTACCGGTCGTACAGTACATTAAAAGCTGCGGCATCCCCTTGTCGGACCATCCCGCACAACGCTTCATCTGTAGCTTCCAACATTGCGAATTAGATTTGCTGCCAAAATAAGAAAATACTTGATTCCCGCATCTTTCTTCTGCCATCCTTCACCTACAATTAATATATACCTCCGCCCGGCGCTTACCATAGGCCACGGCACGTGCCGACTTACCGTTTCTCCGCCGGAATCCCCCGCTACTGCTGTTTCCTGGCCGGCAATTTATGTCACAAATTCACCCTGCAGCCCGCATTATTATATCAAAATCCTTTATCTTGTATGTAATACATCCAATTCCAATTTTCCGATTTTATGGCTGCAACCGGTTTACCTGAATTTTTAATGGGAGGTGGTGAAATGGGCGCCCGCATCCGCGAATACAACTGGGCGGATTCTCCTCTCGGACCGGTTGAAACCTGGCCTCAAAGCCTCAGAACCTGCGTCAGGATCATGCTCACATCGCGCCAGCCCATCTGGATCGGCTGGGGCAAAGAATTCATCAAACTTTACAACGACCCTTACAAAGCCATCGCGGGCGGAAAACATCCCCGCGCACTCGGCCAGCCCGCCTCCGCAGTCTGGAGCGATATCTGGGATGTAGTTGGCCCGATGCTCCTGAAGCTGATCGAAAATGACGAAGGCACCTATGTGGAATCCCAGCTGCTCATCATGGAGCGCAACGGCTACCCGGAAGAAACGTATTACACCTTTTCATATACACCCATCCCCGGCGACGATGGCCGCACTGCGGGCCTCATATGCGCCAATACCGACGACACCGAGCGGATCATCAGCGACCGCCAGCTGAAAACCCTCACTCATCTGGGCCAGCGGTTGGCAGACGTGCAGCATAATGACGAAGTGATCCGCAAAACCATGGCCACGCTGCAGGCAAACCCGCACGATTTCCCCTTCGCATTTTTTTACTTGTATGAAGGCGGCAAAGCGGTGATGCAGTCGCCCCCGGAAACAGCCGCACTACCCATCGAAATCGACCCGGAAGAAGACCATCCCCTGGCGCTTCATTTCAAAGCAGCCATGGAACAACGCAGGCTCCAGGTGATTGACGGCCACCCGGGCGTGTTCTCCGGCCTTCCCAAAGGCGCCTGGACGATCGGCACGGATACCGCCATCGTATTGCCTCTGCTGCAATCCGCGGCACCGGAGCCTTACGGGTTTATCGTCGTCGGTAAAAACCCCTACCGCCTCGCCAACGAGAAATATCTCGGCTTCTTTAATATGATTGCCGATAAAATATCCACCAGCTTCGCCCATGTGCATGCTTTGGAACAGGAAAGAAAAAGAGCGGCCGCGCTGGCGGAGATCGACAGCGCCAAAACCATTTTCTTTTCCAATATCAGCCACGAATTCCGCACGCCGCTCACCCTGTTGCTGGCGCCCCTGGAAGAAACCCTCAACGATCCGCAGACGCCCGCGCCCATCCGTTCGCGGATGGACCTCGCCTTCCGCAACGTTTTGCGGATGCAGAAGCTCGTTAATACCCTGCTCGAATTTTCCCGGATCGAGGCGGGCCGGCTGGAAGGTAAATTCACCCGCGTGGATATCGGCGCCCTTACCGCCAACCTCGCCAGCGTGTTCCGTTCCGCCATCGAAAAAGCAGGCATGCAGCTTGAGATCCGCCAGCAGAAAATCGATGCGGAAGTGTACGTGGATGTGGACCTGTGGGAAAAAATCGTTCTCAACCTGGTGTCCAACGCCGTCAAATACAGCCACCGCGGCAGCATTGTGCTGGACATCCGCTCCGAAAACGGGCAGGTGCTCGTTTCCGTGTCGGACAACGGCATTGGTATTGCGGAGGATCAACAGGAGAAAATATTCGAGCGCTTCCACCGCATCGAAAATACAGGCGGCAGGAGTATGGAAGGCACAGGTATCGGGCTCGCCATGGTGAAAGAGCTCGTGAAGCTCCATCATGGCAGCATCCGCGTGGAAAGCCGCCCCGGCGAAGGTTCGGTGTTTACCATCGCCTTACCGGCCGGCAGCGCCCACCTTTCAGCCGACAGGATCGTGGCATCCGAAACAGCACCGGCGGTTACGCAAAACGCCGCTGCGTTTGTAGCTGAAGCTATGAAGTGGCTCCCCGGCACGGAAGCGCCCGTTAGCTCCGAACATGACATCCTGCCGGAGATGCCGTCGCCCCGCGACGCCCGCCACCGCGTGCTGCTGGCCGACGACAATGCCGATATGCGGGAATACCTCACCCGCCTGCTGTCCAGGCAATTCGTCGTGGAAACCGCCATCGACGGGGAGGACGCGCTGCAACAGGCGATCAATCGCCCGCCGGACCTCCTGCTCACCGATATCATGATGCCGAAACTCGACGGGATGGAATTGTTGAAGAAATTGCGCCATCATCCCAAAACCAGCGATGTACCCGTCATTTTCCTTTCCGCCCGCGCGGGGGAAGAAGCGAAAATCGAAGGGTTGGCGACCGGGGCGGACGACTATCTCATCAAGCCTTTTTCCGCGAAGGAAGTGGTAGCGAAAGTGGAAGCGCATATCAAAAACGCGCTTTACCGCAAACAGTCGGCCCGCTTGCTCAACGGCTTCCTCATGCAGGCGCCGGCGGCCATCGCCGTACTGCACGGGCCCGAACATATCTATACGCTCGCCAATGCGAGGTTTCTGGCGCTGGCCGGCAAACCGGAAGCCGAAATCCTCGGTCACTCCATCCGCCATATCTGGCCGGCAATCGAAGGGCAGGAAATCCTCTCCCTACTCGGCAGGGTTTATACCAGCGGCGAGCCTTTCACCGCCAACGAAATGCCAACCACTTCATCCCGGGAAAACGGCGTTAGCACCACAGGTTATTTCGATTACATCCTTCACCCCATAAAAAACGATGAAGGGCAGGTAACGGATGTGATGGTATACGCACATGAAGTCACCGATAAAGTGCAGGCCCGCAAAACGATCGCTGAAAGTGAACAGCATCTCCGCCAGCTGGCCGACGAGCGGAAACGTTTCGCCGAAAAACTGGAAACCACCGTTGTAAAACGGACGAGGGAATTGCAGCGTTCGAACGAAGACCTGCTGCACTTTGCCCACGTTGCCAGCCATGATTTGAAAGAACCGGTACGGAAAATTAAAACGTTCGGGAAAAGATTGTGGGATGAATACGCCGGCGCCGTACCGGAAAAAGGGCAAACGTATGTCAGGAAAGTGCTGACCGCAGCGGATAGAATGTTGTTGGTGATTGAAGGGATTCTCCGGTATTCCGCCATCAGCGCATCGGAACAGGCTTTCTCGCCCGTTGACCTGAACGAGCTGATCACCCATATTCAATCCGACCTGGAATTACCCATCCAGCAGAAAGGCGCGGTGATCCGGTGCGAGCGCCTGCCCGAGATCGATGGTGCGGCTATTCTTCTGCACCAGCTATTTTACAACATTATCCAGAACGCGTTGAAATTCTCCCGGCCGGATCACGCGCCGGTTATCACCATCACCTGTAGCGAACAAACGATCGGCGACACCGCCCATGCCCGGATCTCCGTTTCCGACAATGGCATCGGGTTCGACGAGCAATACGCCGCGCGGATTTTCGAGACGTTTGCGCGGCTGCATTCCGCCGACAGGTTCGAAGGCACCGGCCTGGGGCTGGCTTTATGCAAAAAGATCGCGGAGCGGCACGGCGGCACGATTGCGGCGGCCAGCAGGGATCACGAAGGTGCGGAATTTATGATAACTTTACCTGTGCATCATACCAAAGAAGCTTGATAAACTGATACCAACAATGCGCAAAACGATACTACTCATCGACGACGACTTAGACGATACCGAAATTTTTGAAGAAGCGCTCAGCGAAATCAACCCCGACATCCTGTTTTACAAAGCCGAAAACGGGCAGGATGCGCTTGAAAAATTATTAAGGAAAGAAGTGGGGCATCCGGATATTATTTTCCTGGATGTAAACATGCCCGGCATGAACGTGTGGCATTTTCTTACGAAACTGAAACTCGAAGCTGCATATAATGGCATCCCCGTCATCATGTATTCCACTTCCTCCGCGAAGAAGGATATTGAAATCGCGCAGGACCTCGGCGCGGTGGGCTTCCTGACCAAACCGGCGGATTTCAAGGGACTGAAGAAAGCGCTCGGGTTGCTGCTGGCGCAAACCTCGCCGGAGGAGCTCCGACAGTCGGTAGCGGAAATCAAAAAAATGGAATGGTACGGTTAGGCGTCCGTTAATTTTCCGTGGCAACGCGGTAACCGGGGTCTTCCAGGATATTTACTTCGATCACGGATGCCGCGTTCCGCAACAATTGCCGGCAATCTTCGCTGAGGTGCCGCAGATGCAGCTTCTTGCCTTCACGGGCGTACCGTTCGGTCAGTTTATTCAGCGCGTCGATCCCGCTCATATCGGCTACGCGGCTGTCTTTGAAATCGATGATCACTTCTTCCGGATCTTCCTTCACATCAAACTTCTCGTTAAATGCGGCCACGGAGCCGAAGAAAAGCGGGCCGTAGATCTCATAATGCCTGACCCCGTTGTCGTCGGTATACTTTCGGGCGCGGATGCGTTTGGCGCTTTCCCAGGCAAATACCAGCGCGGAAATGATCACGCCGATGAGGACCGCCAGCGCCAGGTTGTGCAGCCATATCGTAATCACCGCCACCAGCACGCCAACGAATATATCCTGCCGGGGCATTTTGTTGATGATCCGGAAGCTCGCCCATTCGAAGGTCCCGATCGCCACCATGATCATTACCCCCGTAAGCGCCGCCATGGGCAACCGTTCTATGACAGGCGACCCAAAAAGTATGATCAACAGGATCGTTAGCGCCGCAACGATGCCCGAAAGGCGGGCCCGCGCGCCGGCAGACAGGTTTACCAGCGTTTGCGCGATCATCGGGCAGCCACCCATACCGAAGAAAAAACCATTCGCGATATTGGCTGTGCCCTGGGCCACGCATTCGCGGTTGCTATTGCCCCTGGTGCCGGTCATTTCATCCACCAGGTTCAGTGTCAGCAAGCCCTCCGTCAGCCCCACGCCCGCCATGATCAGCGCATACGGGAAAATAATCCCCAGGGTTTCGAAGTTCAGCGGCACCATCGGAATATGAAACGGCGGGAACCCACCGCTTACCGAAGCAATATCTTTAACGGTTTTGGTATCGATCCCGAAGGCCAGCACCAGGATAAACACCGTAACAATGGCCACCAGCGAAGGCGGAATGGCTTTCGTGATTTTGGGCGTGAGCCAAACGATCCCGATGGTAAGCGCCACCAGTCCGGCCATGATCCAGAGCGGGCCGCCGCTCAGCCATGCCATTTGCCCGCCGGCATTCGTCTTGAACTGTTCCAGCTGCGCCATGAAGATGATCACCGCCAGGCCGTTCACGAATCCGTACATCACCGGCTGCGGCACCAGGCGGATGAATTTCCCCAACTTGAAAACGCCCACCAGGATCTGCAGCGATCCCGCCAGGGCGACCGCCGCAAACACATACGCTATCCCGTTCGACTGCATCAGGGCGATGAGCACCACCGCCGTGGCGCCCGCTCCGCCGGATATCAGGCCGGGGCGCCCGCCCAGGATGGCCGTCACCAGCCCCATGATAAAGGCGGCATACAAACCCACCAGCGGCGGAAAGCCCGCGAGGATCGCGAAAGAAAGGGATTCCGGCATCATGGTCATAGCCACGGTGAGGCCGGCAAGAATTTCGTTCCGGTAGTTGACTTTTTGCGTAAAGTCAAACAAATTGAAGATCGTCTTCATGTATGAAGTTTCTGAAAATGTAGAATAGGCAGCGCCGGTTCAGCGGAGTAAAATATCCATCATGGTGGAGTAAGCGCGGCGGATGAAGATGGTCCATTCATGTGGCGCGAAGGTATAAAATCCGTGAGATAAAAAAAACCGGCTATTCTGGGCGCAAACAGGCCTTCCCGTATCTGCGCTACTTTTGCTATCTTGTGCCGGATCTACGGCAGACCAAAGTCTATCTTTACATGTTCGACGAAAGCAATATCTGGGTCAGGTTCTGCGCGGGAGAGAAGGGGGCCTTCCGAGAACTATACGACCGGCATTACACGCGCATGTTCGTATGGGGTTGCAAATGGCTCAAGGGTGAAGAAGCCTTCGTCAGAGATACACTGCATGATTTTTTCATATATCTCTGGGAACGGCGGTCCCGCCTTTCGCAACCCGCAAACTTGTCCGCATACCTCCTCACCTCCTTCAAACGCCGGCTGCTCGACAACCGGGAGAAGGAACCGCAGCCAGCAGCCATTGACGGCCTGCCCGACATGGGCGACGACGGCCTGGCCGAGGCTGAAGCCTTTTCCGCGCGATTTGCCCTGGTGGCGGCGGCGCTCGCCAGCCTCTCACCTGCCCAGCGGGAAGTGATCGAATTGCGGTATTTACAGGGGATGACGCCCGAACAGATCGCCGTTTACAAACAATCCAGCCTCCGCACTGTCTACAACCTTATGCACAGGGGGATCGCCGAGCTTCGCCGGCAAGTGGGCAAGCAGCAATGGGCGCTGTTTTGGTGAATTCAAAAAAATTTCATTCCGCGTGGTAAATCCGGTACCGCTTTCCCTCTGTTCAGGTAAAAGCGCACCTTCATGGGGAATTTCAAGGCGGAAGAACTGGCTACGCTACCTTCATTCATTAATTACTGTTACGGTACAAACGCAAAGGATGTAGCGTATTGGGATAATTTCCTCCGGGAAAACCCTTCCAACGCCCCGCTCATCGGCGAGGCGCGGGAGTTGGTACAGCTCGGTGGATGGATGATCAGGGCGGAACGGGAGAAAGCCGCCGCTATGCAAAAGCTGGACACTTACCTGTCCGGAACGCCACCTACCGGTACCCTCCGGCGTTTCTTCCCCTACATCGCCGCGGCGGCTTCCGTGGCAGCGATCGTGGCAGCCACCGTTTTCCTCTTCAGGCCCGGGCAAAATACTACACCGGCCACTGCACCTGTAGCGGCGACATCGGAAACCCTCCGCAAAGGGCTCACCCTTCCTGACAGCAGTTTCATTTTACTGGAACAGGGCGCCAGCGTGGCCATGGAACCGGGTTTTGGGGGCAACAAGCGCAGCGTGCGGCTCCGTGGCGTCGCTTATTTTAAAGTGGCCAAAGACGAGCGCCGGCCCTTCAGCGTGCTCGCCGGACCTTACATTATCACAGCATTGGGAACGTCGTTCCGCGTGAGCCACCAGGCCGACAGCCTGCAGGTTATGCTCGAGGAAGGCAAGGTGAAAGTGGAACAGGAAACAGCGGAAGGGCGGCAACTCATCGCCGTGATGGCCCCTTCCGACCGGCTGGACCTCCGCATCTCCGCCAACACCCCGCCCGAACGCACGACATTCAGGCGATCCGACCTCCAGGCCTGGAAAGCGCAGGAAATCATTTTCGACCATACACCATTAGACGAAGCAGTGCGCCAGCTGGAAGCCTGCTACGATATCCGCATCGAGCTGAAAGGCTTCGATCCGAAGAAAGAAACATTCTCCGGGCGGTTCCGCAACGACCGGCTCACCGAAGTGCTGGAAGTACTTTGCTTTACTCTTAATAAAAGATATGAGATAACGGAAGATACCACCAGTATCATTATTCATTAATCAACCAACATAAGCACGAGTTATGCTGTTTATTCGCCGATTGTCGTCTGCACGGACGATGCTGCTCCTTATTGTCCTGACATCACTGGGCACCCAGCTGATCACGCCGCCGGCGCTGTACGCCCGGCAGAAAGAAACGACCGGTTTCGATAAAGAACCGGTAGAGAAAGTATTCAAAACTTTGGGGGCGCGTTACAAGGTCCGGTTTTTCTACGCCGGTTCCGTAACCGCCAAAAACACCCTGATCACCATGCCTGCCGCGGGTCGCAGCCTCGATGAAGTGTTGCAATACCTGACGGAGCATTACGATTTCGTATTCCGGCAGCAGGACAAAATGATCAGCGTGAGCCTGAAAAGCACACGCAGCCTGGAGGCAGTATACCAGGAGCGCGTGGTAAAAGGGAGGATCGGGCTGCTTGAGGGCGACGCCGTGGTGTATGCACCGGGCGTAACCGTTCGCGAGAGCGGCACCACCAGCGCCACCATTACCGACGACAAGGGATATTTTTCCCTGAAGCTGAAAGGCAATTCGTCGCAGATTTTCATCAGTTACATGGGGTACGAAACCAGCCAGCAGGAAGTTGGCGCCAATGCCATGGTGAATGTTACCCTGAAGCCGGCGGCGCAAAGCATCCGGGAAGTGGTGATCTCGACCGGCTATCAATCGCTGGCGAAGAAAAACACCACCGGCGCTTATTCCTCGCTTTCGCCGCAGGAAATCGAAAGGCGCAGCAGCCAGTCGCTGAACCAGCTCCTGGAAGGCAGCATTCCCGGTCTTTCCCTCGCAACGCGGTACACCGGGTTGGCCAGGGACCGCAGGGCCGGGGGATCGACCTCCAGATGCGCGGCGGCAGCGCCATCGACGAAAGTCGCAACCAGCCGCTGATCGTGGTGGACGGGTTCCCGGTGAACCAGTTGCCCGAGAATATGAATGACGTGGAAAAAATTGATGTACTGAAAGATGCCGCGGCTTCCGCGATCTGGGGCGCCCGCGCTTCCAACGGCGTGATCGTGATCACCACCAAACGCGGGAAAGAGGGGAAAATGAAGATCAATTACGCAGCCAACACGTATTTCACATCCCGCCCCGATTATTCCAGGTTGCACCGCGCCTCCGCGGCGGATATCCTGGATTACGACAAGGAAGTATATGATAAGGGATTCCTCAACCCCGTCATTTTCAATGGAAGTGAAAGCGGTTATTCCCCCTCTATGGACATCCTCATGCGCCTCGACAGGGGTGATATCACGCAGCAGGAGTTTTCCCGCTTGCAGGATTCGCTGGGTGGCATTTCCAATACAGGCCAGATCCGCGACCAGCTGCTGCGCACCGGTATCCGCCAGAACCATTACCTGTCGTTCTCCGGCGGCGGTCCGCGCTACCGCTACATTATCTCCGGTACCTACGAAAACAACCGTTCCAATTACATCGGCGATAAAAACGAATCGTACCAGGTCAATTCCCGCAGCGACCTCGAACTAACGCGCGACCTCCGGGTAAGCCTCGACCTCAACGCCGTTTCCTCACGTCAAAATATCGCCCCGTACCTGAACAACGATATTCAAAACCTGCCGCCCTATCAGCTGCTGCTGGACGGTTCGGGGAACTACATATACGATTACACGGGTTTCAATAAAGCTTCCAACGACATCATCACCGGTTTCGGCTACCTCGATAATGGCAAAAACCTCATTGAAGAAGCGCGCCTGGCCAACAACGTGACCCGTAATTTCGGCATCCGCACGAAAGTAGGCGTGCAATACAAATTCCTGAAGCACTTCACTTTCAATACGGATTTCCTGTTCGACCGGCTCAAGACCAGCGGCAAGGATATCACCGACAAACAGTCTTATGAAGCGCGCTATTACCTGAACCGTTACGCATCGATGAACGCCGCCAACAAGGCCGTGTTCAACCTCCCGCTGGGCAACATCCTCGACCAGTCGGAAATGACCTACAATAACTGGGCGCTGCGCTCGCAACTGAATTATTCCAATCTGATCAACAGCGTCCATTTTATTAATGTGGCAGCGGGTGCGGAATTGAAAAAGAATGTGACGGAAGGATTTACCAGCCGGAAATTCGGGTACGACGACCAGCTGCTTTCCTGGCAGTTCTTCGACCAGCATAAGCTCGCCAATGGCGGGCTCACCTGGTGGAACAGCACGGCCATCCCCCGCCTCGACCCTACTTCGCTCGACGGTTTCAGCCATAACGACGTCCGCGAAAAATCCTACTACGCTACCGCAGGTTACACCTACGACGAGCGGTATACGTTCACCAGCAGCTTCCGGATCGACCAGTCGAACATGTTCGGCGCCGATCCGAAATACCGCCGTACACCGCTGTGGTCTGTAGGTGGCGCGTGGAACGTTGCGGAAGAGAAATTCTTCCGGGTTCCCGCTATCAACATGCTGAAAGTGCGGGTAACGGCCGGTCTTACCGGTAACTACGACCGCACCACTACTCCCCTGCTGACTGCCACCCGTACATTCCAGACGGCGTTCAACGACTTCAGGGCGCGCGTCAGTTCCTACAATCCCAAGCTGCGCTGGGAGCGCACACGCACCATTAATGCCGGCGTGGATGTGGGTCTGCTGAAAAACCGCTTCCAGGTGACGGCCGATTACTATAACCGTTACGGATACGACCTGCTCGGCGTCGTTATGCTCGACCCCACCGTGGGCTGGACGCAATTCAACATCAACGCATCGCGGATGCGCAACAAAGGGTTTGACCTTGCCATCCAGGCCAATATCATCGAAGGGCGCACATTCCGGTGGTCGTCGCGCGTGAATGCGGGTTTCAACAAGAATATCATTCTCGAGAACAAAGTGCGGGAGACAAGCCCGGTTATCAGCCGCGTGAGCAGTTCCGGTCAGTATGTGGAAGGTTACGCGCGGGAAGCGTTGTGGAGCTATCGGTGGGCGGGGCTCGACAATCGTGGCAATCCGCTCGTGTACGGCGATAAAGACGGGAAAGTGAAAGTGCCGGTGATGGCATCCCTGGTGAACAACGGTACCTACAGGGCGCCTTTTACGGGAGGGTTTACGAATATTTTCTATTACAAGGATTTCTTCTCGAGCGTGTTCCTCACCTATAACTTCGGCAATGTGATCCGCCGGTTCACGCCGCAAATGTATGGTTACGGGTTCCTCTCCAATTACGATGCGCGCATATCCGAGCGCTGGCGCAAGCCCGGCGACGAAGCCACCACCGACCTGGCGGCGATCACGCCTTCCTTTGATCCGGAAGACTTCTACGATGGCAGGGAGCGCGTGATTCAGTATTCTACCAACAGCGAGATGTCAGGGGCGTATATCCGCCTGCGCGAGATCCAGCTTGGCTATAAATTGCCGTCCACCATCCTGAAACGGACCTTCCTCAACAGCGTTTCTTTCGTGGCGCAGATGAACAACGTAGCGCTGTGGAAGAAAAACAAATACGGCATCGATCCGGATGCGGTGGATCCCATGACCGGCACCTACTTCCTGCCAGAACCGCGCGTAACCACATTGACCTTAAGGGTTGAATTGTAAAACAGCATCCACATGAAGAAAATTACTTTATATAGCGTTTTGCTCCTCGGCCTGGCCGCAGGAAGCTGCAAAAAATTCCTCGACGTAACGCCGAAGAAAAAAGTGCTGCCCACTACAGTAGCCGATTATGAAATGTTCATGAACGACATCCTTCAGGCCGACGCCGGCTATATGCAGGCTGAATTCATGACAGACGACATCCATTACACTGACGAGCAGATCCGCAGCACCGCCAATTCCCGGAGTACGAAAAACTACCTATGGCAGAAGGAAACGATGTTGCAGACAGAGGAGGACAATGAATACGTGCGCATCTACAGCAATATTTACTATTGCAACCTGGTGCTCGACAAAATCGTGAGTGCCCCCGGCGATGCGGAAGCGCGCGAGCGCAATATCGCGGAAGCAAAAATCCAGCGCGCTTACAATTACTTCCACCTTGCCAATATTTTCGGGAAGGAATACACCCCTGCCACCGCCGCCTCCGATCTGGCGGTGCCCCTGCTGCTGGTGCCCGATCTGGAAGCCAAACTGAAGCGCGCCACTGTAAAAGAAGTGTATGACCAGGTGATCAAAGACCTGTCGGATGCTATAGCAATTACCGCATTGCCCGATACGGGCCGCAACTACGTACATCCGGGCAAAGCGGCCGCCCACGCCTTGCTGGCGCGCGTGCGGCTCTACATGGGTGATTATGCCGGCGCGAAAGCCGCAGCGGAGAAAGCCCTGGCCATCCGGTCCACCTTGCTCGACCACAACACATTTTCGTTCGTGAACCCCGCGCGGCCTACCAGCGGCGTCACCAACAAGCCTATCCCGGAAAACAACCCGGAAAACCTGTATACCAAAACCAACAGCAACAACGGCGTTTTCACCCGCTTTATGATCAACCCGGAACTGTTGGGGATCATCGGCGAGAAGGACCTCCGCTACGTATACACTTTCACCCGTATCCCCCGCTCCGCCTTAACACCGCCGAGCCCGTACCCGGATTACTTCCCCGGCGCTACCAATTTCAGCATCGGCGTTCCGGAAATGATGCTCATCAGGGCTGAAGCGCTCGCCCGCGACAACAAGAAAGACGAAGCGGCGGCCATCCTGAACACCCTGCGGCAAAAACGCTTCAAACCGGAGGATTACACTGCGTTGACCGCAGCCACGGCAGACGAAGCGCTGGCGCTCGTGCTCCGCGAAAGAAGGCTGGAACTGATGTACCGCGGCGTGCGCCTCTTCGATCTCAAACGCCTGAACAACGATCCGCGGTTCAAAAAAGACCTGCAACGCGATCACCTCGGACAAGTCTACACGCTGCCCGCCGGCTCGCCGAATTACCTGCTCGAAATCGCGCCGAAGATCATGATGATCAACCCGGATATTCTTCCCAATCCCAGAAACTAACCATAACCAACGCCCGGGGTACCTCGTATCCCGGGCTAATTCTCCGCATGAAACAAATTCTTTGCCTGACCGCTCTCCTCGCCGCCGCTCTTCCGGGCCGGGCGCAGGAACTGAAGATCACATCCGCCCTGCATGCCGACGGCGCCAAAGTGCGTATCTACCGCGAATGGCCCACTCGCCAACTTATCGATACACCGATTATGCGCCAGGGCCAGATCGTCTTGCAACTGCCCGACAGCGGCGCCGCCGTATATTCCGTCAGTTTGCGCGCACCATTTGCCAATGCGACCGTTTTCGCGGGTAAATCGCCCGTAACGGTAATGATCGGGAAAGATTCGGCTACCACCGTCAAAGGCAATACCATCCAGCAAAAGTTCATCGCTTTCGAAAAAAGCATGAAACCGGTGGAGTCGGAATGGAGCCGGTTGGGAGTGGAATATGGCAAGACGGAAGATCTCGATAAAAAACTGGCCATCAATAATAAAATTGGCCGCATGGCCACGGAAGTCCAGCAAAAAAGACTGGCTTTCGCGCTGAAAAACGCTGGCAATCTCGCAGGGGCATGGAGCGCATACCAATACGCTTTCGCCTGGACGGATGCTTCGCTTTCACAGCTCATCCCCTCCTTCCGCCAACAGGAATGGGCTTCCGCCACCACGAACAAACTTGTTGAAAAACAAGTCCACTCCGAACGGTTCAATATGACGGGCAAAACCGCGCCCGCTTTCGCTTTGCGCGCCATCGACGGATCGCTGGTACATCTCGACAGCCTTGTTGCCCGGAACCGCTACATCCTGCTGGATATATGGGCATCATGGTGTACGCCTTGCCGCGCCGGCAACCGGGAGCTTGCACCCCATTACGCCGCCCTGAAACGGAAAGGCATCGAAGTGGTATCAGTTTCGGTGGATGAAAAAGATGAATTATGGAGGAAAGCGGTGGCCGCGGATAAAATCCCCTGGCTGCAACTGGTGGCGCCGGAAGGCATGAAAAGCGACATCGTGGCGAAGTATCATGTCAGATCATTACCCGCCACTTTTTTAATCGACAAAACTGGAAAAATCATCCGGCAACACGTTGCCATCTCCGATTTAGAAAAATTACCATAATGCGCTACGCTTTATTGTTTGTATGGATAGGCTGCCTGTGCGGAACAGCGCAGGCCCAGCAATTGCTCGTTAAAAACGTAACGGTGATAGATGGCGAAACGGGTATCCGCCCACGCAAAGCATCCATCCTCATCGGCAACGGCATCATTCAAAAAATTTACACCAAAGCCCCGCGCCACATCGGGAATGCGACGGTCATCGACGGCGAAGGAAAATTTCTGGCGCCGGGGATGATGGACGCACACGTGCACCTGGCCACAGTGGTAGACGAAGATATCCGGAAAGCGCGGTTGCAGACCGACAGCATCATGGGCAACATGGTGCGGCATGGCATCACCACCGTCCGCGATATGGCGGGGAATGCGCCTTACCTGGCCGCCTGCCGCGACGATGTGCGCTCCGGCAAAACGATGGGTCCCGATATTTTCTTCGCGGCGCAATTTGCCGGCCCGGGATATTTTGACCTGATCCGCCGATCCGGCCGCGATGGCGACCTGGGAAACAGCGCCTGGTACCGCGCCCTCATGTCCGGAATGAACGTGGCCACTGCGATCCAATCCGCGAAGGCAGCCGGCGTTACCGGCATCAAAATCTACGCCGACCTCGATGCCGCGCTTATCCGCGAGATCACCGAAGAAGCCCATAAAGCCGGGCTGAAAGCCTGGAGCCACGCCGCCGTGTTCCCCTGCAAACCGGCCGCAGTTGCTGCCGCAGGTGTGAACAGCATGTCGCACGCCAACGATTTCGCATTTCAGCAGCTGCCCGGCGACACGCTCGAAATCGGCAAAGCCTGGCAAGCGCTTTACCGCAAAGAATTCCAGCTGGACACGCTCGCGCAAATCCCGCTCCTCCGCCAAATGGCGCTTCAAAACATCTTCCTCGACCCTACCGTTTTCCATGCGGAGAACAATAAAATGCACAGCGCCGCCATCGTGACACGGCTGGCGCATGCCCTCGGTGTGCAAATCGTTGCCGGCACCGATTGGATTTATCCCAATACCGGCGCCATTCCCCTTCTGCAGGAAATGCTGCTGCTACAGCAAAAATGCGGGCTGAGCGCGGCGGCGGTCATCCAGGCGGCCACACTCAACGGCGCGCGCGCCTGCGGCCTCAGCGACCGCGGTGCCGTGCGCAAAGGCATGCGGGCGGATCTGCTCCTGCTTTCCGCCGATCCCTTGCAGGATTTAAACGTGCTCTTCCAACCGGTGCAAGTATTTATCAAAGGGAAACCCGCCCTGTAACTGTTCTTCGTAAAAAATGAAAAGCCGGGCCCAATTGAGCCCGGCTTTTTTATCATGGGTATGGATATGGGTTATTTCTCGGGAATAAACAATACCGCATCCGCGAGCACGGTACCATCCGCGCCTTCGGTCGTGATTTCCACGTAGCCTTTTTTGCCTTTGGCGAGTTTCACCGTGCCAAGGTCCACCCATTCGCCGGAAGTCTGTCCTTCCACTTTCACCGCCGACGCTGCGAAGTCCACAGGCTTCACCGTTTTACCATCGGATGAAACCTTGATGCTCGTGTGTTGGGACATATCCGCCTGTTTGGGCACATAGGAATAGATCCGGTACGTACCCGCGCTCACTACATCCGGTGTGAAGCGGATAGCGCCGGAAGCGCCTTTCTCCGCCACATACGCTGAAGGACCGTAAGCGCCACGGTTGATCTTTTTCCAATCGCCGGTTACCGTTACATGCGCCTGGTCGTCGTTATCCACGAGGATTTCGGCGGTGGCATTTACCGCCAGGGGGCGCTGGCGCAGGGTTGCCTTCAGTTTGGCGATATCTACGTCCTGTACGGTTTGCTTCGCGTCGATAGCCATGGAAGCGGCCGTGGCGGCGGATTGCCCCAGCACCATAAACACGGGTTCCATGCGGATGGAGCCGTATGCGATATGCGAAGCGGAAAGGCAGATGGGCACCAGCACGTTACCGCAATCTTCCTTTTTGGGGATAATGGAGCGGTAAGCGATGGGGTAAGGCCCGAAGCCACCAATCTGCACATCGCCTTCATTCTTCACCATGCCGTTAACGATAATGCGCTGGCAGTTGTGGGAGTCCATCGTGTATGCGGCCATGCCTACGCCATCATCCACCGTTTCCTTGCCCTGGCAGTTGGCTTGCGTCATCACGTAAGCGCCCACCATCCTGCGGGCTTCGCGCACGTACATCTGCGGCGACCAGTTCCCGAACTGGGTGTATTCATCTTTCGGATAGCCCCATTCCAGCATTTGTTTCCGGAGGTGCTCCGGCATGCGGGGATCGTGGCCGATGAAGTACAGCAGGCCTTTGTTGTACAGCTCGTGCTCTTTGGTGATACGCGCGCGGGTGGCATAATCGGCCTCCGGGTAGTCGTAGTTCATGCCGATCATATCGGTAGAAAAAGCGTTGTTGTTGTTGATGTCTGTTTTGTTGTTCGGCATCCGGTCGAACTTGAGGAAACCGTTGAGGTCGCCGGGTGTGTGATGTTTCACCAGGCGGATCAGCAGCTCGTAGCGTGTGGAATCGTAACCTTCCGGGCGGGTGATGGGGATGCGGTTTTCAGGTTTGTTGGACAGGCAGATCCTGAAGTTGTATGCCTGCACTTTTTTATCGCCTGAGCCTTGTGCGGCCAGCGGTTCGGTGCTGATGCCCCAGAGCACGCCGCTTTCCGGTTTGCCCGGTGTTTTATAGGGATCGATGCCGTCGGGGAACTGGTGTTTGTTCAGCAGCTGAACACCGTTGTACGTTTCGCCATATTGTGCGTTGGCTTCGCGGCCCACCGTGTAGGAGATGCCCGCCCGCGCCATAAGGTCGCCTTCGTAGGAGCAATCAATGTACATTTTCGCGCGTACTGTGGTGACTTTGGGAGTGCCGCCGGTGGAGGATTCCAGTTTAATTTCCGTCACCTTGCCGGCTGTTTTGCTGGCTTCGGTGATGCGGTGATCATATACAATGTCCAGCGCAGCTTCTTTTACGTATTGGTGATACACTTTTTCCGCTACGCCCGGCTCAAATATCCAGGTTTCAAATTTGCCGTAATGTTTGCCCACGCGGCGGTAGAAGTCGCGCGAAATGCCGGAGATGGCGTATTTGTTGCCGATATCGGTGTAGCCCAGGCCACCGGAAGTGAGCCCGCCGAGGCGTTTGCCCGGTTCGATCACGATCACGGATTTATTCAGTTTCTTGGCCGTATAAGCGGCGATCACACCGGCGGAGGACCCACCGTACACGCAGATGTCTACTTCCCTCACTTGTTGCGCCATCAGGCTGCCGGGCATCGCCAGCAGGCAAATCAGGAATGTCTTTCTTAATTTTTGCATCTTTTATGGATTGGATTAGTAACCGGGATTCTGATCTTTAACGGGATCTATCGCTTTATTATAATTCGTTTCGATCACGGGGATAGGCCAGAGCAGGTGGCGCGGCGCCACCGTTTTGCCTTTCCCTGCCTGCACGATTTCCTCCGCGATGCCGAGGCGCTTCAGATCCAGCCAGCGCTTCGATTCCCCGCAATTTTCGTACCCGCGCTCGCGCACTACCAGGTCGATGAACGCCTGTTTCGTAGCATAATCCGCCAGTTTGAAATCTACCGCAGCATCGGCCGTGGTGGCGGGTTTTCCATACGCGCGGCGGCGGACCATATTCAATTTCTCCATCGCATCCGCATTGGGCGCAGTGCCCGCCTGGGCCACGCACTCGGCGTAGAACAGGAGGATGTCGGCATAGCGGTACATGGGATAATCGTTCCCTCCGCCCGAAACCGCCTGTTTGTCCACGAACTTCTTAAGCAGGATCGTGGTGGGCCCCAGGCCGAAGGTTTGCGGATACCAGTTAAATGTATATCGCAGATCGTTCTTATCCCAGTTTTTCAGGAAAGTATTCGTTTCGGAATCGCTGTAGAAAGTATAAAACCCTCCCGGCGGAAAATACCCTGAATTAGGATAGTGGCAATACTGCGGATAAGCAAACCCCTGCCCGCTGGGCATCCTGGCATATTTCAGGTAAAGCACCTCTTCGGTGGAAGTCGCCACATCCGCCCCGAACAACTTCTCAAAATCTTCCGCCACCGTCACGTTCACCAGGCTGAATTTATTGCTGGTGATGATCTCTCCCGCCTTGTCGCGCGCTTTCTCATATTGATGGAGATTCATGTACACATCCGTGAGGATCGCCTTGGCCGACCACTTCGACGGCGCCCCTGACAGCCGCGGCTTATCGGGCAGGTGCGTTTCCGCCCACTCCAGGTCCGCCACGATGAAGTCGTACACCTGTTCCTGCGTGTTGCGCGCCAACTCCCGGACGTCCATATTCTTTTCGTCGCGGATCGGAACGCCGGCCCAGTTACGGACCAGGAAGAAGTAATTCAGCGCCCGCATGCAGCGCGCCTCGGCCAGGTAGCCGTCCAACTGCGCCGGGGAAATCTTCGTGCCCAGCGGCGCCCTTTCGATCACGATGTTGGCGTTGCGGATGGATTCGTAGAATACGGCCCACATATCCCCCACGCGCGACACGTTCGTCTGGTCCAGCCCCGTATAATCGTTCAACGGCGCATGGCTGCCCCGGCCGTACAGGTATTCCGTGTAAATTTCGTGCTGGCATAAGTACAGCGCACCCAGCGCGCTGCCGCGGCGCATGGGCACATATATCGCGTTAAGACCAGCTTCTACTTCCGCCGGTGTATTGTAAAACACTTCCGCGGCGATGGATTGCGGTTCCTCCAACAGTGCGTCGGAGCAGGAAGCCATCACCAGCGTCATTAATATAAGTATCGTAATTTTTTTCATAATGTCGGATTGAATGGTGAAGAATCAGAATCCGCAACGGATGCCTACCGTAACCGATTTGCTCATCGGGTAAATGGAATAATCGATGCCCTGGTTGATGGAATTGCCGCTTCCGTAGGCATTCACCTCCGGATCGTACCAGGAATATTTCGTAAACGTGATCAGGTTCTGCCCGCTCACATATACCTGCGCCGACCGGAACCATTTGGCGGCGTTGTTCACCGGCACGTTATAGGCCAGCTGGATATTGCGGAAACGCAGGTACGATCCGTCTTCTACGAAGCGCGACGACATGTTCGCCGTCAGCGTCCGCGTAATGCGGGGATACTTGGCATCGCGGTTCTCCGGTGTCCAGTGGCTTTCGAAAACTTCGCGGGGCAGGTTGAGTCCCATGCCCAGATCCAGCGCGGCCACGCGGTTCAGGTTGAAAATGTCGTTGCCCTGCGAGCCCTGCAGAAACACTGTCAGCTCGAATCCCTTCCAGGATGTGGCGGAATTAATGCCGTAAATGAAGTCCGGATTGGGATCGCCGATGAATGTTTTGTCATTCGCGTTAATTAGCCCGTCTTTGTTGATGTCTTCATATTTCAGATTGCCATTGTCCGTGTATCCTTCTTCCTTGTAACCATAAAACACGCCCAAAGGCTTTCCTTCGCGCAGGATATTCACGAAATCCTGTACCGATCCGGTATAGAAGGCAGTGCCATTGATATCCTGTCCATTATACAATTTCAACACCTTGTTGCGGTTGAAACCGATGTTGGCGCTCAGGTTCCAGTTTACTTCCCTGCCGTCGAAAATATTGGCGTCCACTCCGAACTCGAAACCCTTGTTCTCGATCTCGCCCACATTCTGCACAGTGGTAGCATAGCCCATGGAAACCGGCAGCTTCACGTTGTTCAGGAGGTCGCGCGTTTTCTTGTGATACATGTCGAATGTTACGTGCAGCCTGTTCTTCAGGAAGCCCGCGTCGATACCCAGATCCACCTGGCGCGTTACCTCCCAGCGCAGATCGCCGGGCAACTGGGAACCGGGTGCGTATCCTACAGACAGCTGATCCCCGAAAATCGTATTCAGCGAGCCCAGCTGGCGGAGCGTGGCGTAAGGAGAAATGGAAGGGTTACCCGACAATCCCCAGCTGGCCCTCACTTTCAGGTCGGAGATCGCGCGGGATTGTTTCAGAAACGGCTCGTTTGACGCTTTCCAGGCAATTGCCGCGGAAGGGAAATTCTCCCACTGCTGGCCTTTTGAATACCGGGAAGAACCATCGCGGCGGATGCTGCCCGTCAACAGATATTTGTCTTTATAAGAATAATTCACCCTGCCGAGATACGACAATAGCGCCCATTTCGCATAGCCGGAAGAAGGAATCCCCGGCGTAAGCGCGCCCGTAAGATCACCCGTGTATACGATGTTGCTGAGGAATCCGGTGCCGGAACCGTTCATGCTCGTCATCGTTTTATTCTGGTACGTGAAACCCGCCATGGCCGTCAGCGAATGATCGCCGAAAGTATTGGTGTAAGTCGCCACGTTCTCGTTCAGCAAACTAGTGTGCTGCGAGGTGAGCACTTCCGCCCAGCCTACAGAATTGGTGGTCGGTTCAATCTTATTGAATTTGTCGGTACGGTCGTTGAGATTGTCGATACCGCCGGAAATGCGGATAGACAAGCCTTTCAGCGGCTTGATCGTGAGTGCGGCATTGGCCAGCACCCGGTCGCCCTGGATTTTATCGCTTCTTTCGTTGATGAAAATAAGCGGGTTGATGATCACGTTGGAAATGAAAGGATAAGCCGTATTCAGGCGGCGGTAGCTGCCGTCGGCCAGGTAAGGTGTGAGCGATGGCGGCGCCATGAGCATGCCGGAAATCAAGTCGTTCCCGCGGTTGCCCAGGCCAGAGTTCTGGCGGGCGGAGTTGAGCCGGGTTAGGATCGTATTTACCGATACACTGAACACCTTGCTGATATCGTGTTCGATGTTGCCGCGGAGGTTGTAGCGCTTATAGTCGCTGGATTTCACGATACCATCCTGCAGGAATGCGGAGCCCGACAGCGAGAAGCGCGTCTTTTCCGAACCGCCGCTCACCGTAGCGCTGAAATTATAAATCGGCGCTGTACGCAGTACAAGGTCCTGCCAGTCGGTACCGGGGTGTTTGCTGAGGCTGTCGATCTGCGCTTGCGTGAAATACTCGGCCACATTATCGTTGCGCGCCTGTTCGTTGTACAGCAAGGCGTATTCGCGGGCGTTCATGAGGTCCATTTTTTTGGAGACGAACTGCCAGGTGTAGCCCGCGTCCACGTCCACCGTGGTACGATCGCCTTTGCGGCCGCCTTTGGTGGTGATCATCACCACGCCATTGGCGCCGCGGGAGCCGTAGATAGCGGTCGACGATGCGTCTTTGAGGATTTCCATCGATTCGATGTCGGCGTTCTGGAGGAAGGTGGGGTTGCCGTCGTACGGGAACCCGTCGATCACATACAGCGGTTCGTTACCACCGAGGATGGAGTTGGTGCCGCGGATACGAACAGATACGCCGCCGCCGGGGGAGCCGCCATTCTGGATCACCCTCACGCCCGCCGCGCGGCCGTTCAGCGCCTGCATGACATTGGTGGAAGGGAATGCGTTGATTTCCTTGGACTTCACCTGGCTGAGAGAGCCCGTGAGATCACTTTTACGGACGGTACCGTAACCCACAACCACGAATTCGTCCGCGCTCGCAGCCTGCGCCTGCAGGGTGAATTGGAGCGGTTGTTCTATCAGGACGGTTTTTTCGTCGCTTTTATAGCCGATGTAAGTGACTTCGATAACGGTGCCCCTGGGAACGCGGAGCTTGAAATATCCGTTGGCGTCCGTTACCGTGCCCTGCGAGCCGGAGCCCTTCACGGCCACGGTGGCCCCGGGCAGGGCAGTTCCGTCGGCATCCAGCACGCGCCCCGTGATGTTGAGCATCGTATCCTGCACGAGCACTTTCACCGGGCTGTATGGCGAAAAAACAGACCGCTTTTCTTTAATCACAATATTTTTCCCGATGATGGAATACGAAAGCGGCTGGCCTTTCAACACCAGTTCCACCGCCTCTTCCAGCGGAATTTTGCTCACTTTCAGGTTGATGGTGGGTGTTTTGTCGATCAGTTGATGATCATAAAAAAACACATAACCCGTCTGCTTCTCGATGGAACGGAACAATTTTTCGATGGAGGCGTTGCGCTCCGAGAGCGATACCTGCTGCGCCAGGCTTTTGGCGGAAACCTGCAGGCAGGCGGCCAATAGCAGAATAGCGGAAAACTTCATACACAACAGCGTTTTGTAAATCAATCGCCGCGTAAAATACCGCGTACAAATAGCACTAATTTGCATAAATTTGGTTTGTTAGGGTAATAAAAATCCCGTCTGGCTCTTGGCCAGTGTCGTGGAATGCCGTGGAAATCCATTTTGTCATGGTTTGCCCTTACATCATTGCCGGATCCGACTGCCATCGGAGTCCGGCTTTTTTATGGGCGCAACCTTTTACGGGAAGGTCATGTCGGTTTTCTTTTCATAACGGTAATCAGAATAAAGCTTTAGTGGAATGGAATAATGATACTTACTATGGTGTCACGATGATCTTTTTGCCTTCGATCCTGTAGCGGACGTTGCTGAGTTCCAATATTTTGAGTACATCTTTCACGCTGCTGCCCCGCGCGATCTTACCCCCGAATTCCCGGTCGGGGATCTCGCCTTCATAGGATATCTCCGCGTCGTACCAGCGGCCGATTTGCCGCATGACGCCCTGGAGGGACTCGTGGTTGAAATGGAAATACCCATTCTTCCAGGCCACCACTTCTTCCACGTCCACACCGTCCTGGATACTCATGTTACCCGCCGGATGGGCGCTTACCTGCTGCCCAGGGCGCATCTCCAGCGTGTGCGCTCCCTGGTTCACCTTCACGGCGCCTTCGAGCAGTGTGGTACGGATGCTGGACTCATCATCGTACGCCATCACATTAAAATGCGTTCCCAGCACCTGAACCGACATTTCCCTCACTTTCACCCGGAAAGGCATTTTGGCGTTCTTCGCGATTTCAAAATAGGCTTCCCCTTTCAGTTCCACCACCCTTTCGCCGCCGGTAAATGCCGTCGGGAAGCGCAGCGTGGACGCGGCGTTCAGCCAAACGGAGGAACCGTCGGGCAGGATGATGCGGAATTGCCCGCCGCGGGGCGTGGCGAGCGTATTATACGTTACTTCCCCGGCCTGGCCGCCGCCCTGGTAGGCCAGCTGACCGCTGTCGAGCTTAATGACCTGTACGTTACCCTGGCTGGCGATGGCGCCATTGCCAGCGGTATCGAGTGTAATGGTTTGCCCGCCCGCCAGGTAAAGTACCGCTTTGTTGCCGCCAGGTACCACCTGCAGCACGGAATCCTCCACACCGGCAACAACGTTGGAAGCATTGAAGGGTTGCCACCAGGAATAAGTGGTAACCGCCAATGCGATAACCGCCGCCGCGGTCCAAACCGGGCGCAGCCGGCGCGTGAGGGAGCGTGGCGGCGAGGGGCGCGTGGCACCGGAGATGATTTTCCGGCGAACGGCTTCCATCCTTTCGGGGTCCGACTGCCCGTGCGCGGATTTGTCGCGCAGCAATCCCCCCACGGCACGTTCCCATTCCTGCCGCATGGATGCATCCTCCAGCGAGTCCAGCAGCCGGGAGGCTTCTTCCTGGCTCAGTTCCTCGTTGAGGTAGCGTTGCAATAAGTTATTGAAAGTCTGTTGATCCATAACGTGCGATAGGGTGCCGGATTTGCCGGTAGTTATGGTAAAGACGCACAACCGGGCAAACAGGAGGTGCCGGGATCAAAAAAATTTCAGGAGAAGAAAATCATTGCCCAAAGTGCGCCCATGGCGCCGGAGGGATGGTTGGACAAGGCTTTCCGCAGGGATGCGATCGCCTGGACGATATAACTTTTAATGGTGATGCGCGAAACGCCCATGGTGGTGGCGATTTCTTCGTGGCGCATGCCTTCGAAACGGCTCAGGGTGAAGGCGCGCTGCTGCTGGGGCGGCAACTGGCGGATGGCAGTGAGCACGCATTGCTCCAGCTCCCTGAATTCCGCGGCATGGTCGGCCTGCTGGGCGCCGCCTTCGTGGAGAAACTGGAGAACATATTGCCGGTAAGCGTCTCCCGAAGCGAGTTTACGGAGCCGGGAATAGATAAGGTTGCGGGCGGTGATGAAAAGGTAGCCCTCCAACCGCGAGACTTCCGGGAGGGTGGCTCTTTTTTCCCATAAAATCGTGAATACGTCCTGCGCGATGTCTTCAGCGATGGCGGCCGATTTGGTGAGGACCAGCGAGGTAGAGTACACCGCATCCCAGTAGCGCTCGAACAGCGTTTGGAACGCCTGTTCGTCGCCCAGGGCGAGCAGGCGCAGCATTTCGCTGTCACTATGTGGAATTTCGTGCATGTCCGGTAATTCGGATTGGTTGATTGATAAACTGGCGAACTAAAATTAAGAAAAATTCCGATCCTGCAAATCCGAAAGCCCCGGTTGGGAAACCGGGGCCTGGGTGATGGGCGGATAGACTGTAATAATTTACCTGCGGTTCACCGTCACTTTCAGGAAAGTAGCGGGTATGAGCGTAGTGTTGGCGTCGCCGCTTTCGTTTTTGCTGTTGAATAGCGACAGCAATTCTTGTTGCAGGGCTTCCGCCCTGCCGTCTTTCTCCGCGGCATCGTATGCGTTCATGGTGGGGCCGTAGAAAAGGCGGAAGCGTTCCAGGTATGCCTCCGGGGAGATGCCGATCCGGAAGTGGAAGGTGTCTTTTTCGAATTGGACGTCTTCCGGAGCCACACCGGCGTTGCCGAAGCGCTCCGTTACGTGGCTTTCCACGCCCCAGAGCATCGGGCTTATAAACCCTTCCGGGGGCGGCGGTGTGTATGCCGAACTGATTTTGAGGATCTGGGCCACCAGGGTGGGGTCTCCCGGTATCCAGTTGCCCATGACGATGCGGCCGCCGGGCTTGGTGACCCGCACGAGCTCATTCGCCACTTCCTGCGGTTTGGGGGCGAACATGGCCCCGAAGATGCTGACCGCCAGGTCGAAGCGCTGGTCTTCGATCCCCTGCAGCTGGATCGCATCGCCTTCCTGGAACGTGATGTTGGAGAGGCCTTCGGCCTCGGCGCGCTTCTTTCCTGCCGCCACGAGATTGGCCGCGATGTCGACACCGAACACGTCCGCGCCCAGTTTAGCTTCCGGAATAGCCGTGGTACCGTCGCCACAACCCAGGTCCAGTACTTTCATGCCTCTGGTGACGCCTAACCGGGATACGAGTGCAGTACCACTCTCCCGCATACTTTCCGCGATTTTCGTGAAATCGCCTTTTTCCCACAACGCTTTGTTTGGATTCATGCTGTTTGAATTTGATTTGAAATAATACGTGTTGCCACGCCTGGGGTTAAATTGAAATTTCCGGGGTTCGGGGTTAATTACAGCCGCAAATGTATATGGTTCCTACACACGAAAATCATCCGGGTGCTCATTTTTTTGTTAAATGACAATCCGGGGAAATGTAGGCTGCTGCTAGTTATTATAAAAATTCACCAATGGATATTTTTATGGAAGTATTGAATGCAGGTTTCGAAATTGATACAGGGGGAAAAGATAAACCGCATCCTTTCGAATGCGGTTTATGAATTTGTTTACAGTAATCTTTGTTGGTGAATGGCTTTCTCAAGATCGCCAATCGTAAGTCGCCGGGGCGCGGCTTTCACTTCGGATCGCCACCAGTCCGGCTCTGCCGCAAAATACTGGTCTATCTCAAAACCTGAGATATCTACATGAAATGCTTTCGCAACTCAGTATGAATTCTTCTCCATCATCCCCCGTAATGCCCAGATCATTTTCGATTTCCAGATCACGATGGAGCGCTTCCCGGTCAACCGGCCATGTGCCCGCCACAAATGCAATCAGTGCGTCGTACTCCGGGTTTTCAGGCATGATCAATAGCTTTTTGTATCAAGGAATTTATGGCTTTGTTCGATGCTTTTGAAAATATCGCCTTTGCTTTCATCCTGCTCCACGAACCATTCCTTCAAGCCTGCCTGCTGCCGCGCGGCGAAGATGCGGTCGAAATCGATGGCGCCGTTGCCGACTTCCGTAATATCACCGGAACCTTTTTCCATGTCCTTTACATGCCACAGCGGGAAACGGCCGGGGTATTTTTCGAACCAGGAGATCGGGTCCTGCCCTGCTTTAACGGCCCAATAGAGATCCAGCTCCATTTTCATGAGCTGCGGATCTGTTTTCTTGAGGAGGTGTTCGTATAAGGTGGCGTCGCCGTATTTTTCGAACTCGAAATCGTGGTTGTGATAAGCGAACTGGATACCCGCGGCCTTCGTGCGTTCAGCGGATTTGTTCAGCAGATCGGGCAATTTCGCGTAGAATTCGCCGGTCCTTTCTTCGGGGAAGAGATAGGCGCAGGCCATGTATTTGGCGCCGAGGGCGTGGAGGTCTTCCACGGCTTTGTCCCACCCGTCGAGCAAGGTGCCTTTCGCTTTCATGCCATGTCCCGTCAGGTGGTGCGAGCTGATGACCTGCATGCCCGATCCCGACAGCATCTTCTTGAATTCGGCGGTGTTCCTGCCGAAGAATTTCCCGTCGTACCCGTAGATTTCCAGGCGGGTGTAGCCCAGTTTGGCCAGGCGTTCCAGGGTGCCGGGGAGATCTTTCGCCACGGCGTCGCGTACGGAATATAACTGAAGCCCCAGCGCGCGGGGGCCCGCAGAACGCGCCAGGAGGGATGCGGGAACAGACAGGCCTGCCGCGCCGACCGCCAGCGTTTTTATAAAGTTTCTTCTTTGCATGTAGACGAATTGGATGATGACATTGCAATAATACAAAAACGGCATCATCTTCCATCACCAACTTTTCAAGCCGCTACTCCGCTGGCGGGATGGATTCCTCCAGCACCACGCGCCCCGTTTTATCATAATACGTACACGTTCCTTCGTCAACTTTCACTTCCCATTTCTCCACACCATGCTTCGCGCAATCGGCCAGAAACTCCGGATAACTGGTGCCCCCCTGCTGATGGACTTTC
The DNA here is from genome assembly GCF_038396755.1 of Chitinophaga pollutisoli. NCBI lineage: Bacteria > Pseudomonadati > Bacteroidota > Chitinophagia > Chitinophagales > Chitinophagaceae > Chitinophaga > Chitinophaga pollutisoli. The sequence goes on along the minus strand of NZ_CP149822.1, from coordinate 4,866,489 downwards.
AACGCTTCATTGAAACCCGCCACGTCTGCCGTATGCGCCACCTCCAATGGCGTATGCGAAGCGTGGGTATCGGATTTCTCATCATGTGGACCGTAATAATCGGTATGCCCGTCGGAAACGAAGGTTTCATACCGCTTCACGCCCAGTTGCGCCAGCTCACGGATGTAAGCGGGAAAATCAGCGCCGGATTGCACTTTGCCATGCGCCTCCTCAATTTGGTCAATCGTAAACATACTATGGGTTTTAGTTCCTGCCGAAATGCCGGGTTTAACATCGTGGAATTACGATATCCAGACACAAAAAAACCGACTATAACCAGTCAGGCATTGTTAATCAATTTGTTACATGATGGCTTGCCGCTTGCAAATAACAGGGCAGCATCCATGAAATGAAGTATTTGTCTCTCCAAAATTTAAACCATAAAAATTAAAAGTATGTCTACCATCAAAAAAACCATCGCCACCACCGTGCTTTCCGCAGCAATGGCAGCATCCGCCCCCCAGGACGCATATTCCCAGTCCATCCCCAAAGGCATTAAAAACGTGGTGCTCGTTCACGGCGCCTTCGCCGACGGCTCCAGCTGGTCGAAAGTGATCCCAGGGCTCACCGCCGCCGGCCTCAATGTTATCGCCGTGCAAAATCCGCTCATTTCCCTGGAAGACGACGTAGCTGCCACCAAAAGAGCCATCGCGCTGATGGATGGGCCCGTGCTGCTCGTTGGCCATTCCTACGGCGGTATGGTGATCACCGAAGCGGGGAACGACCCCAAAGTAGCAGGCCTGGTTTACGTGGCCGCGCTTATTCCCAACGACGGCCAGTCGGTGATGGACGTGGTGCAGCCCTACCCCGCCGCTCCCGGCAGCGCCGAATTCAAGCCGGATGCCGAGGGCTTCATCAGTCTGTCTTCCAAAGGCATCCACCAGCATTTCGCGCAGGACCTCCCGGAAACGGATAGGCAGGTCATCTTCGCCACCCAAACCCCCTGGGCCACAAAAGCTACCGTCACCAAAATCTCCACCGCCGCCTGGAAGTCAAAACCCTCCTGGGCCATTATCGGAATGGAAGATCATATGGTGCCTCCCGTCCTCGCCAGGGCCGAAGCAAAAATGATCAAAGCGAAAACCACCGAACTGAAATCCAGCCATGTACCCATGGTCTCCATGCCTCAAAAAGTAACGGAAATCATACTCGGCGCAGCCAGGGAACTGTAACCCGCCACCGCAGGGAGTAGCGTGTAGAATGGAGAAATCCGGGTCCATGTGCCCGGATTTCCTTTTTTACGATTATCCATGTTAAAATACACCATGCTGATTATCAATATTTTGAGAGCCCGTTAAAATTTTTTCTGCCGGATGAATGTCCAATTATGACTTTCCGATTGTTGTAGAAATGAGCACAACTATTCTAAACATATTAATCTGTCCAGCAAGCATGAAAACTTCCACATCCAAAACGCCATCACCTCCATCCGCAGATCCTGGCGGCCGGATCAGGTTCCTCGAAGCGGAGCGCCGTATTCTCCTGGAGTTGGGGAATGATATTACGAAGGTCCGGAACAAAACCGACCTTATCGTGATCCTGTCCAACAAGATCCGGGAGATGTTCACGTTTTCCCATTCCATCGTAACGCTGATCAACCCCGATCAGCAGTCCTACACTCCATTCCTGCTCGATCCCCAGTCCTCCCCCATCCAGGAGCATAATTTGTACCCCAAGCTGATAGTGGCCCGTTTCTCAATGGCCGACGACTTTATCCAAACGGTGATGGAAAACGGAGCGCCAACGGTTTTTGTATGGAACCGTGAAGATGAGGTGCCGGCAAGCCCAACTTTCCTGCGGGTCAATTTCTCAGCGGGTATCCGTGCGCTGATGATGACGCCGTTAAAAGACAAAGACCAGATCATAGGATTTCTCCACATGTACGCCAAAGACGCGGCCGGTTTCACGGAGGAATTCAAGCGCATCGTTACCGGTATTGCACCGCAGATATCGAGCGCGGTGGCGCAGATCCAGATTAATGAAGCCATGAAACACAGCGAATGGATCAACGAAATCCTGCTGTCGCTCAGCAACGAAATGGTAAAAGTGAGAGGCCGGCAGGATTTGCTGAGAGTACTGGGCTCGCATCTGAAAGAAATCGTGCCGTTCTCGAGTTGTATGATGACGGTGATGGATGAACGGGAAGAAAATTACAAAGCGTACCTCATCGACTCGGAAGCGCAGCTGCGCGAGCTTTCGGACGAAGGCGACGCCCTGTCGATGGCTACGCCCGCCGAAGACGGCATCTACGACGTGGCATCCATGTATTACAACCCCGTCGTATTCGACATGCGCCCGATCGACAAGGCGGCCGCTCCGCTTTGGTTCCGGCTGCATTATGAAGCGGGAGCGCAGGAGATGATCATCAAGATCCTCGGCGGCAACGGTTCATCCAAATACAGTCTCATGCTCTTTTCCAGGGAACCGGGCACCTTTGGGGCCGAGGCCGTGGGGATTCTCAAACGCATATCCAGCCAGCTGTTTGCCGTGGTCAGCAATATTGCCGCGAATGAAGAAATCCTGGAAAGGGAAAACGAGAAATCCTTCCTGCTCGATTTCAGCAGCGACATTGCGGCCGTCCGCAGCAAAGCCGACCTCGCCTTGGCCGTGCATACCTGTCTGCGCAAAATCGCCACGCTCGACGGGTACGCCATCCGGAAAATCAACGAAGATCAAACCACCACCACTACATACCTGTACGACGAATCCATCGAAACCCTCGATGAAGCGTTGGTGCAGCAACTGGTATCCACCAAACTACCGATAGAAGACGGATTGCAGAACCGCATCCTCGCCAGCGAGATCCCGCTTTTCCTCAGCGTAAACTCCGAACTGAACCGGGGCAATACGGCGCTGTATCTGCAACATTGGAAAAACGCGGGCTTCAACTCCGTAGTGGGGATGGCATTGCGGACCGGCAACCAAAACCTCGGCATTCTCTGGCTGAACATCGGGGAAATCAATATGGCGCTGCTGCAGGGGATCTGCGCGCAGATATCCATCGCCATGTCCAATATTATCGCCAATGAGGAAATTTTGCGGCGCGAAAAAGAGGAAGCTTTCCTTCACACATTCAGCCGCGACATCGCCGCGCTGCGTACCAAAGACGATCTCCAGCGCGCCATTTCCAACGTGCTGCACAACGTGCTGAACATACGGCTGGCCATCATCCGCATCATCGAGGAAGACGGCCTCACGCTTTCGCCTTACATGTACGACGAAACCATGTTGGGAGAAAAGGTAGAACAGTTCAAAACCCTTATGCACCGGCGCATCGACATCCTCCATCCGCTATCGGCGCGGGTGCTCGGCGACGATGGGTTGGTCGTTTTCAACGTCAGCGAAGAAATCGAAAAAGGAACGGAGGAACCGATCATTCATTTCTGGCATTCGCTGGGTGTGCGTTGCGCGTTCGGCGCGCCTTTGCGGGCAGGCAACACCAATATCGGCGTGCTCTGGCTGCTGTCCGACGAAGTGAATCTCAATGTGATGAACAGCATCGTAGCGCAGATATCCGTGGCTATCGCCAATATCCAGGGTACGGAGAAAATCATCGCCTACAAACAGAAACTGGAAAACGAGAACGATTACCTGCGCGAGCAAATCAAAACCATTTACAACTTCTCGGAAATCGTTGGCAGCGGGGAGCAGATGCAGAAAGTCTACAAGCTAATGCGGCAGGTGGCGGAATCTTCTTCCACCGTGCTGTTGCTGGGCGAAACCGGCACCGGCAAGGAGCTGATCGCGCGGGCCATACACAATGCGTCGCCGAGGAAAAGCAAACTCATGGTGAAAGTGAATTGCGCCGCGCTTCCTACCCACCTGATCGAAAGTGAATTGTTCGGGCATGAAAAAGGCGCGTTCACCGGCGCGATAGACCGCCGCATCGGGAAGTTCGAGCTGGCGAATAACAGTACGCTGTTCCTCGACGAGATCGGTGAAATGCCGCTCGAATTACAGGTGAAGCTGCTGCGCGTGCTCCAGGAAAGGGAGCTCGAAAGAGTGGGCGGAAAATCCACCATCAAAGTGGATGTGCGGATCATCGCCGCCACCAACCGTAATCTCGAAGCCGAGGTGCAGGCAGGGCGCTTCCGTTCCGACCTATACTACCGGCTCAACGTGTTCCCAATTCATTTACCGCCTTTGCGGGAACGGCTGGAAGACATCGAACCCCTGACCCATGCGTTCGTCGGGAAGTTCAGCAAGAACATCGGCAAAAAGATCACTGGTATTTCCGCCGCAGTGCTGAAAGAACTGAAAAGCTACGATTGGCCGGGCAACGTCCGCGAACTGGAGCACCAGATCGAGCGCGCCATCCTCCTCAGCGACGGGCCCTTGCTCAAAGCCATCAACCTCCCCCACCGCAATTGGCGCGAAAGTGCTGATACACCGCAAATCACTACTTCCAAAACACTGGAACATATCGAAAAGAAATACATCATCGAAGTACTGAAACGCTGCGGCGGAAAGATTTCCGGCGTAGGCGGTGCCGCGGAGATCCTGGAAATCCCCGGCACCACGCTTCACTCCAAAATGAAAAAACTCGGGATATTGAAAGCGGATTATTTCAACAACTGAACAGCTGAATCGGAAGCCGCGGCCGGAACAATTCCGTTCCGGCTTTTTTATCTCCATCCCCTTTACACTGCATTTCGTGAAACACCGCGCTTTTCGCTGAATAGCGTGAAGGAAACCCGCCTTCAAAACAACATTACTAATTGATATACAATTATTTAAAGCAATGGCATCACGCTTGCCTGATAGGATGCATCAAACAAACCGGCATAATAGAAAGCCAATCATACATCTACATTAAAATATCAGCAACATGAAAATCGTAGTCATCGGCGGAACCGGCCTTATCGGCTCCAAAACCGTGGAACGCCTCCGCCAGGAAGGCCATGAAGTAATCGCCGCCTCGCCCGCATCCGGCGTTAACACCATTACCGGGGAAGGTTTGTCCGAAGCCCTGCAGGGAACGGACGTTGTGATCGACGTGGCCAATTCGCCCTCGTTCGAAGACAACGCCGTGATGGAGTTCTTCAAAACTTCCGGCAGCAACCTGCTTTCCGCGGAAGAAAAAGCTGGCGTAAAGCATCACATCGCACTGTCGGTCGTAGGTACGGAACGCCTACAGGAAAGCGGGTATTTCCGCGCTAAAGCCGCTCAGGAAGACCTCATCAAAAAGTCGGGCATTCCTTACTCCATCGTCCATTCCACCCAGTTCTTCGAATTCCTCGGCGGCATCGTGGCTTCCGCGGCGCAAGGTGAAAATATCCACCTCTCGCCTGCCGCCATCCAGCCCATCGCGTCCGACGACGTGGCGGCGGCTGTTGCAGACGTAGCCACCGGCAAACCGGTAAATGGCACCGTTGAAATCGCGGGCCCGGAGAAAGTAAGCTTGTCGGCCCTCGCGGCCCGCTACCTCAGCGAAGTGAACGATTCCCGCACGGTGATTTCCGACGTCAACGCCCGTTATTTCGGCGCGATGCTGAACGACCAATCGCTGGTACCCGGCCCCGGCGCGCAGCCGCGTATCGGCAAAACCGATTTCGCCACCTGGTTCGCCACACGCCCGGCAAAGCAATAACATAGCCGATTACAGGTCTTGTCCGGCGCTGTTTGTAACGAAGATGACGGGTGCCAGCTCGCTCGCGGCTGTTGTAACAGGCATGCGCTTTCCACCCGTTCGCGCATGAAGCCCAACCTAACGCCGGCGCGGTGCACCATAGCTCCGCGACATCCGGTCAGCAACGCAGCGACACACCGGCGCCCGGCAAGCCTGGAAACGCTTTTTTATCCGTATTCAAACCATCAATTCATATTTTAAAATCAGCAACATGCAAGAGTTCCTTTTAGTGATCCACAGAGATCTTACCAGCGCCAATCCCCAGCCCAGCCCCGAACAAATGAAAGAAGCCCTGAAGCCTTACCAGGACTGGGTAGCAGGCATCGCCGCCCAGGATAAACTGGTGGCGCCGCCCAAACGTTGGGATGTGGACGGCAGAGTGATCCGCCACGATAAAAAGAAAGAACAGATCGCCAGCGGCCCCTACGCAGAAGGCAAAGAATCCATCGGCGGTCTGTTCCTCATCCGCGCGAAGGATTACGATGAAGCGGTGGAGCTGGCCAAAGGCTGCCCCATTATCCAATATGGCGCCATCGTGGAAGTACGCATGGCCATCCCCCCGGTTGCCTGATCTCAGGAACGAGCAGAAAACAAAAAGCCTTTGCACAACGCAAAGGCTTTTTTCATTGTCACCCTGTATCTCAAAACAAACTTCTGATATAAAACACCACCGGCATCGACGCGAATGCCACCGGAATAATCACCGCGAAAATCCAGACGCCTGTAAAACGGATGATGGATGTGTATTTCCGGTGCGCCCAGCCCGCAGTCTGAAACGCGCTCTGGAAGCCATGATACAAATGATAAGACACGGCCACCATCGCAAAGAGGTACAAAATCACGTACCACAACATGCTAAAGCTTTCCGTGACGATGCCGTACAAGTCCTTCACACGGACGATCTCCGTATTCCCCTCCATGGTCACCGCATATTCGAAATCAGGGGATTTCGGAATGTACTGCGTGTTGGTCATGTTTCCGGTCAGCAGATCGGTTCGGTATTCGCGGTACGTACCTTCCGTGAATTTGTAACGGCCCCAGAAGTTGGTCATATGGATAACGAGGAACAAAAAAATGATGCTCCCCAGTAATCCCATGTTCAGCGAAGCCCAGCTCACTTTGGCTTTGGAAGGAACGGCATACTTCACCGGCCGTGCTTTCCGGTTCCGCACGGTTTGCACGATGGCATACCACGCATGGATCAGGATGGAAACGTACAGCACATACCCCGCGAAAGTTACGGGTGGGAAGTGCGTCATGAAATGGGCGTAGATATTGAAGGTATATCCTTCATCGCCGGCAAACAGTGTGAGATTGCCGCCCAGGTGCACGATGAGGAAGAGGCAGAGGAACAGTCCGGTCATGGACATAATCAGCTTTCTTCCCAGCGAGGAGCGGAACAATAATTTGAGACTCATCATGGCAGATAGTTTAAGAGGCCGCCTGGTTCCGGTTTTCCCGGTTACCCGGCCTGAAGATCAGGCGAAGCGCCTGGTCGCGGGTGGCATACGCCACGGCCCAGTTATACAGCGTTTTTATTTTGTTGTTATAATTGACGAGCGACATCACATGGATGAAAAGCCATCCCATCAAGCCGATCATCCCACCCAGATGCAGCTTGTGCTTGAAGAGGTCCGCCACGGCAAATTGCCGGCCGATGATGGCCATATCGCCACGGTCGAAATATCTGAATGGTTTCGGCGGTTTCCCTTTCGCCATGCGCAATAAATTCCTCGCCAGCGTTTTCCCCTGCTGGATGGCGGGTTGGGCAACCTGCGGGTGGCCTTCGGGGTACTTCGCGTCGGTAAACTGGATGCTGATATCGCCGATGGCGTAAATGTCGCCGTATCCTTTCACTTTATTGAAAGCATCCGTGATCATGCGTTTGCCCCTTCCCATACTTTCCGCGGCGATGCCGCTAAAGGAATTGGCGATCACGCCGGCGGCCCAGATTAAAGTACCCGCTTCGATGCTCGTACCGTCCGACAGCTGAACGCGGCCGTTATGGTAATCTTTCACCTGCGTATTCAGTTTCACCTGCACACCGAGTTTCTGCAAAGCGTTGAATGCGGCGGCATGGGTTTTGGCGCTCATGGGGGCCAGCAGGTTCGGCGCGCCGTCGACCACATGGATATTGACCGGCGCCTGCGCCAGGCTGGGATAATCATTTCCCAGGATATATTTCTTCGTTTCGGCGAGCATGCCCGCCACTTCTACACCTGTAGGCCCGCCACCCGCGATCACCACGGTGAGCATGCGCCGCCGCTCATCGGGGTCATTTTCCAGGGACGCCCTTTCCAGGTTTTTGAGCAGCTCGTTGCGGAGGTACAGCGCATCGTCGATCCCTTTGAGTGAAAACGATTGATGGCGGATATTCTCGTTGCCGAAGAAATTCGTGCGCGATCCGGCGGCGAAAACGAGGATATCATACGTGAGGTCGCTGCCGTCACCCAGGTGAAGTGTCCTGGAAGCGGTGTCCACGTCCAGCAGGGTAGCCATGCGGAACGCTACGTTTTTATTGCGGAACAGGCGGCGAAATGGGTAACTGATGCTGGAGGGCTCGAGGAAGCTGGTAGCCACCTGGTAAAGCAGCGGCGTGAAGTAATTGTAATTGTTCCTGTCGACCACCGTGATGTCGTAGAACCCGTTGCGATAGAGCTGCTTCACGAAGTTGAGCCCCGCGAAGCCGCCGCCGATCACGACGATATGCTTCTTTCTCAATGTTGCGTTAGTCATGGTTTATCTGTTTTTGACGCATAGGAAGGGCCCGCCGGCCCGGGGAGCCAGCATGGAAATTGCGTTTTGCCGCGATATGAATTTTGCTTTAGTGTACCGGGCGGTGTGTCAGCTCCGCGATATATTTCTCCATCGCGGCAACACCGGATGGCGTATTGGCGAGCTGCCGCGCCGTCTGGTAATGGCGGATCGCTTTTTCATCGTCCACGCCCGTATACAGATTACCGAGCAGGGAGTAATACAGGAAGTTGTCCGTCAACGCCAGTTTCTCCGCCTCCCGGATCGCGGGCTGCTTGCCCCTGGCGCGGGCCAGGGCGTACGTCCGGTTGAGGGCTGCCATGGGGGAATATTGGAGGATGAGCAGGCGGTTGTAAAGATCAAGGATGTTATCCCATTTCTCGGGCGTGTCTTCCTGATGCGTGTGCCACCACGCGATGGCGGCTTCGATATGGTAGGTGGTGAGCATGGGACCGGTGGCGGCCTGGTTGAGATAATATTCTCCTTTTTCAATCAGCTCCCGGTTCCAACGCGAGGCGTCCTGCTCGTGGTAGAGCATGATCTCCCCGCTTTCGCCCACCCGCGCATCGAACCGCGATGCATGGAAGCACATCAGCGCCAGCAGGGCATTGGCGGCAGGGAGGTTCGCCAGCGGTTGTTCCACCAGCAAATAATTCAGCCGCATCGCTTCCACGCAAAGTTCCTTCCGCACCACCGCATTATTCGACGATGAAAAATAACCTTCGGAAAACAACAGGTAGATCGTTTTCAACACGGCATTGATCCGCTCGCTGATCTCCCTGGCGGAAGGCTGCTCTACCGGGATGCCGGCTTCCTTCAACTTTTCTTTCGCCCTGCCCAGTCTTTTATAGATGACAGCCGGCGTGGTGAGATAAGCGTCCGCGATCTCCTGCGCGCCAAATCCGCACAGCAGGTTCAACGCCAGGGCCACCTGCGATTCGGGTGGAATGGAGGGGTGGCAGACGGTAAACATCATCGCCAGCTGGCTGTCGGAAATATTGCGGTCCGACAGGTCGATGTCTGGCTCCTCTCCTTCCGGGGTGCTGTACCGCAGGTCGGGCAGCAGTTTTTCCCTGAAGAAATTATTCCTTTTCAGCCAGTTCAGCGTTTTATGCTTCGCGGTGGTATACAGCCAGCCCTGTGGGTTCTCCGGAACGCCGCGGGTGCTCCACGACTCGGTAGCGGCGAGGAAAGTTTCACTCACGATGTCTTCCGCCTGTTCGATGTGTTCTATCCCGAAACGGGCACACAGTACCGAAATCATCTTCCGGTACTCTGTCCTGAACAGGTGCGGTATTAAGGCGCTTTCCTCCATGTTAAGTTGATTACCCGGCTGCCTGCCGGATTTCCACGGAGCCGCCCAATTCCAGGATGGGCGATCCTTCCGCAATCTTTACCGCCTGGTCGTAATTTTCGGCCTTGATAACGATAAACCCGCCGATCGACTCCTTAATTTCCGCGAACGGTCCGTCGGTCACGCTTTTATCATGTTTGAGCACTTTGCCCGCGGGCTCCCAGGGCTGCAGCGGCCTGGCCAGCAGGTCGCGCGCCTTGAGATCCTCGAACCATGCGCGCCACCTGCTCAGATGCGCCTGCAATTGCTCCGGCGACGGCTGGGTTTCCCTGGTTTTGTAATCCCTGCGGAATACCAGTAAGAATTCATTCATATGTACCTGTTTTTTTGGTGTTGTTCCTTGTCTCAGCCAAACTGTCCGGCCTGGTAAGTACCCACTGCGTCGGGGTTCGGGAACGCGATATTGAAGCGGTTCCAGGTGTTGATGTTGGTAACCGCCAGCGTGAGATCAATCAGTTCTTCTTCACTGAAATGCTCCCGCACCCGCTTGAAAGTGGTTTCCGGCACATTGGCGGCGGTCACAGCTTCGGCCCATGCCAGCGCAGCCCTTTCTCGGTCGGTGAAGAAGCTGGTTTCACGCCAGGCGCTCAGTGCATACAACCGTTGCTCCGTTTCGCCATGGGCGCGCGCGTCTTTCGAATGCATATCCAGGCAGTAAGCGCAACCATTGATCTGCGACACCCTGAAATCCACCAGCTCCAGCAATTTCCTTTCAATCAACGATTTCTTCAAATACGCGCCGGCGCTGAAAAGAGACTTGAGGGCGTTCTGGCCCTTCTCCATGAAATTAATGCTTTGTTCCATTTTATATGTTTTTACTACTTGAATAACAATCGGCTTTCTTCATATTGGACATTTCCCCGCAAAAATTTTACAGGATAATATCGTTTTCCGGCAAAATCACCGGCGGCAGGTCCCTTTCTCCCAGCATTTCCCGCAGGTCGATTTCTATCGTGCGGCAAATCTGCGTGATGGGCACATCGTTGGCGCTGCCTTCAAAAGGGTTTTCCGTGCTCTCGCCTACCTGCACCAGCGAGGTATACATCCAGGAAATGATAACGCAGAAAGGCACCAGCAGCCAGATCATATGCCCGTGCATAAGGCCCGGCGTGGAGCGGTTCAGCTCATCGAATCCCTGGAGCAACCCGAACGGCAGCAACACGCTAAACACCCGGACGAATATAGTACTGATGATCGAATACTGCCGCGGATAAGGCGTGTCCTTGATGGATTCGCTCTGCGCCTGCTGCGCGAAAAACGTGTTGAGCGTACGCTGTAGCTCGATAAACTGCGCCAGCTGCACAGCATCCGCTCCAAATGCCGCCTTCACGGCGGCGCTCTGCATCGCCAGGAGCTGCGTGGCTTTACTGCGGACCGTTAGCAACTTCGCCCGCTCATCCACCGAAATATATTTCGCCAGTTCGCCGTCGAGGTCGCAAGTGCGCTCGGGGATCGTGTAATAACGCTGGTATTCCGCGTTATAATCCTTATCGGCCACCTCCCAGATCCGCTTGCCCCGCAGTTGATAGCGCAATGCCGTGAGCCAGGCGAAGTGCCGGGAAATCAGGTTTCTCGCCACGGCGGGATCCCGGAAGTAATCCCGGCACATGATGCCCCAGAGATTGCTGGTGGTGGCGATATTGGTCCAGATGGCCTGGGCGTCGCGCGTGCGGTTGTAGGTATGCGTGTTCTTGAAACCGACGATAAACGCCGTGGCCGTACCCAGGAGCGAAACCACGGTCCATGGCAGCACCGCCCACCTCCAGCCGCAAATCTCGTACAACACCACCGGCACCGTGGCCAGGATCACCAACAAGTACAAATCGCGGCGGGTCCAGTACAAAAAGGAAGTTAACCTATAAGCTTTGCCTATATGCATATTTCAGAATATCAGGCGGTCTGTGTGGAGGTGAAGCCTTCTTCCTGCTCGTCTGTCCGGATCTGATCGTCGAGGTACTCGGAGCCTTGCCAGGTGTCCGTTTCACGGATGGGAACGGGAATGGAAGCATCTTCAGATTCCGTCGGAAGGATGCTGTTGCGGAGGGTTTGTGATAAAAGTGACATGATACTGCACGTAATGGTGAACGATGATTTGTTAACAGGGTAAGTCTTGCAACCCGCATGCCATCGACCTATTCAATTAACTATCAATATCTTACAAATTAATTCATCCCTCACCCTCCGCGATATTTCGTCAACGAGCTACGATTACGCTGAATTTAGTGAGGATTTCGGTAGAAGGTCAGCTCAGTTCTTCGAAGGGATATTTCATTTCAGACCAGAACGCATCCAGCGCGATGATCCTGGGTTTGAAAAAAGAAATCAGCGCCGGCCAGTCTTCGTTCCGGAAAATGCTCACGCCGGGCAATCCCGTGAAAATCCTGCTGACGGTTCTCCCATAATCGTCTTTCGCGTGCAGCTGCCAGGTCCAAACTTCGCCGAGATGTGCTTCCAGGGCCGCCCTGAATTGCGCGAACTGCTCGAAGAACAGCTCCTGGATGCCGTCGTCGGGATGCGCGATCTCGATAGCGATCGAGGCATCGCGGTTGCCGGCCTGCATCCGGAAATAAATGTGCTTTACGCCGGTTTTGTAATTGGTCCAGTTTACCCGGCCGCCTTCGGCAGATAGGTGCGGTGTGATATACTGGCCGAAAGCGGTCCAGAAAGCCTCTCTGATCCGGGAAGTTTCTTCTTTTGAATACAAATCTGTTGTAATTGGAAAGTGCAAGTTAGTGGATCGCTACTTAAAAACCCGTCCGATCACATTCCCGATCTCGATAAAGTCGCGGTGGTTGCTGACCGACCGTTTCTCTACCTGGCCGTCTTCATCCGCAAACGGGAAGATGAGGAGATAAGTGCGCTCTTTCAGCCGCAGGTTCAAAAAGTCGGGGAAGCGCCGCATTTCGTGGGCGAAAGACGGTGTTCCTTGCCTGGCCATGAGCGCCACCAGCGCTTCGTCCGCCTTCACTTCCGCCGCAATCCTGTCTGCCTCGCCCCAATGCTGCCATTCGCGGATTTCCGCTTCCAGGCTTGCTTTCAGCAGGATGCGCTCCAGCACTTTGCGTGTAGCCGCGCCGGCGTAAAAAACCATCTTCACGCCCGAATTCCGGCCGATGTTCCAGACGCGCAGGAGCGCATGGAAAAAGCCGGGCTCCATTTCCGCGCGCTGCGGAATAAGCACCGTATATTTCCTGATGGTAGCAACTGGTTGCGCGGGATGGTAAATCAGCACGTTCACATGATCGTTGCGCAGGTAACCGTTGTGCAGGTTGTAGACGAATGAAGGCGAAAAGCCTTTTTCATCCTGCAATACAAACATCACATCGGTTATTTTTCGCTCCTTGATCACATTGCCGATGCCAGACACCACGTCGCTATCGTACCGCGTGAGCGGCGTCAGTTCTACATCCGCCGCCGCGGCGGTTTCCACGGCTTCATGCAGGATCTTCTCCGAATTTTTCACTGCTGATTCATTCTTGTCGTTATCGATCACACTGAGGGCGAATAACTGATTGGCGGCGGACTTGCCTTTCACCAGCAATCCCAGGTTCACCATTCTCTCCACCGTTTCGCCATGGTTCATAGCCAGGAGGATGTGCTCATGCTCCTTGTTATTACCTGAAACGGTTTCCTCATTCTCCGCCTCTGCAATGCGCCGCGCGCTGGACAGCGACACAAAAGAAGAAATGATACAGGAAATCAGAATAAGCAGGATGCTCCCGTTGAGAACGTGCTCGTTGAGTAGCCGCACCGGTTCGCCCGTTGCGGTTTCTGACAGGATGATGTTGTAACCCACCATTACCGAGGCCAGCGTGGCCGCGGCGGAAGCGGAGCTCATACCGAAAATGAGCATGCCTTCGTCTTTGGTGAGCCGCAGCGATTTCCGGGTGGCGACGGCCGCGAGGTACTTCCCGCCGATAGACGCGACCAGCATCACGGCCGCCACACCTAAAGTCTCCCATCCCCTGAAAAACACTTTGAAATCAATGAGCATGCCCACGCTGATGAGGAAAAACGGTATGAAGATGGCATTTCCCACGAACTCAACCCGGTTCATCAGTGTAGACGTGCGCGGAATGAGCTGATTGAGCGCCAGCCCCGCGAAGAATGCGCCGATAATGGCTTCCACACCGGCCAACTCCGACAACAAAGCCGCGAGGTAAATCATCACCAGCACGAAAATATACTGCGAAATCTTATCCTCCACCCGCTTGAAAAACCACCGCGCGATCAGCGGGAAAACAAGCAGCACCACCAACACGAACAACACCATCGATATTGACAGCTGCGCCCAGAACCCCGCTCCCACGTCGCCCTGCGTCATCCCCACCACCACCGCCAGCACGAGCAGTGACAACACATCCGTCACCATCGTGCCGCCCAGCGTAATATTCACCGCCGGGTTCTTGGCGATGCCCATCTTGCTGATGTAAGGATACACGATCAGGGTATGCGAGGAAAATAGACTGGAAAACAACACGGCAGTGAGCAAGTTGAAGCCGAGGATATAATACCCGCCGATCAGGCCCAGCCCGAACGGAATGGCGAACGTATACGCTGAAAACGCGAGGCTTTTCCATTTGTTCTTTTTAAAATCGCCCATATCGATTTCGAGGCCCGCCAGGAACATGATGTACAGCAGACCGGTGGTGCCCGTCACCACCACGCTGCTGTCGCGCGCCAGGAGGTGGAAGCCGTTCGGCCCCACGAGGGCGCCGGCGATGATGAGCCCCAGCAGGTGCGGGACTTTTATCTTATTCAGCAGCAACGGAGCGCTCAGGATAATGATAAGCTCCAGCAGGAATTTCAATAACGGATCTTCGATCGGCAGCGAAAGGTGCCCGATACTCAGCAAAGTCATACGCTAATTATTTGAAGCACGAACCAATTCAACGGCGAACCTCGCGGTGCAGCCGTTCTCCATTTTCAGCAGCTGGGTGCCTTTGATCGTCCCAGTTCCGCTGCGGCTTAATTCCACATCCATCACTACTTTCCGCTGCGCACTGGAATCCGGCCGGAAGTGCAGCCGGATGACCGAACTGTCGAACGTACCGGCATACACGCGGACGAGCGTGTTGCGATCATACACTTTCGTGAACAGGCCCGAAGAATCTCCGGAAAACTCCCAGGCGCCGGAGCGCTGGTCGCCCACTACGTACTCGCTGCATCCCGATTCCCGGCAAATGGTTTTGCTGTTCCACCGGCCCAATACGTCGGCCGGCCATGCTGCAGGAGGCAGGGCTTGCAGCGTATCCGCAGCGGCCAACAGGCTGTCGCGCCAGCGGATGAGAAACTTGTACTCGGCTTCCTTCAGGGCAAATTGCTGCTCCTTTTCCAATAGGGCCTGCTCCCGCTCCGCAAGCGCGCGTTCCCGCCCCGTATCGCGGCAGGCGGTGAACAGGAAGAAAACGACGGTAGACGTTATAATGCTTTTTATCATAATACCTGATTTCGGCGATTCGCTTACTTTCAACAAAACCGGGACCAAAAATGTTCCACCACGCCCGGCGCGCCCATCTTTCCCCAACTATCCGTACCTTCGCGCCTTCCAGAATTACCAAACAAACGTAGCCGGGATGGTCCAGCTGATCAAACAATACCACGACAACCCAGACGCGCAGGAAGCTATCCGGCTGATCGCCTACACCCGCCAGTCGGTGTTCCTCACCGGGAAGGCCGGCACGGGTAAATCCACGCTGCTGCGCAATCTCATCGCCCACATCCCGAAGAAATACATCGTGCTGGCGTCTACCGGCGTGGCGGCGCTCAATGTGGGCGGACAAACCATCCATTCCTTTTTTCTTATCGAGCCGCGGCCTTATTTGCCGCAAGACAAAAACGTGGAGGATCTCAACGAGGAAAAAACGGAGTTGCTCAAGCAGGTGGACCTGATCATCATCGATGAAATTTCCATGGTACGTTGCGACCTCATGCAGGCCGTGGACCTCACCCTTCGCAAAAACCTCCGGTCCGCGCTGCCTTTCGGCGGTAAACAGCTTCTCTTGATCGGCGACCTGTTGCAACTTCCGCCGGTGATCGACAGCAAGCGCGCAGGCGAAGTGGAGGTCATCCGCAACAACTACAGTACTCCATATTTTTTCAGCGCCAAATCCTTCGAGGAAGGGTTTCGCATGCAGATGATCGAACTGAAGCATGTATACCGCCAGCCCGATCCCGCGTTCGTGCAGGTGCTCAACGCGGTGCGCGACAATTCCGTGCAGCCCCATCACCTGGCTGTCCTCAACACCCGCCACGATCCGGATTACGAGCCCAACGGCGAAACCCTGGAGCTTATCCTCTGTACCACCAACGCCATCGCCGACGCCGTGAACGAGCAAAGGCTCAAAGCGCTGGATGGCGAGGCCAGCTCGTACCATGCGCTGCTCACGGGCGACTTCCAGCAGGAAGCGCGCAACGGCGGCGGGAAATTACCGGCCGATCTGCAATTACAACTCAAAGTTGGCGCGCAGGTCATGTTCATCAAAAACGACAACCAACGCCGATGGGTCAACGGATCTTTGGGAAAAATCACGCAACTCGACGAAGAACATGTGGAAGTACAAATGGATGAAGGCGAAGTAACGCACCGCGTGGATAAATCGGAATGGGAGCATATCGAATACAAATGGAACCGCCAGAAGGAAGAGATCGAGAAAATCGTGACGGGCACATTCCGGCAGCTGCCCGTGAAACTGGCCTGGGCCGTAACCATCCATAAAAGCCAGGGGCAAACATTCCAGAAGGTGATCATCGACCTGGGATCGGGCGCTTTCGCGACAGGGCAAACCTATGTGGCGCTCAGCCGCTGCACCAGCCTGGAAGGTATCCGGCTGAAGAAGAAAGTGATGCTGCGCGATGTGCAAAGCGATTCCCGCATCGGGTATTTCCTGCATCAGATCATGGCCGGCAGCCAACATCCGGATACGCAACGCGCCATCGCGGAAGGGATACAAACGCGGATCGCGGAAATCAGGGCAACGGAGGGCAAGAACGAAACGGAGCGCGCCGCGCTGCAGGAAGAACTGGCGCTGCTGGAGACTTTGTAAATTATACAGGTTATAAAAAAGAAAAGGCGGGATCGTTTCCCGCCTTTTTTATGCATTATTTCGTGTAGAGCGGCGTTCGTTTGAGGAGATATTCCAGCGTGTTGGAATAGGCGTCCTGGGTGTTGAAGAATGCCGTGCGGTTTTGATCATAGACAGTGGCGCCCTTGTCGTTGTAGATGGCCAGGCTCAGCTTGGTCTGGTAGTTCTGGGTGGCGGTTCCGTAGGAGTTGCTGTTATACCGGCGGTCTTTATCATCGTCTTTGGATTTCACCTGCCCCGAGTTGGATTGGTAGGTCGTCTGGGTGGTTTTGTTCAGGGTCACGGTTCCGTCTACCACGTATTCCACGCCGAGGAGGTTGCAGAGATCGTCCATGCTGTAACCTTTCATATTCTCGCGGGTGACGCCGGCTTTGATGAGCGCGGCGTTGGAGGTGCGGGGAGGAAGAATGGTGAAGATGCCGGCATGTTTGTTCATAAAGGCATAGCATTCGTTCTGCACCTGTTCGCTGATGGCATCGTCGGCAGCCTGACCGTCACGAATGAAGGCGAAGGGCAGTATGGCGACTTTATTGTGATGGTCTGCCAGGCCGGGGCCAGCGGCGCCGGAAGCTTGCTGGGCCTGGGGGGTTGCCTGCGGCGGGTTGTTGAAAAGTTGAATGCGGCCGCTGGCGAAAGTGATTTTCATGATTTCGGAAATCTTGATGTTATACACCAGGGATTCGCCGGCATAGCTGAAATCGACCTGACCGTCGGCATCATTGATTTTTAGCACTTTGCCGGTCAGTTCATCGCCATTAAGTTTGAGGATTACATCATTTTTGGTTTGTTGTGCAAAGGAGAAAAGCGACGCCAGGATCAGCATCATGCAGCAAATAATTCGTTTCATTGGGATGTCTTTTGTTTGGTCTTGAATAATCATAACGAAAACCCTGGGCACGGAGTTCACCGTCTACCTTAAAAATAGCCCGCTTTCCCCGGGAAAAATTTTACGAAGAAAACTTTGTCATGAAATACGAAATGCTTTAACTTTGAATCACAAAGTACTTTTTATTAACTGTAATAGCATTTCATAACATTAAATTTCAACCGGTTATGACTTCAGACCATCATTCTTCCACGCATTCGTTTTTCACACCTTCCTTGTTGAAACGGATGCTCATCGGCGCGGGAATCGCCCTGGTACCCATTTCGCTGCTCCTGATAAGCGTGGAAGCGGCCAACCCGGCCTGGGGACCGTACTGGATGATCAGGCCGCTGATCGTAGTACCGATGGCCGGCGCGGCGGGTGGCGCTTTCTTCCATTTGATGAGCCCCTTCCGCTTCCAGGGAGGCTGGAAAAAGATAACAGCCGTTTTCATCTGTTTCATCGTATTCATCTTTTGCCTTTGGATAGGCACCGTGCTGGGGCTCGACGGCACCTTGTGGGATTAACGGGTCTTTCCTTTCGCCATTCGTAATATATTAACCGTGCGCAAGCCATTCCGGGAGCATCAACAATTCATTCGAAGCGGCAGGCTTCTCCCGCTTGCCGGCGTGCCTGGTCATGAAAAGCAAAAAATCCGCGCTTCCCGGCGGGAGCGCGGATTTTTGCGTATAATCATAATTAACGGAAGATCTCTGTAATGGCCCTGCCGATCCAAACCTGCGGCGTTTCCAGCCCGAAGAGTTTAGCCAGGGTGGCGGCGGTATCGAACGTCATCACGCTGGCCTGTATTTCGTGCCCTGCTTTGATACCTGGACCGCGCGCGATCCAGGGAATCTGCATTTCTTCCATGGAAATGGCCCCGTGCCCTTTGTTAATGCCGCCATGATCGGCCGTGAAGATCACCGCAGTTTCCTTTTCCATGCCCGCATCGCGGATAGCTTGCAGGATCTCGCCCACGTGCGCATCCGTCCGCTCGATGGCGCCGTAATATTCCGGCGTATCGTGCCCCACTTTGTGCCCGACGCTGTCTACATCGTGCAGGTGAACGAACAGAAAAGTAGGTTTAGCCGATTTGATGTAATCGCAAGCCGCCTTCGATGTGGCAACATCGCCGTCGCAGTTTTGATCCCTGTTAACCGCGGCTTTAGGGAAGAGGTAACCGATGCCGTCCCATTCGTAGATGACGCCGATCTCGCTTTTCGGCTGCGCCTTGCGGAGCAGCGCGTATATCGTCGGGAACATCTGGTATTCATCGAGCACCCGCGCCGGCATATCCGGTTGCTGGCTGCCCCATTTGGTGTAACCATGCAGCTCCGGCCCCGCACCCATCACCATCGACGCCCAGTTGGGCGCGCTTGAGGAAGGCAGCACCGTTCTGGCCTGTAAAGTCCAGGCCCCCTCCTGCATGAGGGCACGCAGTACCGGCACCTTCGCCTTTTTGAAAGCATAGGCGCCGAACCCGTCCGACCCGATCAGGATCACGTGCTGCGGCTTACGCTGCGCCATGGCCTGATGAACCGTAAAAATACATAGGCAGATCACCCAACCGATCAGTCTGGCAGTTTTCATGTGATGGAATTTCCAGGTAAGATAATAAGTTTCTTTAAATGAAATATTATTTCTCATCAAGAAACAATCGAGATCGAACACCTTTTTTTTACGTCATACCTGCTGCTATTCACAACATCCAAATGCCGGCTCATCACATCTTGAAAATGTGTTTCGAAAGATCGGATACATTTATATCATGAAGCCTTATCTCATCCTGCTGGCCTTGCTGCTGGCTACTTTCCCTTCTACCGCGCAGTTTACCCTCAGCGGTACGATCCGGAATTATAGCGGCGGGCATCCGCTAACTGTCAACCTGCCTGTCGTATTCGGCTTTCACAAGGAGAATACACAAACGATTCCCATGGGCCACCTTGGAACTTTCCGGATCACGCTTCCAGCAGACAGCCTGCAAACCGCCACCCTCTTCTTCCGCAAAAAGCAAATCACGATTTTGATGCAACCCGGCGGCAGCCTCGCCATCGAACTGGACGAAAACGCCCGGACCGTCCGGTTTACGGGCGGTAGCCTGGCGAAGGAAAACCAATGGATTCAGGAAACGAAGTTGGACGAAGCCCCGTTCTTTTGGGAAAACGATTCCCTGGCGGCGCTCCCGGAAGCTAAAATCCGCCAATCAGTGCTGGCGCCGTACGCGGCGGAGCGCAACCGCCATATCCAGGCTATCCTCGCATCCGGCGTTCCCCATCCCACCCAACAATACCTCATTTCCGAACTCCGCTACCTGCACATCAATTACCTGCATGATTTTTTCAGCACCTCCATACCGGACCGGGCCACCGCACGCAACCTGGAAATGAGCCTGTTCGATGAAGTGCCCATCCAACCCGCTTTTTCTCATCCAGGTCCGCAATACTTCGCATTCGCGGACAACTACATCCGCTATCTCGAAACAAAAGCATTTGTCCAGATCCAAAAAGAAAACCGCCCTCCTTCCGCCCCCATTCCTTACTTCGGTATCTCGCTGGACAGCGCCAATGTGATCGTGAGCAAATACGGGAAAGCCTACTGGCGATGGATCGGCTCGCTCCGGAACTTTCCGCCGGAAATTGCAGTGGCGTACAACTGGCAACAAATCCGGAACCTGTACCACGACGGCGATATTGCACAGGCGGAAGGGCTGTCTTCCGCTTTCCTGCAGCGCTTTCCGGACAGCCGTTTCAGCGCCAGCGTAGCGCGCATGCGCAACCAGCTCCGCAACAAACTGGCCGCCAACGCAGGCAATCCGCGCATCGTGGTGCTGGAAGACAGCGCCGACACGCAATCTGTACAAGCCGTTGTACAGCGCCTGAAAGGGAAAGTGGTGTTCCTGGACGTGTGGGGCACCTGGTGCGGCCCCTGTAAAGAAGAGATCAAACATCTGCCGGCGCTGCGCGCCGCGTTCCCCGGAGAGGAGGTGGCGTTCGTTTTCCTCGCCATGGACGACGACAACCGGCATGCCATCTGGAAAGATTTCATCCGCGCCAATGCCATGGAAGGAACGCATTTCCGTAAAACCCGCCAAACCATCCCGCCACTCTGGAACGAACTGCTGGAAAATCATCCCGACAAAAGCCAATCCTATCCCCAGTATTTCCTGTTCGACAAATCCGGCAAACTGGCCGTCGCCAAAGCGCATCACCCCAGCGAGGGTGAAGTTTTGTACCGCCAGATCCGGGATGTATTAAGCAAAGTCGAGTAACTACTTCAACCGGTGGCAGTGATACCTGTTTAAGGCAAGCGGCTTTTCATTGAACTTAAAATCCGCATAGAATCCCATCCGGTATACCAGGGAGTCTTTCGTCAATTTTTCAATTTTCAGTAAATACTTTTCCGCGATAACGATCACACTATCTTGCCGCAGGCGGTAAGGAATTTTTTCGCCGCTGGGTGAATTGTCGTCCGTTACAAAATCTTTCCGGAAATTAAATCGATAACCATCCACGTTATCCTTCAAAACGCCCGGATGTCCCGGTCGTGTAAACAGGGAGTGATTGGCTTTCATACGGAAATCCTGCTTCCAGATTCCTGTCAGCAATTGCTTGATGGCTGCCGTATCGGCGACGGACTGGGCTTTACAAAATGTGGAACAGCAAAACAGCAGAAGGGTAAGGGATAACTTTGTTCGGGTTGTCATTTTGGGAATTTATTCTTCAAGATATGATTTTGACGGAAGATGCGCAAATAGCCAAAATGCAGCGGTCCGCTCCCTGGGGAGCGGACCGCCTTTTTATCGATTGTCTTACAATTTTTCTATGGACCGGATACTGATTCCGTTGAAACAATCATCTGCGCATGTTTTTTCCCTGTAACCGGCCAGCGAGATCATGCCATTGTTTTTCGCCTCGAAGTAAATTTCAGCGTTTTCTCTTTTCTTCAACCATTCACTCCTGGTCATGCTGTACACTTCATCCAGCGTTAACGCTGCGCCCCCGCTATCGTGGGAACCGATCGTGGTACCGGTTTCCGTCCAGGTTTCCCGCTCCGTCTGTTGCCCGGTGCCGCCGTCGATCTGAAACAATATATATTTACGTTCCGTAACCTTACCTGCCGTAACTGTGATCGTAGTTTCCGTGCGGAAACCAACCCAGCTGGAGGTTGTAGTCATATAGCGGTACGAATTTCCGGAGGTCTTCCTAAAATCTTCCCAGGCGCGGCGGCTGTTTTCATATGCATTTGCATGATCGTTTTTATCCTTTTTGCAACTTGTCAAAACACCTACGAGGGCGAACAGTATCAACGTATAGAATCTCATAAGGGGGAGTTTGTAGTTAAACGATTCCGTTACCGGGAAGTTACACTTCATTTGGATTTTTACCCAGATGGCGCCCCTCCAGCCAGGCAAGCCCTCCTACCACAACGATCTGCAGCACGAGGAACAGTTTCCCGAAAACCGTGGCCCCACTGAAGTAATACAGCAGCAAACCCACGCTCACGGCCGTCCAGATCCAATTGGCGATGACCAGCCAGCGCACCTTCCGCCCCTGGATCGGTTTCATGATCGCCAGGCTCAGCGCCAGCAGGGCATATAAACCGGTAACCGCCGCAATTATAAGTACCAACTTTACCGGCAGCCCGAGAAAAGCGCTCCACCATCCGTACAGCGCCAGCCCGGCAATGCCGGTGGCGCCACCGAGGAATACGTCTGCCCATAAGATTTTCCGTAAACGGGGAATATCGTTCAATGCGCGTCTCATTATTTCGCTACGTCTTTCGCGATAACGTTCCAGTCACTGCGCCCGAAGCCTTTGGCGATCCATTCATCCATCAAAGCCGCGATGGCAGGCATGATCGCCAGCTCACCACCGGATTGCCTTACGGTATCGATGAAAATCTGCGTGTCTTTCCTCGCCATATTCAGTTCCCACGAAGGTTTGGAATAATCGCCGGCGCTCATGCGTCGGATACGTACGGGGAGCATCTGCGCTGGGTTCCAGATATCGAAAAGACCGCTGATATCGCGCGCATCCTGCCCCATTGAGGAAGCCAGGGCGAAGGTATCGCGCAGGCCTGCCGTGAAGGCTACCAGGAAGCAATTGCCCACCAGCTTCATCGCTGCGGCCTTGCCTTCTTCCGGCCCGAGGTTCACGATCTGTCCGGTCATTTTCTCCAGGAGCGGTTTTACTTGCTCAATAACCGCCTGGTCGCCGGATACGAGCATATAGCCGCTGCTGTCGCGCGCATTGGCGGGGCCCATGAACACGGGTGCGTGCAGGTAATTGAAACCTTTATCTTTCCAGTTTTTTGTGCGGGCGATGGCGCCGTCTTTGGTTGTAGTCGTATGATCGATGATGATGGCGCCGGGATGCAGGCCGGTTTCTGACGCCGCCAGCACTTCATCCACGCTCTGATCATCTTTCAGGGTAACATGCACTATTGCCGCTCCCTGTACGGCGCGCGCCGGGGTTGCGAAGGCTTGCGCGCCCAGGGGTTCCAGCGCTGCCGCCTTTTCCGGGCTGCGGTTCCAGATATTTACCTTATCACCTTTTTCAAGCATCGCCGTAACGAAATTCGATCCCAGCAGGCCCATTCCTAAAAATGCTTTCACCATGTCTGTCTGTTTTTATTTGAAAGCTAAGTTAAGAAATGCCGCGCGTAAAAAAGGCCGCCCTTAGTGGGGCGGCCTCCTGTATTTCGTTGTTAATAGCGATCGTATCAGCGGATAGCGGAACGGCTGTTGACGGAATAGATCGTGTCTTTCGCATTGCCGCCGGATTTCAGGAATGCCATGAGGTCTACCAGCTCCTGCGGGCTCAGCCGGTTGATCATGCCCGGCAACATGGGCGATACTTCGGAAACCCTCGTCTTCGTCACGCTTTTCTTCGGTACCTTGCGGATATCATGCGGTGAGAATGGGTTTTGGGAAACGAAATATTGCTCATCGTCTTCGTTCGTCAGCCGGCCCATGATGCTGCCGCCCTCTTTCAGGTAGAATACGGTGGCGCCGTACTGGTCCGAAATGGTTTTATTCGGGTCGATGATCGATTCAAGGATGTCTTTATTGCTGAAACGTGTACCCAGCTGCGTGAGATCCGGTCCGGCTACTCCACCCTGTCCTGCAACGGTATGGCATTTGGAACAGAGTGTGGCATCAAACATGGCTTTTCCCTGTTCGAAGTTGCTGGCTGCAAATCCGATGCTGTCCACCATTTTCACCGCTTCTTCCACTTTCCAGTTACGGCCCGGCCCTTTCGGCTGCACACCGGAAGCCGCGGTGTACTTGCCGCCGCCTTTCACGATGGAATCGCCGGAAAGCGCGTTCCATTGCGCGAACTGTTCTTTGGGCACCAATGCCAGTGCGTTGGTTCTGGCGTTATTGATATATCCCACGAAGCTGTTGCCTCCCTGGTAGCCGAATGCATCTGCGTACCATTTGAAATATGCCTGCCGCAACGAATCGTTCCAGCCGTTTTTAGCGCCGGAAAGCACGGTGGCGTAATAGGTTTGCTGCGCCGGCGGAATTTTGGCGAGCATCCCCGCGATCGTCATCCCGTACTGCGGATTGCGCATGATGAGATCTGAAGAAGACAGCAGGGACTGGCGGGTGGTGGTATCGTCTTTCGCGGAAGCCATCAGCGCTACCGTGGTGCCCACGGCGCCGGGAGCGTCGATATACACCAACACTTTGCTCAAAAGGCGGTTCAGCTCATTGGTAGCCGCAGGGAAATGAGGTTGCAGCCAAGCCGCCATCGAAATGGCCGCCGCGCCTTCAGGTTTGCCCATCCGGGAAACGGTTACTTCCGCTGCGCGGATGGCTTCAATTTTCTCCGATTCGGCTAATTTTGAAAGATCGATCTGTTCGAGTTTGTTCAGTATAACATCGCGGAGTTCCGGTTGACCCTGCCGCGCCAGCGCCAAAGCGCCGTTGATGACTGCCAGGGGCTCCGTTTCTTTCAATACTTCCGCCTGCCAATTTTCCACCGGCTGATGCTCCAGCGCGATGCGCGCCGCATACCGTACGAAACGGTCGGGGTGCTTCAGTTGTGGTAAAGCTGCTGCTACTGCCGCAGGATTGGGGCCATGGTGATATTGCTCCAGTTGGCGGCGGAGGGTGTTTTCCGCTGTCAGCGTGGCGCCGGGTAAAGGTTTGGTATACTCATCGGCTTTCTCGTGATACACGCGGTACAGGTCGGATTCCAGCCGGCGGCCGCCGGTGAGGAAATACAAAGCACCGTCGGGCCCGATCACACCGTCGGTCAGCGGTAGGGGGGATCCGGAAATGAACTCTTCTCCCGTGGCTTTATACGAAGCGCCGTCGGGCTCCAGCTGTAGCGCATACACGATGCCGAAGCTCCAGTCGAATGCGAACATCGACTTGCGGTATTTCTCCGGAAAATGCGCCTTCCCCCCGTACAGCAGGTTGGTTGGCGAACCTTGCCCGATATTGATTACGGGTGGCAGGTTATCCGGGTAAGTGGCCGACCACTTCATGGTACCTGTCCGCCAACCGAAATCGCTCCCGCCGGTGGCGTGGCAGATCCGCGTGGGCCGGTACCAGGGCAGGCCGAAATCCCATTCCATATCGGAATCGTAGGTAAAGAGATCGCCTGCGTCGTTGAAGGCAATGTCGAACGGATTGCGGTAACCACCGCTCACGAATTCCCAATGCTTGCCTTCCGGATCGATGTTGGCGATCCAGCCGCCGGGGGGCTTGACGTGCGCAGCATGTCCGTTGGGGTCTACCATCCGGGGAAGCAGGTTATCTTCCTGCCAGTTCTTCGGCAGCATGTATGCGTCCATTTCCGGCGCCAGGGTATGGTTGCCGGCGATGAGGTAGATGGATTTGCCGTCCGGCGCCAGGATGATGCTATGCGGCCCGTGCTCGCCCGATCCCTCCATCGCTTTGAGGAGCGTAATCTTGTCGAACTGGTCGTCGCCATCCGTATCCTGCAGCCGGTATAAGCCGCTGCCTTTTTCGAATTCCTTGTTGCCGTTGTGGTTCACCATCACATACAGGCTATTAAAAGCATACAGCAAGCCTTGCGCAAAGCCCATCGTTACTTTCGTACGCACGGAATCCGTTCCGGGAATGGTGTCTTTGCCCAGGCCCAGAGGCTCGATGCTGACTTTCTGCGTGCTGTCGGCCCCGATAGGAGGAAGTTTCAGCCGGTAAAGGGCGCCGAACTGGTCGGATACGATGAGCCGGTTCTTGTCGTCGAACGTCATCGCCACCCAGGAGCCGCGCCCGCTATCGGAGGGACTGAAAAGATGTTCCGCCACAAATCCGTCGGGCAATTTCAATTTATCCGTCTTAGGATCTGAGGGCCGCACCGGCCGCTCGTTACAGGAAGATGCTCCGGCAAGGCATGCAGCCATCACCACCGGTAAACATTTTAACAGGGAAATTCCAGGTATACGCATGGTAATAAATAAAGTCAGGTGGGAACGCGTCTACGTTTCCACAACGTGGTTGAATCTGTTCCACACAAAATAAGCAACGGAAAATAATTTTTCCCCGGTTTGTGACGGATAGCGCAATTATTTTATAAATAAATGAAAATCAATCTGATGAATCATTCCCCACCTGCCCTCTTTTTTCCTCATCAGGCGCATCGCCGCGTTTAATATGCAAATCGCGTTGCGGGAAGGGAATAACGATCCCCTGTTCCTTAAAGGCTTTGTGAATGGCGAAGATGAGCGCGCTCTTGGCTACCTTGCCGGGACGGAGCCCCACCGTCCAGAAGTACACCTGAATCAACACGGCGCTGTCCCCGAACTCCGAAGCCCAGATCACCGGCTCCGGCGTTTTGAGGATATGACTGTTCTCTTTCAAAAGCGATTGCAAAACCCCTTCCACCTTTTCCAGATCGGCATCGTAAGACACGCCTACGGTCAGTTCGTTGCGGCGTATGGATGTCTGGATGTTCCAGTTGATCAGCTCGTCGTTCAGCAATTCCCCGTTGGGGATTACAAGATGGCCGCCTTCCAGGGTTTGGAGCATGCTACTGCGGAAGCCGATGGATTTTACCGTTCCGGATTTGCCTTTCACTTCCACAAAATCCCCTACGTTGAGGGGTTTTTCGAATGCCAGGATCACACCGCTCACCAGGTTATTGACAAGCGTTTGCAATCCAAAACCGATGCCTACGCCTAGTGCGCCCATTACAAAAGTGGCGCGGTCGAGCGGGATACCCGCCACGGCAAACGCCAGCAGCAGTCCCAGTACGAAAATAAAAATCCTGACCACGAGCAACCAGCTCCCCAGCCCGGCCTGGCCACCGCTTTCAGCCGGGTGCCCCGATTTGTCGGACGCGAAGAACGACACGATCCGGGATATGATGGACGACAATATCAAAATGATAAAAAACGCCAATACGCTGAAAAATGAAAAAGTATAGGAGCCAATTGTGCGGTCGCTCATCAGGAAATCTTTCACCGGTTCGGTAATGAGTTTAAAAGCGTAGAACGTGCGGGCGAACAGGATGAACCAGCCGATGATGAGGAAGAAATAGAAGAACCGCGGCGCCTGCTGCCCCACCGCCGCGAAATTCACGAAAAACATCCGGCGTTCCGGCACCTGGTATATTTTGGACGCCAGCTGGAGCGCTTCATTGATGAGGCGCACCGTCCATAGGAACATAATCGCGATAATGACGCTGATAAAGCCGCTGGCCATAAGCGCTTTCGCCAGGTTGAAACGCCCGGTGAGGTTAGCCACGGCCGACAGCAGCTCCACCCCTACGATGCAATACATGAAATAGATGATCCACTTTTCCCGCAGTTCGTCGCGGCGCCCCCTGGCCAGGTACCATCCTCCCACCAGCATTCCGCCGAAGGCGAGCGCCAGCATGAACCAGCGTTCGGGCCGCGAAGCCTGCAACAGCAGAAAATCGCCGCATGCCAGCAGGAACAATATCCACATCATCCACCAGAACCGCATCCAGTACGGCGTGATGAATTCATAAAAGATGACCGTCAGGCAGGCCGACGAAATCACCCAAAGCAAACAATTAAAAACCCAGGGAGGATCCGGGAAAATAAACTGGAAAATGCTGAACACGATCAGCATGGCCGACAACACCGGGAAACGCAAAACGAGCTGCCCGTTGAAATCGTCCCGCAACAGGCCGCTGACTTTAACTTTTCCCCGGAGCGTCCGCAGGAAAATGATGCAAAAAGCCGTCAATATCAAGAGTATCGCGATCTTCACCAAATTGTTCCGGACATAAAACCATAAGATCAGCCGGTTCTTTTCCACCGACTGCCAAAGGATTTCCCGGAACGGGCGGGCATTTTCAGGCGGCAAACCCAGGCTGCCCACTTCCCTGTCGAAAGTCTGCCGCGAAAGTTCCTTTTCGTAACGTTCGATCTGCTCCAGCGCCGACTGAAGATCGTATACCATGATATCCAGCTGGTCTTTGGCATGCTGGGCGTTGCGGAGCGAAGCGCTCAGCGCGCTGTCGATAGGATCCACTTCCCGGCCCACCACATATAGTTTGCGCACCAGGTGCATGAATTCAGCCGAATCCGCCGGAGTTGCATAGAGACGGGGATTGCTGGCGATGGAATCGAAATCCTTCCGAAAACCGACCAGGCGCTTCTTGTATGCATCCACCTGCAATTTATACACCTGGACGCGGCCCAGCAGTTCGTGTATCAGTTTGTAAGACGTGGTGAGATTCCGCTCCGTCTGCAGTGATCCGGTGTTGGTGAAAATTCCATCGCCGGCGATGATATAACGTTGACGGACAGACGCCAGTTCGTGGTATATCGCATTTGTATCCAGCGGGGTTTTGAGGAAACCGCGGGTATGGCGGATCGTGCGCAGTAATTCATCCATCAGTCCGTCCTGCTCATTGGCGATGCCATGTTCCTTATATTTGGCCGCATATTCGGCAGGCGCCTTTTGCAGCATAGCGCGGATAGTTTGCAAGAGGGAATCCTTCCGATGTACCGGCAGCGAATCCGCATGTTGCCCATATCCGGCTACGGAAAGCAGGCAGCAAAATATGGCAGGCAGCCAGAAACGGAAAGGATAGCCGGTTCGTACTTGCATATCCAACAATTTACAAATTTCCCGGCTGATTG
The DNA here is from genome assembly GCF_038396755.1 of Chitinophaga pollutisoli. Classification (NCBI taxonomy): domain Bacteria; kingdom Pseudomonadati; phylum Bacteroidota; class Chitinophagia; order Chitinophagales; family Chitinophagaceae; genus Chitinophaga; species Chitinophaga pollutisoli. Next base: position 4,837,669 of record NZ_CP149822.1, on the reverse strand, counting down.
TTGGGAAGATGCGGAATATTTCCCCGGGGATTATTTACTGGTATCCAATTCCTGCAAACGCGTTTCCAGGTCGGCTACAAGTTGCAGGACCGTATGAAATTCCTGACGATCGGCAGACAGCGGATGGGATTTGATGCTATGCAGGAGTGTTGCCGCCGGCTCCGGGTCACCCAGTTGCATCGCATAATCCGCACTTATCGACATCACCTTGCACTACACCGGGCAACAGTTCCACGCGAATATCCAGGATTTTTCTCGGGAAGCCCGCCAGGAATGAAGGTTCCCAGCTCCCGCCAGGTGTTTCCATACCAAACCTACCTTCGCAATGGAAAATGATGCGTGCCGCGCTCTTGGCGACTGACAAATGGCGCATAGTCATCCCCGGAGAAAGCGTCACTTCTCCCACCCAGCAGTAGGGAATGTAACCAGCCGCGGCGCCGGCGGTGGCGGTGGAATCCTGTAAGATCGCATGGTATTGGAAGGACACACAATTTACAACATCCCACCGTTTTTGCCGGCCGGGAAGAAATGTAGGTATTAAGCAGCGAGCGCCGCTTCCATGCGATCCAGCATCTGGAGCCAGCTGGGATAGGCGCCTGTTTTGCGCGCCACCTCGGCCGGAGCAGCCTGGTGGAGAACGATTTCCGTGCGGTCGTTGTCCAGCGCGCGGAAGGTGACGGTAACGAGGGTTTCATCAGGCCAGGCGGGATCCATGCCAGCTTCGGCGGAGGTGCGGCGGTTGCCCTGTTCGTCGGCGATGGCGATATTATACACGATTTTTTCCGGCGCGTTTACTTCGTGATATTCGCCTACGCACCAGCATTCTTTACCGTCTGGTGTATGCACGCAGGAATGAAAGCGGCCGCCCGGCCGGATGTCCAGCGTGGTGAAATGAATGCCGCAGCCATCTGGGGCAAACCATCGCGGAAGGTGCTCCGGGTCGCTCCAGATCTGGAAAACGAGCGCGCGGGGGAAATTGACCGTCCGCGAAATGAGGACTTCATTTGCCGCGGGGCTTGCGGCGTTTGTCGTGTTTTTCATGTTTTGAATTTTTTATTTTGGGTGCTATTTTCAGCAGATAGGATTCCATGATATCGAGGGTCTTGCTCCAGGAGGCGGTGTATTGCGCTACCCAGTCGGCAACTTCCGACAGCTTTTCAAGCCGCGCTTCGCAATGCCGTTCCCGCCCTTCTTTCCGGATCACCACCAACCCGCATTCTTCGAGGAGTTTTACATGTTCAGACACGGTGGGGCGGCTGGTGTCGAAGTAATCCGCGATGGCGTTCATGGTCAGCGGTCGGTCTGCCAGCAGTTGAATGATGCCCCGGCGGGTGGGGTCGGCTATCGCCTGGAATACGTCTCTTCTTCTTTCCATTATGTAGGCATTTCCCTACAAATATACAAATGCGTAGGAAAATCCCTACATTTATTTTTGAACAGGATAAAAAAAGGGAACAACCGGTGTTGTTCCCTCCTGATATGTTCGCGGGTAAAGTAAAGAAAGTTTCACCAACGGGTGGGTGAGAAGCGCTCATTTGGGAAGAATTTTCGCGGTACGGGAATATTTTTAGCGAAAAATAACACATATTACAATCATATCCACCTTTAGACATTGAAACATAACAACGAACAGTCCGCCGACCGCAAGCTGGAACGGGGGCTTCAAAACCGCCACATTCAGCTGATCGCCCTGGGAGGCGCCATCGGCACGGGGCTTTTCCTCGGCATCGGTCCGGCCGCCGTACAGGCGGGGCCATCTGTGATTTTAGGATATGCGCTGGCAGGTGTCATCGCATTTTTTATTATGCGCCAACTGGGCGAAATGGTTGTGGAAGAACCTGTTTCAGGGAGCTTCAGCCACTTCGCCTATAAATACTGGGGCACATTCGCGGGCTTCGCTTCCGGATGGAATTACTGGGTGCTGTACATCCTGGTAAGCATGTCCGAACTCACCGCCATCGGCATATATGTGCAGTTCTGGTGGCCGGAGATCCCCCTCTGGGCATCGAGCCTTTTCTTCTTCATTACCATCAACGCCCTGAACCTTAGTTCCGTAAAAGTGTACGGAGAAGCGGAGTTCTGGTTTTCCATCGTGAAAGTGGTGGCCATCATCGCCATGATCATCTTCGGCGTATACCTGCTTTTCAGCGGCAACGGCGGTCCCCAGGCCAGTATCAACAACCTCTGGAACGACGGCGGGTTCTTCCCCAAAGGCCTTCTCCAGTCCGACGGGCAGGGCAATTACCAGGGCCTCCTGGCGGCGCTGGCGCTGATCATGTTCTCTTTCGGCGGACTTGAGCTCATCGGGATCACCGCCGCAGAAGCTGATCAACCCGAAAAAACCATTCCCCGCGCGACCAACCAGGTGATCTACCGGATACTCATTTTCTATGTTGGCGCCCTCATCATTCTCTTCGCTCTTTCGCCCTGGAAAAATATTACGACAGACAGCAGCCCGTTCGTGATGGTATTTGAAAGCCTCAAAGGCTTCCAGTTCACGATGTTCGGCAAGACTATTTATTTTACCAGCCTCATCGCCAACGCACTCAACCTGATCGTGCTCACAGCGGCGCTGTCGGTGTACAACAGCTGCGTATACAGCAATTCCCGCATGCTGTACGGACTTGCAGAACAGGGCAACGCCCCGGCCATCCTTTCGCGTCTGAACAAAAACCACGTGCCCGTGCTGGCGATCGTGATTTCGGGCCTGTTCGTGGCGATCTGCATCATCATCAACAAGCTCATGCCTGAAAAAGCCCTCCACGCGTTGATGTCGCTGGTGGTTTCTGCGCTCATCATCAACTGGCTGATGATCAGCGTGGTGCACCTGAAATTCCGGCAACATTATAAAGGCGGATCGGCGACCACGAAGTTCCCTTCGTTCCTCTATCCCGTTTCCAATTATATCTGCCTCATCTTCCTGACCGGTATCCTGGGGCTGATGTTGCTCACCGGCATGGCGCTGCCCGTGCTGCTGATCCCCGTTTGGCTGGTATTCCTCTATGTCTGCTACATGATCGTGAAAAGCAGGAAGAACAGCACTGCACTATAAATCATTTGCTTCCCAATATTTAGAAGGGGCAGCGCCGTATGGTGCTGCCCCTTGTCTATTCGGAACTTCTCTGTTTGTCGTTACTGTACCACCCACCAGTTATAGCTTTCCGGCGGCAGCGTCACCGTCATTTCGATATTGTAATTACGCCCTAAGGTGTAAGTTTTGGCGGTAACGCCGTTGGCCAGCAGTTTCGCGGTGCCGGTGAGGCCCGTGTAATAAAGCGGAACGCTGATAGTACGGGTAATGGGCGTTTTGAGGGGATTATACAGGATAAGAAAACCTTTCTCTTTGCCCTGCGGGTCCGCATGCAGAATGCCGTCCCAATCGCGGCCGTCGGCACGGCGGAGGTGAACAATGTCCGAATTCAGGACAGTGCGGTATTTTTTGTACCAGCTCACCATATCCGTCACTACCTGCTTCGTTTCATCTGTATCATACAAGCGCGGGCCGCGGTAACAGGCCTGGATGCCCGCTCCGTAATACTGGAACATGAGCTGCTTATAATCCCCGAGGTGATCCTTTAACGGCTCCAGCACCGCTTCGGGGCCTCCGCCCTGGTATTTGGTCAGCGGCACAAAGCCCCAGCCCATGGAGGGCGTCTTTTCCCAGGTGCCGTCATAAATGTTCTGGCGGTTCAGGATTTTTTGCTGGTCGCGGGAAAGGGAGAAATTCACCTCGCGGTACCCGAGCGCAATTTTGTGCGTACCGTCGAGGAAATACCAGTCGGGGGCGTTGATGTATACGCCATGCTCGTTGAGGTCGCGGTAAAGTTCTTTCTGGATTTCCATCTGGCGCCATTGCGAGTCGTGCGCATCCTTGTGGCCGGGATGGGTGGTGGAAGCGCAGACGTCGCCGGGATAGGGACCGTCATTCTCCCAGATATCGAAACCGGTCTGGTAAATGAAGTACTTGATTTTATCACGGTAAGCCAATCCCCATTCGCTGCCGAAGCAGGGCGCGTTGCCGAAGAATGCACCGCCGGGTTTGCCGGTGGCGGGATTTATGACATCATCCTTATCGCTGATGCGGCGCGAGCTGAACAGCGAATACCCGCCGATCAGGATGCCTTTGCCGTGCGCGTAATCGCTGAGCGATTTCCAGCGGGTGATATTGGCGGCCGAGGTGTCTTCCATGTTGACGTGGCTGCCAAAGCTGAGGATCAACGCTTCGTAGCCCGTGGCTGCGCACTGGTCGATGGCGTCCGTTACCTGCTGGTCGTTTTTACTTACCAGGTGCATAAATATGGGATTGCTGGTGGTCCAGGGCGCGATGGTACGGTACATTTTGCGCACGGCCAGCCCACGCCTTTCGCGGTCGTAACTATCCATCAGGAGCTCCCAGGTGGCGGGAGAAGTCATCTTTTCGCCATCAGCGAGGGCCACTGCCGTCACCTTATCCGGATAGGCTTCGAACAGGCAGGGCGTTCCGTAGTCGTAGTTCACCTGCGAGGTATAAGACGAATCTTTCTTCCAGTGGGAAGTTTGGTCGCTGATGGGATATTGCATGGCGTTGTTGAACGCATAATTCGTTTCGAAGTAAATGCCCTGGGGCTTTTTCAACTGGTGGGGCTGCCCGATCACGGCGCTTTCTTCTTCCACCATGCCCAAGATTTCGTGAACCACCTGGTTCACCGCAACCGTTGCGCCGCTTTTATTTTCCACGGTTACCCATTTGGCGATGAGCGGCAATCCGTCGTAAATAGCGTAGCTGACGGTGACATGCAGGCCTTCGGTGCCGGGGGCCTTCCCGGCATACAGGAAATCGACCTGGCGGGCGGTGGCTTGTTTGCGGTTGGCGGCCCAGTATTTCCCGGTCCATTGCACCCGCGGCTTCAGTTCCGAAACCTGGTGGCGGACGTAAGCGAAATCATTGGCGCCGGCGGTGAAACCGTCGAGCCAGGAGGGCAACAGGTACGCGTTTTCCTGCTGTCCGTTCAAACCGCCCACGTTGTACGTTTTACCATTGACGGTAATACGCGCTTCCGGCTTCACGGCGCGGAGGAGCTGCTGGCCGTTGGTGAGGTTAACGTAATCATAGCAGGCCACGTTGGGGCTGATGCGGAAGGAGCGGGAAACCAGGCCGTTGCTGAGGGTCACGTCCTTTCCTTTTTCCATTACTTTCGCCTTTTCTGTGACCGGCGTGATGAGCCAGTCCGTTTTACGGGCGGGCGATGTTTGGCCGTCAGCCGTACCTGCGGCCAGGTGCACTCCCAGGATGATGCAAGTCCATTTCTTATTCATAGCTTCAATTTACGAGCGGACAAAAAGCGGCGCTGGCGGTTTGCTGCTTCCATACGGGCGTTTGTCCTGTTTACCAATGTACGAAGGGATGGCGGTCTATTCAATGGCTTTTCACCTGCAATCGATTGTGAAATAATTACCCATTACATTAAGATAAAATGATATCATGCGGTTTATTATTTTGGGGGCGGGCGCGAACCTAACGGCGGCCAGCTTATGAACAACAGCAACAGTCCGCTACATACGCGCGGGCTTATATCCATTTTTATTGTGCTCCTGATCTGGGGCAGTTCGTTTTCGGTAACGAAGTTTGTGGTGACGGAGGTGCCTCCACTCACGGCGGCCGCCATCCGCAATACGATCGCCTGCCTGGCGCTGCTGCCTTTCTATCTCCTGAGCAGGCGGAAATCGCGGGCGCCGCTGCCTTTCGGGAAGCTGACGCTGATGGGGCTTTCGGGCACCACGTTTTACTATCTCTGCTTCAACACCGGCATGCATTACATTCCCGCCAGCACAGGCGCCATCATAGAAGGGCTAGTACCCGTGGCCATCGCCGTTCCGGCAGCGTTGTTTCTCAAAGAGCACCTCAGCGGGAGGCTCCTGGCCGGAATCATTTTGTCGGTCATCGGCGTCATACTGGTCGGATTTGTAGGTACAACTGCGGAATCGAAGAACGGCCCCCTCGGCAGCGCGCTCATCGTAGCGGCCGTATGCCTCTGGAGCGTATACACGTTATTGTCCCGCACGGTGAAAGACCATGACACGCTACAGGTGACGGCACTCAGCATGATGATCGGAACGGTGCTTTCCTACCCGATCGGCATGCTGGAAATCCAGCAGAAGGGATGGCCCGCGATTTCGTGGCAGGCCTGGCTGGGGCTGGGCTATTGCGGCATCCTCGCTTCCGCCGTGGCGTATTTCCTGTACAACAAAGCGCTGGAAAGCCTGCCCGCCGCGCAAGTCGGGAATTTCCTCAACCTCAACCCCGTTATCGGCGCCATCGTGGCTTTCCTCTTCCTCCACGAATCCTTTACCGGACTGCAATGGGCAGGCGGTGCACTGGTAATCGCCGGTATCTGGCTCAGTTCCCAAAAACGCGATCCGCAGCCCGAAAAATAGTTGTCAATTTTCCGGTTGCCACCCTTCCCCGGCCGGGCTACCTTTGCTTAAAACACAACGCCCATGCTTACCCGCGAAAGAATGTACCAGGCGATCCTTGAAAAAGACAGCACGTTCGAAGGCACTTTCTTCACCGCCGTTAAAACTACCGGCATCTTTTGCCGCCCCACCTGTACGGCCCGCAAGCCGAAACCGGAGAACGTGGAGTTCGTGACAACGGCGAAAGAAGCCATCCAGAAAGGGTATCGCCCCTGCAAGGTGTGTCGTCCGCTCGAAAAAAGCGGCGAAACACCGGTGCATATCCGCGAGCTGATGGACGCGCTCGCCGCCGATCCGTCGAAAAAATTCCGGGACGAGGAATTACTGCGCCTGGGACTGGAGCCCAGTGCCATCCGCCGCTGGTTCCTGAAAAATCACGGTATCACTTTTCACGCCTACCAGCGGATGTTCCGCCTCAACTCCGCTTTCCGCCACCTGCGCGACGGCGCACCCGTAACCGGTACCGCTTTTGAATCGGGATACGACTCTCTCAGCGGCTTCGCCGATTCGTTCAAATCCGTTTTCGGTGTGGCGCCCTCTAACAGCCGCCACCGCAATCTCATCAATATCGAACGGCTGGAAACGCCCCTCGGCACCATGTTCGCCTGCGCTGCCGACGCCGGCATCTGCCTGCTGGAATTCTCCGACCGCAAAATGCTCGAAACCGAGCTCAAAGACATCGCCCGGTTGCATAACGCCGAAATCATCCCCGGCCACAATCCTCATTTCGACACCCTCCGCCGGCAACTCGACGAATACTTCAATGGCACGAGATCCGCCTTCACCGTGCCCCTTTTCATGCCCGGAACGCCCTTCCAGCAACAGGTCTGGGAGCTCCTGCAAACCGTGCCTTACGGAACTACCAGCACCTATAAACGGCAGGCAACCACCCTTGGCATGCCCGCCGCCATCAGGGCCGTGGCGCGAGCCAATGGCATGAACCGCATCTCCATCCTCGTTCCCTGCCACCGCATCATCAGCGAAGACGGGCAACTCACCGGTTACGGAGGCGGCGTCCACCGCAAACAGTGGCTCCTCGATTTCGAAAAACGGAACGCGCTGCAAAGCCGGACAACACATGTGCTGAAACCGGACACATATGAATAATATTTATTTCTATTAATCTCATTACAATAGGGTCTACGTTTTGGCATTGCCTTGGTGAAGAGGAAACACATGATCCGCAATTACCTCAAAACCGCCTGGAGGAATCTCCTCAAAAACAAAACGTTTTCGCTCGTCAACATAGCGGGATTGTCGGCCGGAATGGCCGTGGCATTGATGATTGGCCTGTGGATCCGCGACGAACTAACTTTCAGTAAAAACCATACGAACTATAGCCGCATCGTGCAAGTGATGCAGCACCTCACCCATAACGGGGTTGTGACCACCCAGCAGGCCAACCCTCACCTGATGGGAGACGCTCTCCGCCAGGAATATGGCGGCGATTTCAAACACATAGCGATGGCCAGCTGGCCCAACACGCACTTCCTCAGCCATAACGGCCAAACGATTTCCCGGATGGGCAATTATTTCGAAGCGGCGCTCCCCGAAATGCTCACGCTCGACATGAAAGCAGGCAGCCGCAACGGCCTGCAGGACGTCAACGCCATCATGCTTTCCGCAACTTCGGCAACAGCGCTTTTCGGTGACAAGGATCCGATTGGCCAGATCATCCGGCTCGACAATTCCACCCCACTGACCGTAACTGGCGTTTACCGGGATCTTCCCGCCAATTCCGCGTTTGCCGGCATGGATGTGCTCTTGCCCTGGAAACTGTATCTGCTGGAAAACACCTGGATTGCCGGGATGTCTGACCCCTGGGGCTCCGGCTTCTGCCAAACCTTCGCGCAACTCGCCGATCATGCCGACCTTGAAACCGTTTCCGCCAAAATCCGGGACCTCCGCATGCAACATTTGCAGGATGCCCATAAAGTTGCCAAACCGGAAGTATTCCTCTTCCCCATGCGCAAATGGCATCTTTACGGACAATGGAAAGACGGGCAGAATATCGGCGGTGGCATTCAAACGGTGTGGCTTTTCGGCATCATCGGATCATTCGTGCTGCTGCTCGCCTGCATCAATTTCATGAACCTGAGTACCGCCCGCAGCGAAAAGCGCGCGCGGGAAGTGGGTATCCGAAAAGCCATTGGTTCACAACGAAAACAACTCATACTCCAGTTTTTCAGCGAATCCGTACTACTCTCTTGCATCGGCTTTCTGTTCGCCATTCTTCTTTCCGTGCTGGCCTTACCTGTGTTCAATGATATCTCTGGGAAAGCGGTGCAGATGCCATTTACGGATTACTGGTTCTGGGGCGCGGGACTAGCCTTCATCCTGTTAACCGGCATACTGGCCGGAAGCTATCCGGCCTTGTACCTTTCTTCCTTCCAACCGGTAAAAGTACTGAAAGGAACATTCAGGCCGGGAAAACATGCCGCAACCCCACGAAAGGCGCTGGTAGTGCTGCAATTCGCCGTTTCCATCGCGCTGATTATCGGCACGATCGTCGTATTCAGCCAGATCCGGCATGCGCAAAACCGGTCATCCGCCTATAATCGCGACGGCTTGGTGGTCGTTCCCATGTTCACCGGTGAACTTCGGGAGAAATACGATATCATCCGGCAAGACCTGCTTGCCCGCGGCACAGTCACCGAGGTGGCGAAGGCCTCTTCCCCGCCGAGCGAAATCTATGCGTTTAACGGCGGCTATACCTGGGAAGGCATGGATCCTTCAACGCAGGGCAACTTCGCTTGTGTAGACGTGTCCCACGAATACGGTAAGGCCATGCAATGGCAAATCGTGGCGGGGAGGGATTTCTCCCGCGCTTTCGCATCCGATTCCAATGCCGTTATCCTGAATGAAAGCGCTGTCAAATTCATGCAGCTGCAAGACCCCGTTGGCCAGACCATCCGCCGCTATGGCAGGCCGCTGGTGGTTGTCGGCGTCGTAAAGGATATCATCATGCAATCGCCTTACAGTCCGGTCATGCGTGGTATTTTTCATTTCTCGAACCGTGGCGGCAACGCATTCCTGTTGCGACTGGATCCCGGAAAACCTGTCGCCGGTTCTATTGCGGCATTACAGGCGGTGTTTGAAAAACACGCTCCGGGTGTGCCTTTTACTTACCAATTCGCGGACGTGCAGTACAAGCAGAAATTCCTGTCGGAACAGCGGATCGGAAAACTTTCCGCATACTTCGCCGGTCTGGCTATCTTTATCAGCTGTCTGGGGCTTTTCGGGATGGCGAGTTTTATGGCGGAAATGCGCGTAAAGGAGATTGGTGTGCGTAAAGTGATGGGCGCATCGGTGTTTAGCCTGTGGCGGTTGATGACAGCCGATTTCGTGATGCTCGTGCTGATTGGGTTGCTGATCGGCATTCCGGCTGCCTGGCTGGGCATGCAGCGCTGGCTGGAAGGATATGACTACCGTACGGAAATATCGTGGTGGATGGTGAGCTTCACCGCGCTCGGGGCCATTGCCATTGCCCTGATGACGGTAAGCGCGCAGAGTATCCGCGCGGCGATGACCGATCCCGTCAAATCCCTGCGTCCCGAATAAAAATTGATTTCTTTGACAAAACAGCCGCCATGCCAATTGGCGCATCGTAGCATATGATCCGCAACTACCTTAAAATCGCCTGGAGGAATCTCCTGAAAAACAAAACCTTCTCACTGATCAATATCGCGGGATTGTCGATCGGTATGGCTGTTGCCCTGATGATCGGGCTCTGGCTGCGCGATGAACTGACTTACAATAAAAATTTCGAACACTACGACCGGATTGTACAGGTGATGCAACACCAAACGTTCAACGGCGTCACCAACACCCAAACGGCCAATCCCTGGCTCATGGCCGAGGCCATCCGGGAAAAATACGGCAGCGATTTCAAGCACATTGTACAGGCTGGCTGGAACGACGGTTATGTGCTCTCCCACGATGGCAAAGGACAGACGCGCGTGGGCACCTTCTTCGAACCGGGGATTACGGAAATGCTATCGCTGGAGATGATAACGGGAACCCGCGACGGACTGAAAGATGTGAATTCCATCCTATTATCCGAAACTTCCGCACAGGCATTTTTTGGCGACAAGGAAGCCCTCGGTCAAATACTCAAACTCAACAACCAAATGCCCGTAAAAGTAACGGGCGTATATAAAGACCTTCCAGAGAATTCGGAGTTCGGCAACCTTCAGTTCATCTGTCCATGGTCATTGTTCCTCAACATCAATCCCTGGATCCGGGAAATGGACAACCCCTGGCGTTCGAATTTCACGCAAACTTACGCCCAGCTGGCCGATCATGCAGACCTGGCAACGGTTTCAGCGAAAATCCGGAACGTGAAGCTGGAAAAAGTCCGCGAAGAGGAGAAAGCCTTCAACGCACAGGTGTTTCTCTGGCCCATGGCTAACTGGCATTTATACGGTGAATGGAAAAACGGAAAGAATATCGGCGGGAGAATCAGCTCTGTGTGGCTTTTCGGGACGATCGGCATATTCGTGCTGCTGCTGGCCTGTATCAATTTCATGAACCTCAGCACCGCCCGCAGCGAAAAGCGCGCGCGGGAAGTGGGGATCAGGAAAGCCGTGGGCTCGCATCGCACGCAGCTCATCATGCAATTCTTCTGCGAATCCACCCTGCTCGCATGCTTCGGGTTCGTTTTATCGGTAGCGCTGGTACAGGCAGCCCTTCCCGCGTTCAATACCGTGGCGGGCAAGCATATGTCCATGCCGTTCGGTGAACCGGTGTTCTGGCTGGCAGGCGTGGCGATTATCCTCTTGACGGGCTTGCTCGCAGGCAGTTATCCCGCTTTATATCTTTCTTCATTCCAACCGGTGAAAGTATTGAAAGGGACGTTCAAAGCGGGCCGCAACGCCGCCATCCCGCGCAAGGCGCTGGTGGTATTGCAATTCACCGTGTCTGTCGTGCTCATCATCGGCACCATCATCGTTTTCAAACAAATCCGCCACGCGCAGGACCGGCCGGTGTCCTATAACCGGGAAGGCCTGGTGTACACATTCATGTCCACCAACGAATTGCGCTCGCACTATGATGTGATCCGCAATGACGCGATGGCGTCCGGCGCGGTGACGGAAGTCGCCAATGCTTCGGGGCCGCCTAACAACGTTCAGATGATCAATAACGGTTACACCTGGGAGGGAATGGCGCCGGGTGCGCAGGGCAATTTCGCGGCGGTGGACGTATCCCACGATTACGGCAAGGCGGTGCAATGGCAGGTAGTGCAGGGCCGCGACTTCTCGAAACAGTTTGCATCCGATTCCAACGGCGTTGTCCTGAACGAATCCGCGGTAGCGTTTATGCAGCTGAAAGATCCCATCGGCAAAACCATTAAGAAAGACGGTAAGCCCTATATTATCGTAGGAGTGGTAAAAGATATTTTGATGGGATCGCCGTATACACCGATATTCCGCACGATCTGGCATATCGACGGTGGCGGCGGCAACGTGTTCCTGATGCGCCTGAACCCGGATAAACCCACGGCGGAATCGCTGAAAAAGCTGGAAGCTGTTTTCGCGAAACATAATCCCGGCATGCCATTTATGTACGATTTCGTGGACGCGCAATACAAATTGAAGTTCGTTTCCGAGCAAAGAATTGGCCAGTTGTCCGCCTATTTCGCCGTGCTGGCGATCTTTATCAGTTGCCTGGGGCTCTTTGGCATGGCGAGTTTCATGGCGGAGCAACGCACCAAGGAGATCGGGGTGCGGAAAGTAATGGGCGCTTCGGTGTTCAGCCTGTGGCGGCTCATGTCTGCCGACTTCGCCGCCCTCGTGCTCATCGCCCTGGCGATCGCCGTTCCGGTAGGCTGGTTCGGTATGCAACGCTGGCTGAACAGTTATGAATACCGGACCGATATCTCCTGGTGGACGATCGCCCTGACCTGTATCGGCGCCATGAGCATCGCACTTTTTACCATCAGCACACAAAGCATCCGCGCGGCGATGACGGACCCCGTCAAGAGCCTGCGGTCCGAATAATCTTTTCTTCTATCGCTTGCAGGCGGCTCCGGAAACGGGGCCGTTTTGCTTTACAACCTGTCAAACCGCCATGCCAACACCCTAAACTGCCGCATACATACCTGGAAATAGTCCTACTATGCTATTTTTAAGAAAACCTGTCGCATATGGACTACTACATAAACGGTTTCGGGGCGATCGACCAGGAAAACCCGGCATCCTTTTACGACATTTATAAGGATTGGAAAGACGATTACCTAAATGTGGACCTTACCTTTACAGGCGCGCCCGTTTCCGAAGCGCTGCTCGTTAAAGTCGAAAATATATTGGCTCGTATCGATGAACTCGACCAGCAAAACAGGTCGCTTATTGAAGCCCAGGCTTTGCAGGAAGACGGCGGCATTATGGCGCAATACGCTGAAAAAGTATTGCAGACGCTGCAGCCCCAGTTTCACGACGCTTTCATCGACGGGCAGGACCCGGCTCCACCGCACATCCAGATGATGCGCAAACTAAAATTTAAAGGCATCAGCTTTGTGCCAGAGGATACTGATGTTTTCGCATGCTTTATTTATTGCCTCGACTGGAGGCATACGCATAAAACACTCAGTTGCTATTACTCCGAAAACTGCGAATGGCCGGATTTTTCCATTTATTGATTATTTCCGCATAAAAATCCCCGACAACAAACGCACCACCAGCAACGACGCCACGCTGAAACCCAGCGTCAGCCACCAGTCTATCGCCGGCATCATCTGCAACCGCAATGCTTTCGCTACGGGAGGAATGAAGAGGCAGAGCAAAGTAACGCCCGCACTGAGGAAGATCGATCCGATGAGATATTTGTTACGCATCACCGGGCCGCCGAGGAACTTCTCGCGCGGCTCTTTCATATTCAAAGCGTGCAGGAGCTGGGAAAGGATGAGCGTGTAGAAAAGTACGTTGTTCGCCGCCATCACATCCGTCGCTCCTTCCCGGAAATATTCCGCCGTAAACGCTGCGCCGAGGGCGCTTCCGCCGATGACGGCGGCATACACCCAGATCCAAGTCCAGCCGTTGCGGCTGAGGATAGGCTTGCGCGGGTCGCGGGGATGTTTCTGCATCACAGTAGCGTCGCCTTCCGTAAAACCTAATGCCATAGCGGGAAACACGTCTGTGATTAGGTTGATGAAAAGAATTTGAATCGCCACCAGTTGGAAAGGAATATTGAAAGTGGCGACCAGCCCGATAACCAGCAGCTCGCTCAAATTGCAGGACAAGAGGAAAATGATGAACCGGCGGATATTGGTGAAGATCACCCTACCCTGGCGCACCGCCATCACGATGGATGCAAATGCATCGTCTTTCAGCACCATATCCGCCACTTCCTGCGACACCTGCGTGCCCCGGATGCCCATTGCGATGCCGATATCCGCTTTCTTGAGCGCCGGCGCGTCGTTGACGCCGTCGCCCGTCATGGCTACGATGTGATGGTCTTCCTGCAAACCGTTCACCAGGTCTAGTTTTTGCTTCGGGCTAACCCGCGCAAAAACGGCGGCATTTTCCCAGACTTCCGGGGCTTTCTCCAACTCGCGCCCCGTTACCACGGGCTTCTGCCCTTCCCGCACGATATCCAGCTGCCGCGCGATCGTGGCCGCCGTGGCGGGATGGTCGCCCGTGAGCATCAGCACCCGGATGCCCGCGCCATGACATTCCCGGATCACTTCTTTTACGCCGGCGCGCGGCGGGTCCATGAAACCAGTTATGCCGAGAAACACCAGTTCTTCCAGCATTTCCCCGGGCTGGTCGTTCGCCTCCCGGATGGCGTAGCCGAGGGTTTTAAGTCCCGATGCCGCCAGTTGCTCCGTGGCTGCCATCCAAAACTGCCGGTCTTCGTCGGACAGCGGCGCCAGCGCCCCGTTTTTCCAGATTGCGGTACAGTAGCCGAGCAAGTCTTCCGTTGCGCCTTTGGCGGACACGCGGAATTGCTCCTCGCCCTGGTGCAGCGTCGCCATCACGCGGGTGTCGGAGTTGAAGGGGGCTTCATCCAGCTTTTTGAAGCCTTCGCGGATGATCTCCGCGTTGTCTCCCGTTTCGTCCGCGAACTGCAGGAGGCTCACTTCTATGGGGTCGCCGATTTCTTTATCACCGTCGATTATGGCGTTATTGCACAATACGGCCGTTTCCCGGAGCAGGCGGAAGGCGTCGTTTTCCGGGGCTTCTTCGCTCTGCTTCCAGGTGGCTCCGGGCTGCTGCGCTTCGGTGACCTGCATTTTATTTTCCGTGAGGGTGCCGGTTTTATCGGTACAGATGACCGTGGTGGCGCCGAGGGTTTCCACAGCCGAGAGTTTTTTGACAATTACATTTTGCCGCGCCATCCTGATCATCCCCCTTGCCAGGCTGAGCGTAGCCACTACGGGCAGGCCTTCGGGGATGGCCGCCACGGCCAGCGCGATGGAGGTTTTCAGCATTTCCAGGATGGGCACCTGGTTGAGGACGCCCGCGCCGAAGATCAGGATAACGATCACCACCGTGATGCCGATCAGGCGCTTGCTGAAGCTTTCCAGCTTCTTTTCCAGCGGCGTGGCGGACTTCTGCGCCCCTGCCACCAGGTGCGCGATATGCCCCAGCTCGGTTTTCATGCCGGTGGACGTCACCAGCACCCTGGCATTGCCGTTGCGGATGAAGGTGCCTTTATATACCATGTTAGACCTTTCGGCCAGGGGCGTGTCTTCCGGCAGCTCGCCGGGGGATTTGTCGACCGGGAGGGATTCACCCGTGAGGGCGGACTCGTCGGCCTGAAGGCTCGTGGCTTCGAGCAGGCGGCCGTCGGCCTGGACCATATCGCCGGCATCGAGCAGTAGGAGGTCGCCCGGGACGATGGCGGTGGAGGGGATTTCGGTTATTTTGCCGCCGCGGAGCACGCGGGCGGTTTGGGTGGTCATCTGCCGGAGGCCGTCCATGGCTTTTTCCGCCTGGAATTCCATGATGAAGCCGATGAGGGCGTTGAGAAGGATCACCACGGCGATGGCGATGGCGTCCAGCCACTCCCGGAAGAACAGGGACATGCCCATGGCGATGAGCAGGAGGTAAATCACGGGGCTCATGAACTGGTGGAGGAGGATCAGCCAAAGAGATTCCCGTTGGGTGGCGGAAAGTTCGTTGGGCCCGTGCTCGGCCAGGAGCTGTTCCGCTTTTTCAGGGGAAACGCCCGCAGAGGGGTTTGTCCCGAACTGCCGTAGCAATTCATCGGTTGCAATAGGGTGAAAATCCATGCGGCAAGTATTAGTATGTCAAGACTTTACAAATCAGCAACAAATTTGTTTCCGAAACGATGACACGAACATGATTTTATATGGAAAATTCGTTGTAAATTAAATTCAACATTCAGACTACCTATAACTGTTACATCATATGCCAGCGCGTATCTTAGCTCTCGTGTGTGTTTTCGTCATGCAGACCCCCGTTCTGCAGGCGCAAAACCTTCATTTTGACGGCATTTATTCCGCCAGGACCGGTCATGTGTCCGATCAATCCGCAGACGTCCACACTTACCTTCGTTTTTACCCCGATGGGGCAGTAATTCTGCAATCCGTGACATCCGACGACGCCCGGAGCGTGGCGGGATGGTTCGGCCGTTACAGGAAATACGCGCAAAAAGGGACCTATACGGTGCAGGATGGCCAGCTGGTCATGCACCTCTCCAACGAAAAAGCCATCACTACCGGGCAGGCCGGAGGTACTTCCACATACCTCCATGGCAAACTGGTGGACGGCCGGCTCGAACTGACCGATACCACCGATTGCAGCGAATTCAGCTACGCCTTCCACGCCGTACAGGACACCACCGTTGTGAAATACAACCGTTACCAGCCTGAACTCCGTCTTGCCGGCGAATGGTTTATCCGGGAAGGCGTGCGCGACGCGAAGCAACAAGTCACTTTCACCAATGCCGACTCCACCGTTATAGCGATCTGCGTCATGCCCGGCGAAGCGTTGGATGTATTCGTACGCGAGCGCACCGATTTTGAAAATGCCCTTGCCTATTACAACTGGGACAGCCGCACGCTTCGCGACGAAGCCCGTATGACCGTCCGCAAGCTCTCTGAAAACCGTGAAAAAGCCTATATCTGCTGGCAAGCGAAAAACGGGCAGCAGAACATGTATTTCCTGTTCGGCACCCGCGGCAATCTCCTCTTTAATTGCATGATCAAAGCCCCGGACATGCCGGAGCAGGAAAAGATCGATCTCCTCGAGAAAGTCTACGAAATGAATCACTTGTAAACCGTATACAACGGCTTCCAATTGCTCTTCGGTTCAAAATGATTCCAGATCACGGCGGAAACGTTGCGGATCAGGACCACGGCTTCATTGTCATCCGCCCAACGCTGATCCTTATTATTTTTCGTGGCTACATGGAAAACATAATCGCCGTGCGGCGCATTCACCAGCACCACTTCCGACCGCGTAGCGTCTACCGATCCCGTTTTATGGGCGGCCTGCACATAGGGCGGAATCTGGGATAGAGAGGATTCGTCGTAATATCCCCTGCACATCAGGCGGTACATGCGGTCGCTCGCTGCCGGACTGATGATTTCCCCCTTAAAGATCATTTTGACCAGGCGCGCCATTTCGCGGGGTGTGGTCTGCCCCCATCCGTAGATTTTCCAGATGTCCTGGCGGCCGGGAGTGCGGGAATTGACGCGGGTATTTTTGAAACCGTATTGTTCCATGATCTCGTTCACGCGCTGGCCGCCGCCCGCGAGGGCCTGGTTCCAGAGCGAGGTGGTATTGTCGCTGTACGACATCATGAGCGCGGCCAGCACGCTCACTTCCGTGGCCGCGCTGTCTTTAAAGAACTGCATGATCCCCGAGCCGCCGTACTTCGCGGAATCGCGGTACACCCTCGGCTGGTGGTATTTGAGCTCCCCTTTCTCGATTTTATCGAACAATCCCACCAGCAACGGTACTTTTACAATGCTGGCAGTAGGAAATACCGTGTCGGCGTTGATAGCCACGAAGCGGCCCGTTTTGAGATGCTCGACGTAAATGCCCACCTCGCCGTGAAAGGCGCCGGCCAATTCCGTGAGTTTGGCGGTAAGTTTACGGTCTTCTTTCTGGGAGAATGCCGCAACCGGCAGTATCAATCCAAGGCAGAGGAGGCGGAGGTAATTGCGATAGTTTGGCATGGTGGAACATCCCGGGTTTGGTTAGGATGTCCCAAAATAAAAAAAATCGCGGGCTTTGCCTATGATTACACGCTCACATGCAGGAATAGGTTCACGCCTTCGGGCTCTCGCTCCACTTTGATTTTTTCCGGAGCTGCGCCGGCACGAAGCGCCAGTTCGCGCAAATGCGTAGCGGAACGGTGGATGAGGTACCATTCGCTGATGATCTCCATGTATCCGCGTGTGGGGTTATGGTCGCCGAAATTGCCGACAATTACTTCGCCACCGGGTTTCGCCCATCCCATCATCTTTTGCAGCAGGCGAACGAAAACCCCGTCTTCGAAATAATCGAACAGGCCCGCGCTCCATACGATATCGAATCGCTGGTGGGTATCGAACCGGAACACATTGCGGTGGATGAATTCCACCTGGTCCAGGTGCGCCGCATTCAGTTCCGTGGCATATGCGATGGCCTTGTCGTCGGCTTCCACACACATCGTCCGCAGCCGCGAGGGATCGATGCGGGCGTAGGCTTCCGCCAGGTCGCGGCCGGGGCCGCTGGCAATATTGAGCAGGCTGGCGGATGTTGTGCCACGGAGCGTTCTGCGGATCATGCGGATGAAGTAATCCTTGCGGTTGCGGACAGCGCGGGTGGCGGGTTGTTGATGCCAGAACTCGTCCCATTTGCGGAGTTGCCGGTCGGCCGTTACTTCTTCGCGGTAGATTTTATCGATGATGAGAAAATCGCCGGCGTAGCCGAAGGGTTTGGCGCGTGCGTGGCCGAGGATGGTATGGCCGATTTCTTCGTGGGAACCAAAGCCCTGGTACAAGGCTGCTTTGTCTGTTTCCGAAAGCTCACCGGCCCGGAGGGATGCGGCGATGGATTCGAAGACTTCGTTAAGCGCCGCGTATTCGCGCGCTTCGGGGCCGCCGTTGCTGATGATGCGGCGCAGGAATTGGTAGGAAGAGGTGGTTGCTAACATAATGGGGTAACTTTTTTGTAAAAGTGCGGCAACGTTCCCTGTCGCGGGGAGCGCAATTAACGGGAACCGCTTTTGGGTTAACCGGGAGGCCGCAATCATTAATCGGTCCGCCGGAACCGGCGGGCGCACCGCTAATTTCACGGTACTAAACCCCACTGTTATGCAACACATCGGCATCATCGGCGCAGGCCTGAGCGGCCTGGCTACTGCGAAAACCTTTCTCCGCGCGGGATACCGCGTCACCATCATCGAAAAGGCCGCCGCCATCGGTGGCGTATGGGAAAAGAGCCGCTCCTATCATGGCGTAGCCACCCAAACCACCCGCGACGAATACGCCTTCTCCGACTTCCCCATGCCCAAGGATTATCCCCTCTGGCCCTCAGGCGAACAGGTACAGCTATACCTCCATGCCTACGCGGAACACTTCGGCGTACTGCCCAATATCCGTTTCAACACGGCCGTCTCGTGGCTGCGGCGGGAAGACCACGCCTGGCTGGCCGATGTCACCGACCTTCCGTCCGGACAAACCGATACGCTCACTTTCGATTTCGTGGCCGTGTGCACCGGCACTTTCAGCACCCCGAGCATCCCTGACTTCCCCGGCGCGGATACGTTCAAAGGAAAAATCCTCCATTCCAGCCAGGTGGCCGGTCCGGATATACTGAAAAACAAACGCGTTGCCGTGGTGGGATTCGCCAAATCCGCTACCGACGTGGCCACGCTGGCGGCCGACAACGCCACCGAATGCCACCTGTTGTTCCGAAAAGCACAATGGAAAGTACCGCGTTACTTCGGCAACCTCATCAATATGCGTTACCTGCTTTTCTCGCGCTTCTCCGAAGCTTTCTTCAACGCACCCCGCAAAACCGCGTTCCAGAAATTCCTGCACAGCGCAGGCAAACCGATGGTCTGGATGCAATGGCGCGGACTGGAATTGTTGCTGAAAAAACAATTCAACCTCAAGGCCTGTAATATGCTCCCTTCCCATAAAATAGAAGACCAGATCAGCTGCAGCCTCGGCGTGGCGCCCGTCGGGTTTTATGAAAAGGTGAAAAGCGGTGCTATCCGGGCGCAACAAACGAAAATCGCGCGGATCGACGGCGATACGATCCATCTCGCGAACGGCTCCACGATCCAGGCCGACTTACTTGTTTGCGGAACAGGCTTCCGTCAAACCCTGCACTTCCTCGACGAGCAAGACCGCAAACATATTATCGGCGAAAAAGGCCACTTCCGACTGTTCCGCAACATAGTACACCCCAATGTCCCGAACCTTGGATTCGTGGGATACAATTCCAGCCTGTTCACTACCCTCACATCCGAAGTGGCAGCCCATTGGCTGCTGCGTTACGCACAAGGAAGTTTGCGCCTTCCCGCTCCCGAACAGATCCGCGACGATATGGCTTATATGGACAACTGGCGGAAAACAGGGCGGCCAATTGCCGGGGAGTTCAGTGGCACCTGCGTGGCGCCTTTCAACTTCATGCATCTGGATCAGCTGATGCGGGACATGGGCCTGCGCACAACTGCCACCCGTTGGATTCCTTACGAATTTTTTAAGCCCATCAACCCGAAAGATTATCGTATTTTACTGGGAGATTCCCCGAAGGAAATACCCCGGTCGCGGACGGCCGTTCGTCCTGCAGACGCCATTGCCTGAAAAACATGAAAGCAACTGATCAAATTGCAGCATTGAAAAACCGGATCAGGGAACTGGAAGCTGCCGCTTCCGCCCCGCATCCTCTGCCAACTACCGATGCCCCCTCCGTCAAAGTTCCGGCGGAGTTCAGTCCTTATTTCCGCGCTGCGGAAGAAAAAGTGAAAGCGTATTTCTCCGACATCCGCATGCGCCCATCCGAAGGCACCATCGAGATTTCGGACGAGCGATATGTATTGGTGAGGGCTTCGGCTTTTTCCAAAGATTTTCTCGACAGCATCATGCACTTGTATGCCGACCGCAGCCAGATCGAGGCTTTCGGTATCGGGCGCGATTTCCTGTTCGATATTTCGCATGCCATCGGCATCAACGACGCCAAGGCTTTTCACGCCAAAATGAATGTCACCGACCCGTTGTCGCGCCTGTCGGCGGGGCCGGTGCATTTCGCTTATACGGGCTGGGCTTTTGTGGACATCCTGCCCACCAGTTCGCCCACGCCCGACGATAATTATTTCCTGCATTACCACCATCCGTTTTCGTTTGAAGCGGATGCGTGGGTGCGGGCCGGCGCAAAATCGGATGCACCGGTATGCATCATGAGCGCGGGATATTCCACGGGCTGGTGCCAGGAAAGCTTCGGGCTGCCGCTCACCGCCGTGGAAGTCAGCTGCCGCGCGAAGGGAGACGCGCAATGCACCTTCGTGATGTCGCCGCCGCATAAGATGAACGAGCATCTCAAAAGATTATCGCAGGAAAGCGGTGCCCCGGCGGCTTCCGTGAGCCAGGCAGATATTCCGACTTTCTTCCTCCGGAAAACCATTGAAGAACAACTGGAAAAAGCGCGGGTGATGGCGGAAGATTCGTCGAAAGCGAAATCGGAGTTTGTGGCGAACATGAGCCATGAGCTGCGAACGCCGCTGACCGCCATTCTGGGTTTTACGGAACTGTTGAAGAAAACGCGGTTGTCGTCACGGCAGAACGAATACCTGGAAGCCATTTGTACGTCGGGCAGCAATTTATTGTCGACCATCAACGACATCATGGACCTCAGCAAGCTGGACGCCGGTAAAATCACGGTGGCCGCGGCGCCGCTGAACATCCCGCAGATGTTACATGCCATTGGCCTCATGCTCGATCCCAAAGTACGCAGCAAGGAGCTGGAATATACCTGCACAATCAGCGAGCCACTCGCGCAGCCGCTCCTGGGCGACAGCATGCGCGTGTCCCAGATATTGCTCAACATCATCGGCAACGCCGTCAAATTCACCGAAAAAGGCAGCATCGCCATCACCTGTACCGTCGAAGCGGACACTCCTCATTCCCTGCGCGCCGTGTTCCGTATCCGCGACACCGGCATCGGGATTTCCGCCGCCAAACAGGCCGCCGTTTTCGAGCGGTTCACCCAGGCAGATACGGCTATCTCCCGGAAGTTCGGCGGGTCGGGGCTGGGCCTCGCCATCGCGCGGGAGCTGGCGCAGATCATGGGCGGTTCCATTTCGCTGGAAAGCAAGCCGGGAAAAGGAACGGAGTTTATCGTGAAACTTCCTTTCGTAAAAGCCGCGTCGTTCGGGGAACAGCGCCAGCCCGAAGCTGCCGCCGCAGGGGGCGCGGGTTGCAGGGTTTTAGTGGTGGAAGACAATGTCCTCAACCAAAAAATGACCCGGCTCATGCTGGAAAACAACGGCTACACGGCATTCGGCGTCAACAGCGGAACCAAAGCCCTCGCCTGGCTGCGTAAGAATACCGTCGATCTTATTCTCATGGACATCCAGATCCCCGGGATGGACGGATACGCCGCCACCCGCAAGATCCGCGAGGAGCTGGCGTTGCAGATCCCCATCGTGGCCATCACCGCACACGCTTTCAGCGGTGAAAAGGAAAAATGTCTCGCCGCGGGAATGAACGGATACCTGTCCAAACCTTTTCGCGAACAGGAACTGCTGAGCGTCATCGCCGGCAACCGGCCTGCTTCCGTGGCGGATCTCCGCTTCCTCCGTGAGCAAACGCGCTACAACGCAGCGTTCATGCAGGAGATGATCCGCACCTTTTTGCAGCAAGCCCCCAAAGACATCAAAGCCCTCGAAAAAGCCGCAGCCGCCGGCAACGGGGAACAACTCTACAAAATCGCGCATACCCTGAGCACTTCCGCAGGCTTTTTCGGACTGGCAGAGCATATCGGCGCGGAATTGCGCGCCCTCCAGCAAAACCGGACAGCCGCGCCCGCACAACTGCAAAAAATCAGGCAAGTGATGGAACAGGCGATGGAAGAACTGCGGCAGCTTACACCATCCGCTTTGTCATCAATGTCATGAAATCTTCCTTCTTTTTAGGGGAAATGGCGACCATCGCGCCGTCGCTCATGATGGCGTAGCCACCGTCGGTCTTCACCCAGCGTTTTACATCTTTCAGGTTGATGATGTTGGAATTGTGAATGCGGAAGAAACCGTATTCCTGCAAGGTGTTTTCGTATTCTTTCAGGTTGCGGCTCACCATGATCTGCCGGCCGTCTTTTAGGAAAAAGATGGTATATGGGCCCTTGGCTTCGAGGCGGATGATGGTCGAAAGCGGCACGAAATCAACGCCTTCCGAAGTGGAAAGGCTGATGCAGAAATCGTCGCCCGCGGGGCGGGAAATATTTTTAAGGAGGAGGTCGAGGCGGTTATCTTCGCCGGTGGATTCCATTTGCCGGAGGGCTTTGGCGACTGCTTCCTGCAGCTCGTCGTAGGCGATGGGCTTGAGGAGGTAATCGACGGCGGAGAATTTGATGGCGCGGATAGCGTAGTGGTCGAACGCCGTGGTGAAGATGACGTGGAACTTATGGCCGGAAGCGCGCTGCAACACATCGAATCCCGTGCCCGTCTGCATTTCGATATCCAGGAATACCAGCTGCGGGGAAAGGGTTTCGATCATCTGCACCGCTTCGTCGACAGTGGACGCGGTGCCGGCGAGCTCCAGCTGCGGGCAGTGCTCGCGGACCATATTGGAAAGAAACTCGCGGCTCAGGATTTCATCTTCCACAATGAGCGCTTTGCATTTCATATAAGGGTTTTGAGGTGGTAACAAGATACGGTGTTTTTTTCATCGGATGGTGACGACGGTCGTGTTTTCGCGCCCCGATCCGTCGACAGCCTTCCGGCTTTCGAGCCGGATGTTCCGGGTATGGAGGGCGTTGAATCGGTTGATGCGTTCTTCGAGCATGGCGGCATGGCTTTCCATGTCTTTTCCGAAATGCCCGTTAATGCCGTTGTCGGTGATTTCCATGCGGATACTGTCTCCTTCCGGTCTTACTTCTATGCGAATCATTCCTTTTTCCGAGCGGTCGAGATGGAGCACGCCTTTGTAGAGTGCTTCCTCCACCAGGTGATGCGTAAGGAAAGGAGGCACTTCTTCCAGTCCGGCATCGCCTAAAGTCATGATAACGAAATCGAAACGATCGGGGAAGCGATATTGCTCCAGCAAGAGGTAATCGCGCACCAGTTCCGTTTCGTCGTGCAGCTGGATGGCCGTTTCGTCGCCAAACTGTATCATTTTGCGGAGAAACGCCGAAAACCTCCCGATGTATTGAAGGGAAGTTTTTTTATCGTCCAGACTGATAAAATACTGGATGGAATTGAGGGAGTTGAAGAGAAAATGGGGGTTGAGCCTCGCCTGCAACAATTTCAATCCCAACAAACCCTCCATTCTCTCCAATTCAGCCCCTTGCTTGCGGAGCAGTTCTGCCTGAGCCGTCAATCGTTTACGCAGCCGGACCGTACATCCATACGATCTTACCCCCCACATGATCAACAGCCCCGATGCGACCGCGCCGAATATCCAACCTGTTATCATAGAACAACTCCTCTGCTTTGACAACGAAGTTGACGAAATAAACGACTGTAAAGAACAGGAAATTAACGGATGCGGGGTTTGGGTTAACGGATTTGCCTCCGGAGGCTATGAGGTTTCCCGGATTATCGTATATTTCCGGGGTATTATATCCTATCCTATGAAGAAAATCCTGTTGATCGCATTGGGAGCGGTGTGTTCCGTACACACCTCCGCCCAGGAAAACCTCGCGATGATCGCCGATTCCATCCGTGCGGAAGGAATGCTCCTCTACCAACACATCCAGATCTGCAAAACCGGTATCGAACTGATAGAAGCCGATACCACGGGCCGCGTATCGCTCCGCGCCAGCGATTACCTCAGCTACCGCAATGGCCAGGAGTTTACCCTGATCATGCCCCACCGCGGTTCCAGCCAAAACCCCGTGGTCACCAGTTTCCGGTTCGACGCATCCGGCAGGCCGCAAACCGCACACATGGAAGTTGGCCGCCACATGACCGCCCAGGAAACCGCCATCTGGGAACTCTGGAACCTGGTAACCGACATGCTGAAGACCGACCCTGGCTTCAAAAAAGTGCGCGACACCTACTTTTCCGTGGTGCCCATCGTGGAAGGTAACACCCGGAAAGTATACGTGATGTCGGTTCCCGTGCGCAGCAACGTTTTCGTGCTGGGGAACGATTACCTGCTGGAGTTCGACCAAAACAACACGCTTGTCAACCGCACCGAATTCCATACCAACCCGCTCATGGTGCCCCATGGCCGCAAATCCTCCGGGCATATCCACGGAAAATCCAATTCCCCATACATCTCCGCCACGGATATCTGCACGCTCATGCTATATCCCAAAGCGTTCGACCAGCCATCGCTGCGGGTAGTTTCGCCCACGCATGTTTCTGAGTGGGACATGGCCAGCAACACGCTCTACATCGAGCCGCGGATGAACTAATAAAAAACAGGCAGACCATAAATCGCAACGGCCTGCCTGCACCAAAATACACGATTCCACCTAGTTCCAACTATTGGCGACATCATTCGCCACATTGGGGTTGGTATCTTTTTCCTGCTGCGGAATGGGCAGCAGTACATGTTTATCCTGGAAAGTTTCCGCGCCATACTGTGCTTTCAGTTCGGCGTTGAGGACGGTTTTGATCACGCCCCAGCGCAGCAGGTCGAAGTACCGGCTCTGCTCACCCGACAGTTCGAGCTGGCGCTCGCGCATGAGGATCGCGGTGGCGTTGGCTTTGTTTCCGAGCGTAGTGTACTGGAACGCCCCCACCCTGCCGCGTACCTGGTTGATGAAAGGCCGCGCGGCTTCGGCATTGTCTTCCTGGATGTATATTTCCGCCAGCATCAGCAGCACATCCGCATAACGGATCACCAGCGAATTCACACCACTCGCGGGCCCACCATAGCTTTTCACATTTTCATAATATTGGTACTTCCTCCAGCGGTAACCTCCCTGGCTTTCCGCAAAGGGATATGCCTGCGTACCTTCCGGGCACTGGTTGCAGTAATCCGTTTTGCCACCGCTGGCCGCATCACCATAGAACACCGATTTGGCGCGCGGATCGGTGTAGGGCAACCCGGCCTGGGTAGTGTATTTGAACGCTTTCACGAGTGATTCGGACACGAACACGTTCCGCCAATCGTTGAAGCCGTATTCCTGCGCGCGGTCGCTGTGGGTGGCTTTGCCGCCCCAGGTTTCCTGTCCGCCAAAAACATAATACTGGTTACCGATACCCCAGTCGGTCCACCGGGCATGCATCACCTGGAAAATAATCTCGGGATTAGACTGGCTGGATTCGGTGAAGAGGGCGTCGTAACTTCCGCTCAGCGCGTAGGTGTAAGGCGCCTGGGTGAGCGGTTGTAATGTGGTACGCGCATCGGCCCACTTTTTCTGATACAGGTACACTTTCCCGAGCAGCGCGGTGGCCGCGCCTTTGGAGACACGCCCCAGGTCGCCGGCGGCCTGGTCTTTCGGGAAAGGAAGATCGGGGATGGCGGCGTTGAGATCGTTTTCCACGGCGGTCCAGATTTCAGCGGTAGTACTGCGTTTCGGGTACAGGTTGCCGATGTTCTCATCGTAACTGTTGCGCAGCGGCGCCCTGCCCCAAAGCATTACCAGGTGGAAATTCGCGTAGGCGCGGAGGAATTTCGCCTCGGCGATATATTGCTTCTGCAACTGCTGGTCGGCTGCGGCAGCGGGCGCCCAGGCCGTAGCCCTATCGATCACCACATTGGCACGCAACACCAGCCGGTACATCGACGCCCACATGTTCGTCAATATGCTATTGGCGGGCGTGAAAGTAAAGTCCGAAAGGGGACGAATGTCTCCCTGCAACGGCGCATCCCTTTCCGCATCATTCCCCATAAGATCGAAAATAAAATAGTATTCGCGCGACCACATCCCGTTGTGGAGCAGTACCGCGTATGTGGCGATCACGGCTTCGTTCAGCTGCGCGGCGCCCGTGAAATAGTTGTCGTAGCCGTAAGCGCCGGGGTTTTCCACGTCCAGCCTCGACTTGCTGCACCCGAACCCTGCGAGCACGAGCGCGGTCAGTATAATGGAGATTATCTTTTTCATGTTGAAAATGGTTTCGTGTGATGGAATTATAGTCCTACCTGCAATCCGAACAACACTGTTTTCGGCTGGCCCAACTGCCCGCGGTCGATGCCGCGCGCGAAGATGAAGTTGGAGCCCGAAGGCGCGCTGATCTCCGGATCATAACCGCTGTACTTAGTGAGCGTGATCAGGTTTTCTCCCGACACATACAGCCGCAGGCTGCTTACCACGCCTTTGCTGAAGCTGTTCAGGAAACTGCGGGGGAAAGTGTATCCCACGGTGATCATCCTTACACGCATGTAATCGCCTTTCTCAGTATAAAAATCGGAAGGTTGCAGGTTGGCCGTCTGGTTCTGCCCGGCGCGGGGATACTTCGCCACATCGCCCGGCTTGCGCCAGCGCTGGAGCATCTCCGTGCTCACGTTGTGCAGGGCCGAAGTGCCCATCAGCACGTAATTCTGCTCTTTATACAGCGTTACGCCCGACACGCCGGCGAACGCCGTATTGAAATCAAAATTTTTATAACCCAGACTCACTGTTCCGCCGTACACGAACTTAGGAATAGGGTTGCCGAGAATGGTCATATCGCCATCATCGATAAAGCCGTTGCCGTTGATATCCCGGAAAAGGAAATCACCGGGTTTGGCGTCCGCCTGGTACACGGCGGTGGGATTGCCGGTGGCTTTACGTGCATTGTCGTTGTACCGGTCGATGTCCGCCTGGTCGATGGCGACATGATCCACCAGCCGGCCATAGAACGAACCAATGGGATGGCCTTTCGCCGTGTAGGTAGCCGCGCTGTTTTGGTTGAAGGCGCCGTCGCGGATGGGGGCGGCGAATTCGTTCCCCAACGAGTTCACGATGTTTTTGTTGTAACCTCCGTTGACGCCGATGCTATAGCTGAAACCTCCCGCGGTTTCGTTCTTGTAATTGAGTGCCATCTCCACGCCCGTATTCTGCGCGGAAGCCGCGTTGCTCGCCAGCGTGGGACTTCCCGTAGCGGGGCCCGCGCCTGTAGAGTTGGGAATCGGCACGTTCACCAACAGGTCGTTGTTCTTGCGGCGATACCAGTCGAACGTTACGCCGAGTTTGTTGTTGAACATGCTCAGGTCGAAGCCCGCGTTAGTTTGCACGGTTTCCTCCCACTTTAGGTTGGGATTGGAAATAGCGTTGATGGTGGTACCGGAAAAGAAACCTTCGCCAGGGCCGAAACTATATACCAGGTTGCCGGTAGGGCTCCCGCTATAGGTGAGCGGTGATGTCTGGAACGCGCCGATGTTGTTGTTCCCCGTCTTACCCCAGCTCACCCGCACTTTCAGGTCGGAAATGAATGCGGCGGATTTGAGGAATTCTTCGTTGGATGCATTCCAGGCCAGGCCCACGCCGGGGAAATTCCCGAATTTGTTGGCGGGGCCGAATACGGAAGAGCCGTCGCGGCGGATACTGGCCGTGAGCACATATTTATCGTTGTAACTGTAGACCAGGCGCCCGAAGTACGAAATTCCCACGTTGTTGTTACCGTATCCGGCATTGGCGCCGGTTACGGTGTTGGACAGCGCCACGGAAATATTGCGCACCAGGTCGTTGGCGATTCCTGTGCCCTGCGCGCGGAGGAAGGAACTGCGGCCGCGGTCTTTGTAGGAATTTCCGACGGTGACTTCCAGGTTATGTTTCCCGAAGCCCTGGTTCCAGGTGGCGTAATTTTCGAGCAGGTACCAATTGAAGCTGGAATGCGATTCGGTGGCGGAACGGCCAGTCGCCAGGTCGTTGCCGTCGATGAAAGGCAGCTGGTAATCGCTGGTATTGTTGCCGCCATACGACAGCGCGATCTGCGAGCGCACGCGCAGCGATTTGAAAGGCCTGATCTCACCAAAGAACTGCGGGTACAGCAGATAATTCCGGTTGACGGATTCTTTAGTCATGATGGGCGCCAGCGGGTTGCCCGCATTGCTCAGGTCGAGGACGTTCGTGGCGGCCGTGAAGCCTCCCTGGCGGGAGGGGTCGTAAACATGGAAGTACGGCGGCATATAGAGCGCGGCCGTGAGGTCGGCGGAATTGCCGGTATTGCGGAGGAACTGCGCGCTGAGGGATTGCCCGAAACGGAAAATGCCCAGCCTTTCCTCCAGACCGATGCGGAAGTTGGCCGCGCGGTAACGGTAATTCTGCACCACGGATTCCTGGTTGATGTAGCCCGCGGAAAAATTATACAAAATATGATCCGTCCCGCCGTTTACGCTTACCGCGTTGTTGGACAGCCCGCCGGTGCGGAAGATGGCATCCTGCCAGTCGGTGCGCGTGATATCGATATCCGGGCTGTTGAATTTGGCGGGCAGGGTGGCCGATTGCGCGGTGGCGTAATCCTGCGCCAGTTCGTGGTATTGCGCGGCGTTCAGCACGTCGAGCTTCTTGCCTCTTTTGGCGAAGCCCCATTGCGATGAAAAGGTGACGCGCGGCGCGCCGGACTTCCCTCTTTTGGTGGTGATCAGCACCACGCCGTTGGCTGCGGCGGCGCCGTAAATCGCGGTGGAAGCGGCGTCTTTGAGGATGGTGATGCTTTCGATGTCCTGGGGGTTAATGGCATTGAAAAGGCCGGCGTCGCCCTGGATACCGTCGATGACGTAGAGCGGGCTTACACTGGTGAAGGATCCGACGCCACGGATGACGATATTGGCGCCGCTGCCGGGCGTACCGCTGGCATTCACCACCTGCACGCCGGTGGCTTTGCCCGCGAGGAGCTGGCTGGGCGTGGTGGCGGAGTTGTTACCGAAGTCTTTGCTGGAAATGGTGTTGATGGCGCCGGTCACGTCCTTTTTGCGGGCCGTGCCGTATCCGATTACGACCACTTCGCTGAGGTCCTGGTTTACTTTCAGGATGATTGCGATGCTGTTCCTATCGCCGACGGGAACAACCTGGGTAAGGTACCCCACGTAGGAAACATTCAGTGCGGCATTGGATTTTACGGTAATCGTGTAGTTCCCCTGTTCGTCGGAATACACGCCGTTGCCCGTGCCCGACTCCTGGATGGAAGCCGCTACCAGGGGCTTGCCGCCTTCGTCGGTCACGCGGCCGGTTACTTTCACCTGCGCCATGGCCGCCATGCCGCCCAGCAGGCACAAACAGAGTAATGCGACGGCTTTCCGGAATACGGTCCGCCGTACCTTTGAGGGTATTTTTTGTTGCATGTTTTTCATTTTAAGTGGAATTGTGGAATGATGATCAGCCGTGATGCGGATCGTTTACGTGGTGTTGCATAGTGGTGTTACAAATGTCATAAGCCGAGATGTTTATTTTGGTTGATGGTAACGTTTGACGCGAATTTCCTGTCCGTTGTAATGGGTTTCCACATCCGCCACTGCGGCAGGATCAAATCCATGCGCCCGGTTTTTCCCGACCCAGATCACGCGGAAAATGCGGTGTTCCCGCATGCCCGGGAAGCGGCCGCTGCGCGCGCCGATCGTAAGCTCGCCCTTGCTTTCGTTATACCGCAGGGGAATGTTGCTGAATCGTCCCTTTTCGTATCCGTAGGTAGTATCTTCATCTTCGTAAATATCGAAGGCCGCGTCTTTGCCGGTATACACGAACAGCGTGATGGTATCCGCCGGTTTTTCGGCGGTGTATTGCAAAGCCGGCCCCGCCGGGAGGATAGCCCCTTCTTTCACATATACGGGCATCCGCTCATAGGGCGCATCCACCCGGATGCGCTTCCCTCCTTCTTCATATTTTCCCGCATACAAATCATACCATCCCTGCCCCGCAGGCAAATACAACTCCTTCTCCCGCGCACCGAATGCGTACACAGGGCTTATCAGCAGCGAGGGGCCGAACATATACTGGTCCCCGATCTCGCGCGATAACTTATCATTTGGGAAATCCATCACCAGCCCGCGCATCATCGTATAGTCGCGGTGGTAAGTCATCCCCGCCAGCGAATAGATATATGGCATCAACCGGTAACGCAGCTTGTTGTAATACAGCATCGTTTCATAAGCAGGGCTCCCTTCCGGCGCGATGTTAAACACCTCCCTGAACGGGAACTGCCCATGGGCGCGGAACAGCGGCACAAACGTCCCGAACTGGAACCACCGCGCCTGCAATTCCCGCCACTCCGCCGTGTCCGACGGCAGCCCGAGCTCGTATCTTCTTTCCACCGCAAATCCCCCGATATCCATCGTCCAGTACGGGAGGCCCGACAGCGAAAAATTGACGCCCGCCATGATCTGCGCTTTCATATCTTCCCACCTCGAACCAATATCTCCGCTCCAGATCGCCGCCGCATATCGCTGCGACCCCGCAAACCCCGAACGCGTCAGCAAAAACACGCGCTTCATGGAATCCACCGCGCGCTGGCCTTCATAAATCCCCCGCGCATTCTCCAACGGATAGGCGTTGAGGTATTCGGCAGCAATCCCCGCGGAAAGCGGCGTCATCTGCGCCAACCGCTTTTCAGGCGATACGTTCGAAAGGATGTCGGGCTCGCTGGCGTCCATCCACCAGGCGTCAATACCGCGCTTATATAATTTTGTATGTAAAAGATCCCAAAACCCGCGGCGCGCATCAGCATTGAAGGCGTCGTAAAAGGTGGACACATACCCCTGCCCGATCCAGTCGCGCTGCCGGTCGGCGATGTTGCGGGCATACAGCCAGCCCTTCCTATCGAATTGCCGGTACACGTCGATCCCTTCATACACTTTCGGCCACACGGAAATCATGACGCGCGTATTGTATTTGCCGTGCAGGTCGCGGATCATGGCATCGGCGTCCGGGAAGCGCGCGGGATCGAAATCCTGGCTGCCCCAGTCGTCTTCTTTCCAATAACTCCAGTCCTGTACGATATTATCGAGCGGAATGCCTCGCCGGCGGAACTCCGCGGCAGTTTGCAGCACTTCTTCCTGCGTTTTGTAACGCTCGCGGCTTTGCCAGAAGCCCATCGCCCAGCGGGGCATCAAGGGCGCCTTGCCCGTCAGCGTACGGTAACCGGCGATCACTTCATCGGCGTTCTTCCCCGCGATGCAATAATAATCGAGCTGACGGCCGGCCTGCGAAGCAAAAGTGAAAGCGTCGCGGTCAGCAGCCGGCGCGGGCGGCAGCCACTTCACCGTGAGGTAGGAAGCGGTGCCGTCGGGCGTCCATTGAATTTTGAGATGATGCTTCCGGTCTTTTTCCAGCGGCAATTGCAACGAAACGGAAGCCGGGTTCCAGGCCTGGCGCCAGTTGTCGGCCAGCAGCTTGCCGTCGAGCCAAATCTTCACATACCCGCCGTATACCACGCGGAAAAGATGGTCGCCCGAAAACCCGGAAACGATGTTGCCTTCCCAGGTGATCGCGCCATCCTGCAAGGGAAAACCCTCGGGAATAAGCTTCTTCGTATCGTCCAGCCAGGCATAATCGATTAAGGATTCCGCTTTCGTGAACGCCGCGTTCTCCGGCTGCTTGCGATCGTTGCTGTAGGAGGCCGTCAGCCAGCCTTCTTTGCCATTTTTATCGAACAGCCGCAGGCGCGAAAGCGGCATCAGCTCGCGCGCATCACCTGCCAGCGTGTAGCTATAATTATCCCACAGCACGCCGTAATTCCGCGCGCCGAGCAGGAATGGCACCGCCACTTCGGTATTGTTCTGCCAGAGAAAAACCTGCTGGCCTTTATAATTATATATGCTTTCCTGGTGCTGCCCCAGGCCGAAAAACCCATCGTCGGGCCCGGATTCGAATGTCTGCCGGATGCTCCACGACGGCTGCCCTTCAAACACGACAGGCGCCACGGCGCGGCCGTTCCAGCTTCTTTCAGCGATGAGCGGCTTGCCGGAAGGGTCGGTAAAGGACACCGCCCCCGTTTGCTTTAAAATATTTGCGGTGATGCCCGGGGCCTTCAGCACGAGCGACCCGCCCTTCTCTTCCAGCGTCCACTTAACAGTTTGCGGCTGGAATGTAATCATGAGGCTCTTCGGATCGGGAAATGTCTTTTCGGGCGAGGCCGTCACCCGGATGATGTTGCCCCTTATCACTTGCAGGCGCACTGCCTGCACCCCGCCGGACGTTCGCGCGTCCGGGTACAAAATGACGCCGTCTCGGGTGCGGACGAACTTGTCGTTTTCCCCGGCTTTTGCGGCGCCCGCCAATAATAAACAGGTAAATAATAAGCCCGCAGCTTTTCTGTAACGTGTCAATAAATATCCTCCCATAGTAATCGTTTCTCAGGATGCGTGGAATCCTCCGTTGGTAAATCGGTTCGCCCCGAAACTACGGTCACTATGCAAAAATGAGGGTACAGGATCGTCTATAAAAGGGTATCAAAATGTCAACCCAAACGACCAAACAATTGATTATCAATAATTCTTTATTCGGCCTGGCGATTTTTCAGGTACGAGCTGGGCAGCTGGCCATAGGTTTCCTTAAATGTTTTGGCGAAGAGTTTTGGATTGTTGAAGCCGACCTGGTAGGCTACTTCGGCTACCGTCGTGTTCCCTTTTTCCAGTAATTGCTTCGCTCTTTGCAAGCGGATATGGCGGATGAATTCCGCCGGCGTCTGACCGGTGAGGGTGAACAGTTTTTTGTACAGGGCCGCCCGGCTCAGGAGCATCTCGCGGCTGAGGCCTTCCACCGACAATTCGGGGTCAGACAGTTGCCGTTCCACGTATGCCAGCGCCCTGCGCACGAAATCGTCTTCAACCGGCGCGGTTTCCGGGTTGGAGGCCACTACCTGCACTTGTTTCTGGTAGGTTTTGCGGATATTTTCCTGCTGGTTGAGCAGGTTGCGGATGCGTGAAAGAAGGATTTCGACGTTGAAGGGCTTGGTCATATAATCGCTGGCGCCGGTTTCAAGGCCGGTCAGCTGTTGCTCTTCGCCGGTGAGGGCGGTAAGCAGGATGACGGGGATAGACGTCGTGCGGCGGTCGTCACGGATTTTGCGGCAGAGGTCGATGCCGTTCATTTCCGGCATGCTGATGTCGGAAACGATGAGGTCCGGGTGGCCGGAGAGCGCTTTTTGCCAACCTGCTTTCCCGTCGGCCGCTTCGAGCACGTCGTACCAGGGTTTCAGGTTGTCTTTAATATAGAAGCGGAAATCTTCATTGTCTTCCACCACCAGGATCGTTTTGCGTTTCCCTTTTTGCCGGTTGGGCGGAGGTGCCGGCGTTTCCTGGGGCGCTTCCGTACATTCGGCAATCGTAACCGGCTCGGCGTCTTCCCGCAATACCGTTACGGGAAGAATTACAGTAAAAGTACTGCCTTCGTTTTCCCTGCTTTCCACCGAAACAGATCCGCCGTGCAACCGCACAAATTCTTTCGTGATCGACAGCCCGATGCCGCTGCCCTGGTTCACCAGGGAGCCGGGGATGGCATCCTGGAAGAAGCGTTCGAAGATTTTTTCCTGCTTTTCCGGCGCGATCCCTATGCCGGTGTCCGCCACGTGGATATGCAGCTGCCCGGCGGTGGGCGGGCCTTCCAGCGCTACGGTCACCGAAACACGCCCGCCGGCCTGGGTGAATTTGAACGCGTTCGACAATAAATTGAACAACACCCTTTCCAGTTTGTCGTGGTCGAAAGTGGTGAACAGCCGGTCACGGCCTGCATGAAACGCGAAACCAATCCCTTTGTTCTCCGCCATATCTGAAAACGAGAAAGACACCTCGCGGATGAACGCGATGATATCGCCAGGGGATTTTGCGAGCCGGAGCTCGTGTTCTTCCAGTTTCCTGAAATCCAGCAGCTGGTTCACCATATTGAGGAGGCGCCGCGCGTTGCGGTGGATGAGCTGGAACTGGCGTTTCTCCTCCGGCTGTTTCGATTCGCGCACCATCTTCTCCACCGGTGAAATGATGAGGGAAAGTGGCGTTCTGAATTCGTGGCTTACGTTGGTGAAGAAGCGGATCTTCATCATATCCAGCTCATGCAGCCGCTGCGCTTCCTGACGCTCGCGCTCGATGCGGAAGCGCGCCCTCGCGCGGCGGAGCACCCCGTGCCGCGCTGCGATCAATGCGGCGATAAGCAGCAGGGCGTAACCCACCCAGGCGATCTTCGTGAGCCACCACGGCGGCAGTATGCGAATGCTGAGCGCCAGGGGCGCGGGGCTCCACTGCCCGTCGTCGCCCGCGGCTTTTACCAATAATGTATACTGGCCTGGATTCAGGTTGGTGAAAGTTGCCTTACGGTTGCGGCTGTCGGTATACAACCATTCGTCGCTAAAGCCTTTCAATTGATAAGCATACCGGATCTTATGCGGGTTCACGAACTCCAGCGCTGCAAATTCTACCGTAAACACATTCTGGTTATAACGGAATGTTAACGCTCTGGCCGCGCTGATGGACTGCGGCAGCACGATCCGTCCATTATATTCCTTGCCCGCAAGCACCGGCTGGTTGAACAATTGCAGATCGGTGAATACAATCTCCGGCGACGCAGGCCTGTTGCGTAGTGAGGCCGTTTCAAAAATATTGAAACCGTTGGCGCCGCCGAACACCAGCTCCCCTTTCCGGGTTTTCAGCGCGGCGTTCTCATTGAACTGCCGCCCCTGCAACCCGTCCGACTCATCGAAGTTCCGGGTCTGCAACCGGATGGAATCCCCGGAGGAGAGCACCGTGGCGCGGCATAGGCCGTTGGGTGTACTGAGCCATAGGTGTTTGTCGTCGTCTTCCAGGAGGGTGAGAATGGTATTGTCGGGCAGCCCGTGCTCGCGGCCATACCGGATGAAGCTCCCGCGCGCGGGGTCCCAGCGGTTGAGGCCGTCATGTGTGGCGATCCAGAGGATACCGCGACTGTCCTGGCAAAAAGCGGTTACATTATTATGGCTCAGGCTGCCGGCGTCTTGCTCGCGATGCTCGAAGTGGCGGAAAAGCCCCGTGCGGTGGTCCATCACGTCGATACCGAAAGAAGTACCGATCCAGAGATCACCGGCGCGGTCTTCGTGGATGGCGGCGATGTAATTGGATTTGGAGCCCTGGGGCATGTATTTTTTGAATACGCCGGCCTTACGGTCGAAACCGATGAGGCCCTGACTGAGCGTGCCGATCCAAAGGCGGGCCCTGCTGTCTTCATAAATCTCCCACACCCTGTCGTCGGCCAGGCTGTTCGGATCCGCGTCGCTATGCCGGTAATTGGTGAACCGCTGGCCGTCGAAGCAGTCGAGGCCGCCGAAATAGGTACCGATCCAGAGCTTTCCTTCCCTGTCAATCAGCAGGCTCACAATTACGTTGCTGGAAATGCTGTTGCGGTTCGAAGGATCGTGGAGATAGCGGGTGTAGGTGTTCGCCGCGCGATCGAAATACAATAAACCGCCGCCGTTGGTCCCGATCCAGAGGTTGCCGGATTTATCTTCCACGAAACGGTTGACGTCATTATAAGGCAGCGAGCCGGGTTGATTAGGCCGGTGCTGGTAAACGGGGAAACGCGGGATGCCGGCGTGATAACGGTTCATCCCTTTTTTGAAAGTGCCCAGCCAAATGATGCCCTGATCGTCGCGGTAAATGGAATTGATGCTGTTCTGGCTGATGCTCCGCGCGTCCTGCTCGTTGTTCACGAGGTAGCGGACGGAAAAATCCTTTTTATCGAGCACGTTTACGCCCCCGTGGTCGGTCGCGATCCAGATGAGGCCGTTACCGTCCTGCGTAATACCGTTGATGATATCGTTGTTGAGCCGCGCTTTGCCGCCATTTTTCCGGAGGATGGCCAGCTCGCCGGTAGCGGACTTGTAGCAGGCCGCTCCGCGCGAAGTGCCATAGGCGTAAATCCAGACGTCGCCTTCCGTATCGGTAAAGAGCCGGTAGGCGGGGTTGGGTTGGGGATCGAGCTGACGGATGGCTTCGGTGCGGTGGACGCACTTGCGGGCGGATGGGTCTATCCTGTCGAGGACGCCCTCGGCATACACCACCCAAACGGAACCGCCCGGTCCCGGCGCGATACCGGCCACGTTCGCCGAATACAGCGGCAAAGGCGGCAGGCGGCGGCGGTCGGCGGGGTTGTATCCATAGAGCCCTTTTCCCGGCACCGCAAACCAGAAGCGGCCTTCGCTATCAGCGCACATCACAGTGAAATTATCGTCGGGGACGCCCATCGCCGCGAGATGCGGGCGGACGCGGGCGGTAAAGGTTTCAGTATGCGGATCGTAACGGTTCCAGCCGTTGGGGGTTTGCACCCAAAGCGTATTATGCGGCCCGGGCACCACCTGGTTGATGAAATCGTCGTTCAGGGTAGAAGAATCGCCCGCCACATGGCGGAATATGCGGAAAGTATGGCCATCATACCGGTTCAGACCGGCGATGGTGCCGATCCACATAAAGCCGTCAGGGCCTTTGACGATGGAATTGACCTGGTTGCTGGAAAGGCCGTTGCGGCTGTCGATCAGATCGAACTGCCACGGAGGCTGCGCCCGCACTGTGAGCTGGCAACAAAGAAGCAAGGCCGGCATAAGAAGCCTCAACATGGAATTTTCATTTAACGGTTCAATTGTCCACTGTCCGGCCGCAACCGGTCCGGCAAAAGATAGTACAATTTTCGGTTTTGAAAACCCGGCGCTTCCATCTTTATCGGGTACGCAATAGCTCACCGACGGCCATTTATTATTGATAATCAATGAAGTATTATCCCACAAATCTTCATTCAACCGGTAAAAACCGTTTTGCAAAACCTCCTGACATACTACTGACATCCTTCAATGATCCTTTAAGCTTGTCCAATGGTGGTACAGGTTTGAGGGGGTTTGCTTAAAGGATGGATGAAGGATGACAGAAGGATGGGTGAACCCCAGAATGAAAATCCCGGCGCAGCAACACACCGGGATTTTCCTGAATATCCTTTTCGGGATTATTTGTTCGGGATCTCGGCCAGCAAGCGGGCGAGCATCGTGGCATCGTAGCCATCTCCGTCGGTGTATGCCCACACCAGTCCCTGGAGCGATGTGGCCACCATGAAGTACTGGTCTTCGTCCGCGAATTCTTTACGGGCTACTTTCTTATTCTTCAGGTTTTCGCACAGCTGGCGGATAAGCGGACTGCTGGTAACGGGGCCGATTTTATACGTCTTGTCGGAAGAGCTGGGCCTTCTTTCCGCGTTGAGGCACAACAGTTTGATGCCGACTCTCGTGGTGCGCTTTGCTTTGAGCACGACGTTAAAATTCTGGATGAGCAGGCCGTGCTGGTACGACAGGTCGTCGGCCAGGATCACCAGTCCGGCGGGAAGGGTGAACGTGACGTCCGTCGCATTGTTGTTGGCCAACGCTACGCATACTTCCACAACGCCGCCGGTACCCACTTCGTACGCGGTATCGCAAACCTGCCCGTAAATCTTCGTGGAAGCCAGCGTTACGCCTGCGGGATACGTAAGCGCAGTGCCTTCCGGTGTTCCAGGGGCTTCGCCGAGGCCGGGAATCTTACCGGGCTGTTCCTGCGGTGTTTGGGGACCGTCGTCCTTTTTATCGGACTTGCTGCACGCAATAAAAGTGAAGGCCGCTAGACAGGCGGCGGTTAACAACACAAAGGTTTTCCTTTGTTTCATAATGAGACTGGTTTTAGATGATACAATAATCAGACATGGTATGTCATGGTTCCGTTGCTGCTATACGGTTGCCGGGCTGGAAGGAACAGGCGCATGCTTTCCCGGCTAGAAAGGGGAAGGATATATGCTGCTGTCGATTCCGGGCCTGGGCTTGGCCGAAAGGGCAAAAATAATACCTGATTTACAAGGATTTACACTTTTTCTGGAAAATGCGTGGAAATACGTGCCGGAATTACCGGGCGACTAAACAATTCCGGCTTGTCATTGTAATTTAATACAACCAAATATCCCTCCCATGGCCAAATCTGAATCCCGCGAGTCTCCGGAAAAATTCGTTCCACGCGGAGCCGTCGCATTTTTTGCTTTGCTGATATTTCTCGGACTTGTTATCTGGTTCGGCATCTACTTCGTGATGCTGGCCCGGTCTTAAACCCGGAATTTATGCTGGATAGATATGAAAGAAACGTCATCATCACCGCGCTTACCGTTTCGGCGCTATTCATCTTCTCCATTTTCTACGCGCTTGGCGCCAAGCGGCAAGACGTAACGGAGTGCCTGCCTTACAACAAAACTTACGAAACTGCGCGGGTGGAGCAAATCGACGGCAGGACATACCAGATATTCTACGTGGCGCGCATGTGGAATTTTGAACCGGCCATCAGTTACATCCCGGTGGGGAGTGAAGTGGATTTGTTTGTGACTTCGCTGGATGTGGTGCATGGTTTCAATGTGTTCGATAAAAACGTGAACCTCATGGCGGTTCCCGGCGGTGTGTCCAAAACCACCGTCAAATTCACGGAACCGGGTGTTTACAAGATTGTATGCCACGAGTTTTGCGGCACGGGCCATCAGAATATGGAAGCGGAAATTATTGTCAACTATCCCAGAAAATAAACCTTATGCAGGTAAGCCGTTCTTTACGCACGATTCTACTCATCGAGCTGTTCGTACCTATTCTGCTGCTCACCATCGGTATTTATCACGGGCTGATGCAGGTGATTTACCGTTCGGGGGTGATCCAGCGCACGTCTGTAGCGGGCCTGGACTATTACCAGGGGCTCACGTTGCATGGTGTCATCAATGCGATCGTGCTCACGACCTTCTTCGCCGTGGCCTTCGGGCACGCCACCATGTTTTTTTACACGAAACGCGAGCCGAACAGGACCGCCACGTTTTTGTCGATGCTTCTGATGGTGGCTGGCACCGGCCTGGCCGCGGCGGCCATCCTGGCGGGGAAGGCATCGGTGTTGTATACATTTTATCCGCCCTTGAAGGCGCATCCCGCGTTTTACATCGGCACGGCCATGCTCATCATCGGGTCCTGGATCCCGTATCTCGACTGGATCGGGATGTACCTGCGGTGGAAGAAGGAAAACCCCAACGAATCTACGCCC
Source organism: Chitinophaga pollutisoli (assembly GCF_038396755.1). NCBI lineage: Bacteria > Pseudomonadati > Bacteroidota > Chitinophagia > Chitinophagales > Chitinophagaceae > Chitinophaga > Chitinophaga pollutisoli. The sequence goes on along the minus strand of NZ_CP149822.1, from coordinate 4,798,185 downwards.
GTGGCCGTTATCGGCACGCTGGTGAATTTTACGATCTGGTTCGTGTGTACGCTGGCGGTAGCGTATGAAGTGTTGGTGATGCTGGTGCCCTGGAGCCTTGGCTGGGTGCAGGAGATCAACATCATGCTGGCCCGCACGCTTTTCTGGTTCTTCGGGCATGCGCTGGTGTACTTTTGGCTGCTGCCTTCCTATATCATGTTTTACACCATGCTGCCCAAACTCGCCGGCGGAAAGCTGTATTCCGGGAATGCGGGGCGCATCGCGTTCTTCATCTTCCTCATCTTGTCGATCCCCATCGGCGTGCACCACCAGTTCGGCGACCCTTCCATCGGGCGCGGCGTCAAAATCACCCAGTCGATCCTCACCTTCGGCGTAGCCATTCCCAGCTTCATCACGGCATTCACCATCGCCGCGTCGCTGGAATATGCAGCGAGGTTACGGGGCGCAAAAGGATTGTGGAGCTGGATCTGGAAGCTGCCTTTCTTCCGGAAAGACGTGTTCCTGTTCGGCTATCTCATCAACGGGCTTATCCTGTTCATTTTCGGAGGACTGACCGGCCTGGTGAACGCATCCTATTCCCTGAACAATGTGGTACACAACACCTCCTTCATTCCCGGGCACTTCCACCTCACGGTCGGCGGTCCCGTTTTCCTCGCGATCCTCGGGATGAGCATTTATATGTTGTCGCAACTGAGCGGCAAGCGCATCTTCGCGCCGGTGCTCAATACCATCGTACCCTACCTGTGGACGGTGGGGGTATTGATTTTCTCCGCCGGATTGATGTATGGCGGGCTGATCGGCGAGCCGCGGCGGACGAATATGGGCCTTACTTACCTCAATCCTTCCAGCGAACAGTTCAATCCGTATTGGGTGGTATCGTCGATGCTGGGGCTTGCGGGCGGCGGGATCATGTTTACGGCGGGATTGCTGTACTTCATTTCATTCTTCGGCACCTGCCTGCGCAGGCGTTCCGCCGAACCGGTCATTGATTTGCCGGTGAGCGAAACCCTGCATGAGGAGCGCCGTGTGCCCCTGCTAGACAGCTTCAGGCCCTGGCTGGCGATCATGGGCCTGATCATTTTCCTCACTTACGCGCCCGCGATTTCGGACGCGCTCAACAACACCAACCGCAAGGCGCCGCCGTACAAACCGACGGACCCGGTGCCGGTGGTACGCAAATAATACCATATGCCACGGCTGAACATACTAAAATCCTGGAAGGCTTTTATGCTGGTGATCGTCGGTTTGCCGCTGGCGGCATACGGCATCGTGCGGCTGGCGGAGCAAAAGTATGCGCCCCTGCCCTGGTACGGCGAAAACTTCGAGGATATGCATCGGCCAGAGAAAGCTTTCCGGCTACAGCATTTCGCGTTTACTTCGGCAGGCAACCTGCCGGTGGACAGTGAAGATTGGAAAGGACGTATCACGGTCGCCCATTTGTTTTTCACTTCCTGTCCCACGATCTGCCCTGTGATGATGGAGCAGATGCAAAAAATCCAGGACAGCGGGGCAGACATAAACCTGGTTTCCGTGACGGTAGACCCCGGGCACGATACGCCCCAAAAACTACAGGCGTATATCCGGCAAAAAGGTTACGGTCAGGGCAACTGGCAGCTGCTCACCGGCGACAAGCGAGAGCTCTACCGTTTCGCCCGGAAAGGGTTATTCATAACGGCGACGGAAGGGGACGGCGGGCCGGAGGATTTCATCCACAGCGACCGCCTCGTTTTACTCGATTCCCTTCAATACATCCGCGGATATTACAGCGGCACTTCGGAAAAAGAAGTGCGGCTCCTCCTCGATGATATCAAAAAACTGCAACATGAACGTTAAAGGCATTCACATCCTGACCGTAGCGCTTTTGCTGAGTTGCCGCCTGGTGGCGGCGGATGCGGAAGAAGGAAAAAAGTTGTTCCTGGCACGGTGCGCCTCGTGCCATAACGTCCACAAGAAACTGACGGGACCGGCGCTGGCGGGAGTGGATGAAAGGCGCCCGGAAGAATGGATCATCCGGTTCATCCAATCGTCGCAGGCTATGATTAAAACCGGTGATGCCGCGGCCCTGGCCATTTTCAACGAATACAACCAGGTGGTGATGCCAGACCATCCTGACCTTAATGACGAGCAGGTGCGGTCAATCATCGCCTTCGTGAAACAGGAAGCGGCGGCGGCGCCGAAAGACGACGCACCTTTCGACAGGCCCGGCCACCTCACGCCCAGCCTGATGCCGTTGAGTATTTATAACTTCCCTTTCATGGTGGCGTATGTGCTGCTGATAGTGGTGATCATATTATTGTTGGTATTTTTGGTGAACATTAAAAGCATAGAAAAGAAAATGCACGAAAGCAACGGGCCTGAATCATGAAACGCAACACCCGGCTGGCTATATCGCTCCTGCTGATTGCGGGGGGCTCCCTGATCTGGTACCTTTGCGGTTACCGGCAGCGGCTACTGTACGATGTGCTGGCGCTGTTGTTTTTGGCGGGGGGATGGTTGATGCTGGGGTTCCTCTGCTTCGGGTCGCTCTGGCAGCAAGGCGATGCGAAGTATCAGCCGGATCGCAGGAATTGGCTGAGAGGGAAGAAGATTTTGCTGCTGGGGGGCCTGGCGGTATTGATCGGCGGCAACGCGCTGCTGGCCGACAGGGCTTCCGACAGGCTGGCGGGCTCCTGGCTGAAGGGGCCGCTACACACCACCTCCGCAACCGTTATTGAAGTACATTTGCAGGAAGGCCGGCAACAATATTTCTATGAAACCTGGATCCGCTACCAGGCAGGAGCCCGATGGATGAAAGAGCGCTTCACAAGCTCCCGCCACTACAACCCCGGCGACATCATCCGCATCGCCTACGCTCCCGAACATCCGGATGTTTTTAAAGTGGAAGGGAACCGGTAATCACACCAACATTTATGTATTTTTCAAGAATTTCCTGCTTGAAAATTTTCGTATTTCATTTTTCAATACATTCATCGCGATCTGTTTCTCAACTTGTTCACCGTAACTAAAGTACAGGAGAACAACAGGTATTGGGAAAGCGCGTTGAATGTCAATACGCCCCGCCAGCTGAGCCCCTGGGGTATCCATAATAGGATTATCCATGTGCAGCCATAGCTGAAAGTCCTGTTGCCATCAGTATGATAATAACCCTGGACATTATGAGATAGCCGGTAGCATCTGATTTTACAACCAACCAAACGGCAAGCACGATACCTGTCAACAGGAACATGCCCAAGGTGGATATTATTAACTTCAAATATTCACGTATGGATGACATCATTGACATGTTAATAGTTGTTGGCATTAACTTATTTGGATTTTCAATGCTATTCATTGATTTTGATAAGCCGCCATTCAACTTCGGGAAGAAAAAAACGTAAACATGAACACTTAGAAATTATAAACAAAAAGTAACTATTTTAACGAAAGTGCCGGAGTCTCAAAAAGACTCACGGTATTCAACAATTGTTCGGCAAACTTGTAAATATCATCGATCTTACTCAATTCATTCCGCGACTCTTTCCTATCGGCATCAAAAAGTCCGATAGCCTTTTTTGTTGTACCTAAATACAATCTGCAGATTGACTTTCTGTTATTATCATCTAACATTATCGCAAAATAGGATTGGGCATCTCTAAAATGAATTCTCTCTCCGTCTACTTTCGCACGTAGAATCGCCTTAACAATGTAAAACGCTTCTAATTCCTCGGCAGTTGTATTTACTCTTGAAACATCTCCCTGTTTAATCACTGGCTGTTCTACGTCATTCTTTTGTACTTCTGATTCTTTTGTTAACGCAGATTTCAATCTTTCTGTAATAAGATCGTTAATATATTGCGTGATAGATTTTTTTACTAAAACTGTAAACTGTTCAATTACTTTACCAGTCATCATTCCATTATATATGGGTTTTGAAAAGTGCCGAACAAAATTTTCCGAAGGCGCATTCAATTCAGCATGAATCAAAGCTTTTAATTCATTGGTGTACTTTAGATCACTGGCAGTATTTACGATTGTTTCAAGATCATAGTAGTTTTTATGAAACTTCTTTAATTCTTCGATTTGATTATCTTTAATATCGGTTAAATTGAAAGTAAAGAATGGCTTTTCATCCATTTTATTTGGTTCCACCAAGTCTGTATAAAATCTATATTCAAATCCATTTGTCAAAAGTCCAAACTTAGCTTTGGAAACATGAAAATACCTGAAAAGTTGTGAATTAAAAACATCTAAAGCGGCACCATGCCATTTACATTCGATGATAATTGTTGGAATTGTATCTTTAAAAATTACATAGTCTACCTTTTCGCCCTGTTTAATCCCTAAATCTGCAACATACTCTGGAGTTACTTCAAGGGGATTAAAAACATCGTAGCCTAACGCTTGTATAAAAGGCATGATAAATGCATTCTTAGTCGCTTCCTCTGTATTCACAGAATCTTTAATTTTCACTGCGCGATCTCCTAATTGCTTGATAATGTCTTTGAAGTCCATAATGTGGATGGGATTTCGATTTAAAAAAATAGAATTAACAATTGGGGCTTTGCAATAAAACTCAGGTCAAAATTCTCTGATGTGAAATGCCAAATTATTTTTCTTGTCTATTTAAAACCGGAAGCGCATTCAAATTGACTAAATCGAATATATAAAAATAAAACAACAGTACAAACTATTCATTTCATTAGATTTAGCTGCTTAATTTTTTCGTAACTTCATACCCACCCCAACCCCCCATCCAATGGCTACACCTACCCACGCCAAAGGCCCCGCATCCCCGAAGCCGGCGAAGCCCTTCTTCGGGCACGCCCCGCAATCCGCACCGCCATTCTTTACACCGGCGCCCGCTTCCGTGCAGAAACAAGACGATCCCGCAGCACCCGCCAAGAAAGAAGACGACGTACCGATCTCCTTCGGATCCTTCGAAGTTTTCTGCCAGCTGTTCGACGATCTCATCATTAACTGGCCCAAGCGCTGGCAGCAATCCTACCTCGCCGCCAAACAAAACGGCACCAACACCCTCTTCGATCCCAAATTCGGACAGGAGCTCATCAGCAAGGAGATCATGTCGCTCTGGAACGTGTTCTATGCCTTGCAACTGCAGACCGGCTCGCCTTACGGCAGCAAAGTCGACTTCTCCAAAGGCCTCGAAATGGCCGAACAGCTCACCGGCGTCTCCGGTACCTGGATCAACCTCGCTTCCATGGCGCTGCATATGGACATGGAAAAATACCTCGGCGAGAAAATTCCCCGGTATGCCAAACAAAACCTCGGCATCTTCCTCATTTCCGGCGCCCTCCTCCAAAGCGGCCTCGTGGGCCTTAACGCCCTCACCGGCAGCGAGCTCGATTTCACCTCCATCATCGGCCCCGCTACAAAAAAATGGACAGAGCCGCCCCCTGGATTCGCCCGGCCCTTCATGCTCGACAATATCCCCGACGACCGCTGGCGCCCGCCCTTCTACCAGCCACCCAAGGCGTTCGAACTGAAATACTCCGGCACCGACGAAAAAGCCGACCAAAAGAAACTCAGCCTGGGCCTTGGCTTCAACCTCGCCTCTGCCCTCGGCAAATACCCCGGGAACGAAAAAGACAAACCAGGGTACAAAGGATTCGAGCTTTTCCCCTACTTCCAATACGCACATTCCGAAGCCATCACAGGCAAACCCGATCCTAAAGAACAACACAAGTTCATGCTCGGGCTCTATGGCGGCGACAAAGGATTGTACGGACTGGCAGAAGGCGGCGGCCGCTTCAACGGCGACCAGCTCCTCGAAGCATACGGCCGCGGCGGGTTCTCCATGCGCAACTTCGGGCGCCTCTCCCTCCTCGACCTCTCCGGCGAAGCCAATTACCGTCCGGATGCTGAAGCGCCCTGGCGCGGCAGGCTCAATGCCGCCGCACAATTCAATATCCTGGACTCCAAACAATTCAATTTTAAATTCGGCGCCGCCGGCGGTGGCCTCCTCCCTTCCGGCGGGCAACCCGGAGCCATGGACTTCCGCACCAACCTCTCCTTCATGCACAAATACACCGCCCAGGGATTTCCCAACCCGCTCAAATCCGGTGTGGACTTTACGTTCAACTACGGCAAACAAGATCCATTCAACGAACATTCGCCCAATATGATGGGCATCCAGGGCAGGCTGACCTTTTTCGATATGCTTAAAACAGGGATGGAATACTATAAAATCGATGCCCAGGACGATAAACTGCCGTCCAACGACTTGCGGTTCTTCCTCGCGGTAGATTTCGCTCCGGCATTTGTGAAGCTCACCGGCCAGTAACGTATGAAACATTCTGCCCCCCGGCAGCGTTATTTCTTCACTATGCTTTCTTCCATCCTCGACAACGACTTCTACAAATTCACCATGCAGCAGGGCGTGATCCGACTGTTCCCGTATGCCCGCGCGCGTTACAAGTTCATCAACCGCGGCAAACACGCATTCCCTCCCGGCTTCGCCGACGCGCTCCGCAAAGCGCTGGACGATATGGCCGGCATGCAGCTCACCCGCAAGGAGAAACATTTCCTGGAGCTTACATGCCCCTACCTCGACCCCGTGTACCTCGACTTCCTGGAAGGCTATCGCTACAACCCGGAAGAGGTCCGCATCTCGCAGGAAGGCGAACAGCTGGAAGTAGGCGTGGAAGGGCTTTGGTACCGCACCATCCTCTGGGAAGTGCCCATCATGTCCCTTATCTGCGAACTATATTACACGCTCCGCCACGCCGAAAGGATTTCCAACGATGCCATCCTGGACAACACCCGCCGGAAAATAGAGCAGTACCGGCAACTGGGCGTTACCGTGGCTGACTTCGGGACGCGCAGGCGATATTCCTACAAAGTGCATAAACTGGTGGTGGACGCGCTGCAGCAGTACGGCACCGGATCCTTCATCGGCACCAGCAACGTCCACCTCGCCATGATGTTCCAGACCAAACCCATCGGCACGCATGCCCACGAATGGTTCATGTTCCACGCCGCCCGGTTCGGTTTTAAAATGTCGAACGCGACAGGATTGGAAAATTGGGTGAACGTTTATCGCGGCGACCTGGGCATCGCTTTGTCGGACACCTACACCACCGATGTTTTCCTCCACCAGTTCGATAAAATGTATTCCAAACTGTTTGACGGCGTACGGCACGACAGCGGCGACCCGCTCGCATTCGCGGATAAGGTCATCCATCACTATAAAAAAATGGGCATCGATCCCCTCAGCAAAACGATCATCTTCTCCGACGGCCTCAACGTCGAAAAAGTGGCCAGGATAGCGGAACATTGCCGGGGAAGGATCGGCATGTCGTTCGGTATCGGCACCAGCCTCACCAACGACGCTGGCCCCGAAGCCATGAACATCGTCATCAAAATGACGGCTACCAGTCCGCACAACGGCGAATGGACCGAAGTCGTAAAGCTGTCCGACGAGCCCGGCAAATACACCGGCAGCCCGGAAATGATCCGGCAGGCGAAGCTGGTGCTGGGGATCGATGACGGGCAAAATCCGTAAATTGTGGGTATGAACACGGAAACAAGCGCTTACATTGACGATCATTTTCCACAGTTCGAGCCGGAGTTGCGGGAAGAATTGGCGGAAATCGCGGAAATACGGAACATTCCCGCCGGGGAAACCCTCATGCGGACGGGCCAGAACATCCGTTCCACTGTTTTGGTAGCCGAAGGGCGCCTTAAGCTTTACCGCGAAGGGCACGACGAAGGCGAGATCTTTATGTATTACCTGGAACCCGGCAGCGCCTGCGCCCTTTCGATGGTTTGCAGCCAGCAGCAGGAAACCAGCGGCGTCATGCTCAAAGCCATTGAAGACAGTACCGTGATCCTCATTCCCGTGAAGTACATGGAAAACTTCATGCAGCGCTACAAAGGCTGGTACAACTTTGTGGTGGAAACTTACCGCGACCGTTTCGAGGAACTCCTCACCCTTATCGACCACATCGCATTCCGCGCCATGGACGAGCGCCTGGTCTACTACCTCGACAACCAGCGTGAAAAACTCCACACCAGCAAACTGCATATCACACACAGCGAAATCGCCACCGACCTACACTCTTCGCGCGAAGTCATCAGCCGGCTGCTGAAGAAACTGGAGCAGCAAGGCAAAGTAAAACTCCATCGCCAGTATATCGAAATGCTGTAACGATGACTTGAGCTCACGTGCGCGCAACTGCAAGTTGCATAATGTAATCCTACGAAAAATTCAATATAGCACAGGTATACGACTGGCCGTTCGGATTGGGACGGGCGACGACATGCCCCTGTTCCCTTGCGGGCCCGGGATCGGTAGGCATCAGCAACCCCGGCGGAATCGCAGGAACGGGGCTGCGTGGGCCTTTCCGGAAAAAACTGCCACATGGACTGCGGTATGAAATCAGTGGCAGCGATGACGGTGGTCAATGGCCCGGGAAACGACAAAACCGACCTTTGCATTGTGACCGCAGTCACAGAACCAGCCAGGACCAATCACGACATTTGTAAAAACGACAGTAATGAAAATCAGACAATTTGAAGATAAAGCATTAGCACATTTTTCCTACGCCATCACCGGCCCTAATGGCACGGTGCTGGTAGACCCCGGCCGCGATCCGCTTCCTTACCTGGAGCATGCCGCCGCTGAAAATTCAAATATCACCGGTGTGATCGAAACCCATCCGCACGCGGACTTCGTGAGCAGCCATCTCGAGTTACACAACGCCATGGGCGCCACGCTTTATTGCTCGCGCATCCTGGAAGCCGCCTACCCGCACAAAACCTTCGACGAGGGCGATACCATCGACCTGGGCGGAGGTGCCGTGCTGAAGGCGCTGAACACCCCGGGCCACTCGCCTGACAGCATCAGCATCGTGCTGGAAGAAAACGGCGGCCCAACCGCTGTATTCACCGGCGACACGCTGTTCATCGGCGATTGCGGACGCCCCGATCTGCGGGAACATACAGGGAAAGTATCCGCCAAACGCGAAGCGTTGGCCGTGGATATGTACAATTCCCTCCGCAAAAAACTCATGACCCTGCCCAACGATGTGGTAGTATACCCCGGACACGGTTCCGGCTCCCTCTGCGGGAAGAACCTCTCATCTTCCCCCAGCGCCACGATCGGCGAACAGAAGGAAACGAACTGGTCGTTGCAGGACATGACGCAGGCCGAATTCGTTAAAGCGCTGCTTTCCGAACAGCCCTTCATCCCGAAATATTTCCCGTACGACGTCTCCATCAACCGCCAGGGCGCGGAAGACATGGAAGCCGCCATCCGGAAAATCCCCGGTTGCGCCAAATCTACCGCGGTCGTGATTGATACGCGGCCCGAAAATATATTCAAGGAAGGCCACATCCCCGGCTCCATCAACCTGATGGAAGGCGGCAAGTTCGAAACATGGCTGGGCAGTATCGTAGCGCCCGAAGAATGTTATGTGCTCCTGGCCGCAGATACAGTGCGTCTCGACGACCTCCTGCGCAGGACCGCCAAAATCGGCTACGAGTCCTTTATCGCCGGTACTGGCATTGCACAGGGCGGTACCGCCGTAACGCCCGCGCTCGATGTGGAAGCATTCCGCAAAAACCCGGAACAATTCACCATCGTAGACGTCCGCAATGATTCGGAAACCGCGGCAGGCCTTCTTTTCCCTGGCGCTGTCGCCATACCGTTGCACCAGCTCCGCGAACGCACCGCTGAAATCCCCACTGGCAAACCCATCGTGGTGCATTGCGCGGGCGGTTACCGCAGTGCGGCAGGCAGCAGCATCGTAGCTGCGGCATTTCCCGCGGCCACGGTATACGATCTTGGCGAAGCTGTAAAATCATTTCAGGGCTAATATGCCCGTACGCATCAGGTTAAGACAGGGCTGGCTCATTTGGGCCGGCCTTTTTCATACTCTCCGCTCCATGAATGCCTTCACAAACCGGTACCCGTTTTCAAAGAAAAGGTTCTCCGCGAAACGGTCCACATCCAGCTCGCGGTACCAACCCGCAGCATCTTCCAATTGGGAGAGATATCCCTTGAAATCGCTGCGGACATAGCGCTTCAGGCGTTCCATGTCCTTCACGCCGGGCATGGTGATAAACGGATTGATCAACCCATCGAAATCGCTGCCGATGGTGATATGTTTGATCGAAGTTTCAAGCGGAATACCGGCGCGCAGACAGGTTTGCAGGTAATGTTTCAGGTGGAGGAAAATATGATCGTAGTACCACCGTTCCTGTGTTCCCTGCTCTTCCCAGTTCTGCCGCAGGCGCCCCACGGTGAGGCATTGCGCGTCATCGACTTTATCGCGGTACTTTTCCAGGTCGATGCCCAGGTCATCCCATTCCGGGAGCGAAATGAAATCGGTGTCCACTACAAAATCGCCGTCCAGCCGGCCGTCTACATCCGCGTCAAAGGGGTCTACATATCCTAGGATGCGCCGGTCCATCGACAGCCCGATCATCCCGCCATGCTGCACGATCCAGGCGATTTCCTCATCGAACAGGTTAATGGTGGTCATATTGAAAGTAGGCGTGCAAATGGAAGATGGCATGCTGTCGATCGACAGCGTCTTCGCCATTTCAATTCTCACCACGGGCCCCTCCGCCCGGGCGAGCGCCATATATTCCGGCCACTCGCCGAAAGAAATCCCTGTGAAGCCGGCATGTGTGCACAGTAAAGGCATGGGAGCGTGCATGGTGGCATCGCCTGTACCGTCGATGGCCCGCATAAGGTCGCGGCGGGATTTGAAGCTCATATGCTTCAGGTCGGGATGGATGCCGCGGTCGAACAGGGCTTGCGCCACGTCGTACCCATCCGGCTGCATGCCGTTGCCGTAAGGAAAGAAAGGTTTGGGATTGGTCAGCTGGATGCCGAAAGCGTGGTTGCAGAGGCTCGATTGCTGCATGTGGGTGAGGTTGACGGCCAGGATGGGAATCTCCCGCGCCAGTAGCTTGTCGAGGTTATCGACGATCTCCTGCACGGGAAACACCTTGCCTTCGCCAGTGCGGTTAACGCTGTCCACGAAGGAATGGCATCCCTCCACCACGAAAAAAATATGGATACGGTTGGAAGGAAGGCCGCCGGCGAAACTTTCGGGCGTTACAACCTGGAAGATGTCGCTGTTGTCGAGATAGGCTTTCAGGGTGCGGTTTACGAGGAAATCGGTGTAAGCCTTGAGATCATTGCGCACGATCTTCTTCAGCAACGGCTCCGAGAGCTTGTGTTGCGAGCCGTTGCGGAGATGCTGCCGCAGCGGGATCACTTCCGCCGCCAGGTAGCTTTCCATGCTGTAGAGCACTACGCCCATGAGCACGCCATCAGGGTAGTGGGCCAGCTGCGAAGGGTGGATTTGCGACTGGATGATGTTCGGAATATCGGTACACTGCGATTGCAGCACCTTCACTTCGTTGCGGCCGATCATATCAGTAACGCCGCCGGACTCGCTGAACAATTGTTTCAGGATGGGATGGGTGTGAAAATCAAAGTATTGCATGACACTGGGGTTTGAGATATGGGGCTGTAGATATACGGTATGCGCTGACGGGGCGTGGAACGGGGCTGCTGTTTCGGAATATGTAAGTTAAGGAATTTCTGAAAGATGGCCGGTTAACGGGTGCTTATCATCCCCATAAAAAAAGCCGGCGCCCAAAGACGCCGGCCCGGTCGTAAAAAGGTGTATGACTAAACGAACGCGCTGAAACCGGTGATAGCCCGGCCAACGATGAGCGAATTGATTTCTTTGGTGCCTTCGTAGGAGTAAATGGCTTCCGCGTCGGCTACGAAGCGCGCCACGTTGTGTTCCAGCAGGATGCCATTACCGCCCATCACTTCCCGCGCGCGGCTCACGATGTCGCGGGTGCGGAGGGAGCAGAACACCTTGGCCAGCGACGCGTGCTCGTCTTTCAACAGGCCCTGGTCCTGCAGTTCCGACAGGCGGAACACGAGCGACTGCATCGCGGTGAGGTTGCTGAGCATTTCTACCAGGTGGTTTTGAATCAGCTGGAACGAGGCGATGGGCCGCCCGAACTGTTTCCGTCTGCGGGTATAATCCAGTGCGTTTTCGTACGCGCCGCGGGCGCAGCCAACGGCCATCCATGCCACGCCGGCGCGGGTCATCTGGAGCACGCGGGCCGTGTCGCGGAAGGAGTTGGCGTTTTGCAGGCGGTCTTTTTCTTCCACCACGCAATTTTCGAGGGTGATGAGGCCATTCTGCACGATGCGCAATGCCATTTTCCCTTTGATTTTTTCTACGTTGAATCCGGGGGTGCCTTTGCGCACGAGGAAGCCTTTCACTTCGCCGTCGCCCAGGTCTTTGGCCCAGATAACGGTTACATCGGCGAAGGGGGCGTTGCCGATCCATTTCTTCTGGCCGTTAAGCACCCATCCGTCAGCCGTGCGCTGCGCGGTAACGGTGAGCCCTCCCGCCGCGCCGGAACCCACTTCCGGTTCCGTGAGGCCGAAGGCGCCGATGGTTTTGAACTGCTGCATGCCCGGCAGCCATTCCTGCTTTTGTTCTTCGGAACCGCAGCCGTAAATGGAGCCCATGGCCAGGCCACTCTGCACACCGAAGAATGTAGCAATACTGGCGTCGACCCTTCCCATTTCCATGGCGATAATGCCTTCCATAAGGAACGATTTGCCGGGGCAGCCGTAGCCCTGATACGTAAGGCCGCAAACGTCCAGTTCCGCGAACTTCGGAATCACTTCATACGGGAACTCATCATGCAGCCAGTAATTATTCACGATCGGCTTGATTTCGCGTTCCATGAACTCGCGGACCTTTAGCTGGAGGGCGCGGTCTTCGTCGCTCAGGCGGAGATGCAGCTCGTAGAAGTCGGCATTGATTTCGGGTAACACTTTCTCTTTCTTCCCCCCGCCGTCCATCATCTTCATCAAACCTTTCAACTGTTTGTCGTCCAGTTTGGAAAATCCTTCCATTATCTTTTGCAGATCCACTTTGCGCGACAGCTTGTTGAGCTGGTCGAAATCGATGGATTTGAACAGGCGATAGGCCTGCCGGATCTTTTCCAGGGTTCCTGCCATGATATGTCAATTTATTAGTTGCTAATTTTCCGCGCGTGCAATCATCTCATCCGAATACGCATCCGCCCCGTTGATTTCCGTACGGATCACCATCGTGCTTTCCAGCATTTTTGAAATAGGGCAGGCTTTCGCGATCTGCAACAGCCGTTCTTTTTGCTCCGCATCAGCATCCGGGTGGAAATACACGTCGCGGTCGATGAAAGACATCAGGTTGCCGTCGGAGATGCGTTGCCACATGTTGCAGTTGACGGTGATGGAAGGAATGTCCCAACCCTTGCGGTCGATGTACATCCGCAGGGTGGCCAGCGTGCAGGAAGCGAGGGAGGAAAGGAAAAGGGTGAAAGGGTCGGGCCCGCTGTCCTGCCCGCCGGATTTAACCGGCTCATCCGCGATAAATGTCCCGTTCCGCCATTCCATCACGCAGCGGTATTTCACTTCTCCGATGGTGCCGCGCACCGGCTTTTCCATTTTATACTGCATGCTGCAAATTACGGCTTAAATGTCAGTTATGAAACCGGCAATTGCGCCCGTTCTGCTGCAATTTGAGGCGGCAATGCAATTCCCCGCGGGCACGTCAGCATACCCGGAAGTTCAGCCGTCTATGAAAATCAATCCGGGAATTGCGTTTTATCGACTTTAGGAAGGATGCGGAGCGCGTTTTTGTAATATACCTTCTTGAGGATATTGTCGGGCAGGTTGAGGCCATACATGCGCCAGAACGCGTGGTATTTCTTGTGGTAAGGAAAATATTCATCGCCCGTTTCGAGGACGCGGAAATAGGTCGCATATTCGGCGGGCACCCAGGAGTCTTTACCAAAAAGGATCCTGTCCTGGTACTTCGTGAAGAAAGCTCTGGCGGCCTGCGGCTGGCGGCCCAGCTCCGCGATTACGGCGCCGAATTCCACCACGATATTGGGCATTTCATCCATCAGTTTGGACAGGTGCGCCAGGTCGTTGGCGAACCAGCCGAAGTGCGCGTTGATGAACGTGGTTTTGGGATGCTTTTTAAACACCCGGTGTTGCTCGGCGATGAGCGTTTCCCAGGGCGCGGGATTATCCGGACCGCGTTTACGTCCCGGATGGGTCACGATTTCGAGCCAACGCTCATTATGTTCATCCACGGGATCCCAGAAAGGTTTGGGATCGGCGGTGTGTATGAGCACGGGCATTTTCAGCTCGCCGCATTTGGCCCAGATGGCGTCCAGCCGGGGATCGTCGACTTTGATGCGGTTGCCTTTATTGTCTTTCACGCTGAGGCCCAGGTTTTTGAAGATCTTCAGCCCGCCCGCGCCTTCGCGCGCATCCTGTTCCAGCTGGGCCACGGCTTTGGCGGTCCAGCCTTCTTCCCCGATCCCGTTGAAATCGATATTGGCGAAAACGACGAAGCGTTTGGGCGCATGGGCTTTGATATTGTCGGTCATGGCTTTGAGCCTGCTGCCATTGCCGCCGCTGAGATTGATCATGACCCGCATGTTGAGGCGGTCCATTTCGCTGGCGAGGCTTTCCAGCGAGGCGGTGCCCATATTGCCCTGGTGGTTGTGAATGTCTATGAACGGAAATTTCGCGCGGGAAATGGGATGTTCGGCCACTTTGAGCGTGGATACGGGATCATATTTTTCGAAATCCATTTTTTGTGCGTTCGCGGCGGCGGCGCAAAGGAGGCAACCGGCCATGGCATAAGTTCTTAGCATAAGCGTTAAGGGTAAGATAGTTACTAAATCTACGCATAACAGCCAATAATACAAGCCGGAAATGACGAGCGGCGGAATCAGGGCGCATCCGGCAGCGGGTCCGCCGCGGCGGGCTGCGATGGGTCGAAGACGGCGACGCCTACTTTCGAATCGGCGCACCCGTAATACAGGTACCACTTCCCGCCATGGAAAGCCATGCCTTCGATGAACACGGTTCCATCTTTATACTGCCCGCTCTTCTCGAAAGGCGCCATTGGACGGAGGAACGGCGCGTCCAGCCGGCCGACGGGCTTCGTGGGGTCTTCCGGGTCGAAAAGCACCTGCCCTGCGCAATACGCGTTGGCATTGAAGCGCGCGTCACGGTTGGCGCCGGATTTGTTCTTGCCGTTATAGAGCAGCAGGTAGCCCGCGGGGGTCTTGATGGCCGGGGGGCCGCATTCCGTCAGGTCGCTGTCGAAATACCCATCGCGTGGACGGATGAACGACCGGAGGTTTCCTTTCTCATCCACCACCGGTTCCCAATCTTTCAGGTTGTCGGACCATGCCCCGTGGATCCCGCGCTCGCCCCAATACATGAAATACCGGCCTTTAATTTTAGTAATTACCTGTTTACCGTCAACGATCTCCGTTACCAGCGAAGCCGATTTGCTCCAGGTTTCATGGAACTTCCCGCCATATGCCTTTTGAAAGGCCGGCCCGTGCTTTTCCCAATGGATGAGGTCGCGGGAGGTGGCCACGCCCAGGCGCGCTACTTTCCGGTTCCACTGGGTGTAGAGCATTACGTATAATCCATCGCTGGTCATCGCCACGCGGGGATCCTCACAGCCGCCGGGCCATTCGTTTTCCTTCTGGTTATCTTCTCCCGGGTACATCACCGGCGTTTTCATCCGGTCAAAAGCGACCCCGTCTGTGCTCACGGCGTGCCCCAGGCGGGAAGTGCGGTGGCCGATCTTTACGCCCGATTTGTCTTCGGCACGGTACAGCAATACGATATTCCCGTCTTTCACCGCCGCGGCGGGGTTAAAGGTGTCGTTCGATTCCCAGGCGATGGAATCGCCCAGCATAGGGCACCAGAACAAATTCAGGCTGTCGGGGGAGATAACGGGGTTGCGCCCCTCCGGGCGAACGAACCCGCCCATCGCCCAGGCGGGCAACCGGTGCTGCGCCATCACGGAGGAAGCGCCCAGCACCAGCATGGCTACAATCAGGATACGTGGAATTTTCATACCCCTGAATATACAAAAAAACCCGGCGCATATGCATCGCCGGGCTTCATATGGCAAAGGATAATGTCTTCATCAACCCGCCCGGCGGCTCTCTTCTTCACTCCCCGCCTTCCGCTCGCGCGCGCTTTCCACTTTAGAATTGCCGAAACGGTAAGTAAAGGAAACGTTCAGCGTACGGTTTTGCCAGCGGTTGTTCACATCCAGGTATACGCCGTTGAAATCAGCCGTGCCCCTGAACCGCGCGGAAGCGAACAGATCGTTGACGCTTACTTTCAACGTTCCTTTCTTCTGCAACACCGTTTTCTGTACACCTGCATTCGCCGCCCACATGCCCCGCGAGCGCCAGATGCCATACACGTTCGGCGCCTCGTACCAGCCGCTCAGCTCGATCTTGATATCCTTCGGCAACGAGAATGTTTGCGTGGAGTTGAAATACCAGGAAAGGCTCTTCGTGGTAAAATCACCCTTCGGGTCTTTTATCCAGTACTGGTTGTGAAAAAACGAGCCGTTGGTATTGGAGTTCCACCATTTCGTGAAATCCACCGGCAACGTTACTTCGGCCGACCAGTTCTTGCGCGTGCCGATGTTCAGCACCGTGCTGGTCGTCACTTTCGTTTCCTCATTCAAAAACAGGTACTCGTTCACCACATCGTTGGACTGCGTATATCCCGCCGTGAAAATGTACTTGTTTTTGAACGTGTACGACAGCTCCGTGTTATGCGTATACTCCGGCGTGAGATAGGAATTGCCGCGGAAGAAAGTGTATTTATCCAGGAAAAACATGAACGGATTTAATTGCCCGTAACCCGGCCGGTTGATGCGCTTGTTATACGTGGCGCCGATCTTATGGTCTTCCGCCAGTTTATAATCAATGGTGAAATTGGGGAAGAAGTCGGTATAATTCCGCTTGATACGGTTTTTCATCGACACCGAATTCGCGTCCGACATCGTATGCTCCACCCGCAATCCTGCCGTTACGTCGAACACCTTCCAGCTCTTTTTGAAAGTGGTGTAGCCCGCCAGCACATCTTCCGCATAGACAAACTGGTCGTACTGCGAAAGCACGGGTTTGTACATGCCGCCTACCAGTGAATCGTACACCATGTTGTTGTTCGTTTCCACGAAACTTCCTTTGGCGCCGGCTTCCAGCTTATAGCCTTTCCCGAGCGACTGTACCCAGTCGGCCTTTATGCTGCGGATGGTGATGCGGGTATGCGGCACGCTGCGGAGCGCGCTTTCGTTGAGGATCGCGCCGTCGCTGTTCCGTTGCATATAGTCGGAAAGATGGGTGCCCATACGATTGTAGAATTTCATGTAGTCCGCGTCCATAGAGAATTCTGAACCGCTGGTATCGATCTTGAGTTTGTAGTTCAGGTTAACGGCGGTGCTCCGGAAACGGTTGTTGCCGATGACCGATGTATGCAATACCGAATCGGCAGGCTGGCCGGGATTCATGATCTCCGTGGCGCTGGGGGCGGAACGCCAGAAGGCGTTGGTATATCCGTTCACCATCACGCCGATCGTTTGTTTATCATTCAGGAAATAATCAAACCCGATTTTGCCGGAACGGTTGAGAAAATCGTTTTTCTGGAAAACCGACTGCCGGTAATGCAAAGGCTCGTCCCCTCCCACCTTACGTTTCAGCTCACGGGTATTGAAGCCCTGCCGGTCGCCCCAGTTGAGGTTGCCGAATGCGTTGAACTTCTTCGTTCTCCAGTTGAGCGTTACGCCGGTGCTGTAATAAAAGTAGCGCCCCACGCCGCCGGAAAGACTTACGGAACCGTTGAAGCCCGTCAGCTGGCCTTTTTTCGTTTTGATATTGATGATGCCCGAAGATCCGGCGGCATCGTATTTCGCACCCGGACTGGTAATAATCTCGATGGCATTCACCCCTTCCGCGTTCATGCTTTTCAGCAGTTCCGCGAGCGCTTCGTTGGAGAGGTAAGTCAGCTTGCCGTCAATCATCACCGTAACGCCCTGTTTGCCTTTCAGCACGAGGTTATCGTCTTTATCCACCGTTACGCCGGGCGCGCGGCGGAGCAGGTCAAGGACGGAGTTGCCCGCCGCCGCCACACTGCCTTCCACGTTAAGGGTCGTTTTTCCTTCGCCTCTTTCCACGAATGGTTTCTGCGCCGTTACCTCCACGCCTTTCAGGCTTTTGGGGGAAGATTGCAAAACGAGGTTATTGAGGTTGACGGGCTTATCCTGCAATTGGAAAGCCTCCGTGCGCGCGGTGGTAAACCCCATCTGCGAAGCTTCGATGAAATACTTTCCGGGGTGGATGGATTCAAACTGGATCTTACCGTCGGCATCGCTCATCTGCCCTTTCACAAGCGAGGAATCTCCCGCCTTTTTCACGACGACGCTGGCGAATGGAAGCGGGCTCCCTCCCGCATCGGTGATTTTAAGGTAGATATTGCGCTGCGCGAATGTGGAAGAAGAAACGCACACGAAAAGGATCAACAATAAGAGACTGGAGCGGAGTTGCATAAACAAGGTTAAAAGTTGCTGTAAGGATGATATTTAAAGTTCGGAAGGATGCACGGATTTAACGGGCCGTTCATCCCAAAACCGCCACACTGGATTATTTGACGAATATTTTCCGGTGTGGTAGCCAACAAGATAAAGACGTGGCGGCGGCAGGAAAGTTTCAGGGGATTGACGGATGGTCGGGAGGAAATATGAATGGCAGGAAAAGGCACGGCACCGGCAAATACCTGCCGGCGCCGTGCGCACGCTACGTATGATGACGTAAAAATGTGGTTATAAATGATTGATTCAGAAGTCGGTAGAACTGGCCGGAAGTCCCGCCACGCCTGGTTTTGCCGTAAAAAGATCTCCGGCAAGGGGGTATTGTGACAAGTCGGTTTCCTTGGCGGCGGTGGTAATTACCAGCTGGTCGAGTTGTTCGCCGCCGAAGCAGCAGGCGGTGGCATTGGGAACGGGCACTTCCACGAAACCGATGCGCTCACCGGTAGCAGGGTTATATCTTCCCACGCCAAAACCGCCCCACAGCGCGATCCAGAGCATGCCTTCCGCGTCGCAGGCCATCCCGTCGGGGACGCCATCGGCGGGCGGAATGGTGATGATAACGCGCTCATGCCGCAGTGTGCCATCGGGCAGGAAGTCGAAGGCGACGATGGTGCGGGCCAGACTGTCGGTGTAATACATCGTGCTGCCATCGGGCGACCAGGTGACGCCGTTGGAGCAGGCTACGGCGGGATAGCGCACTTCCGCGCGGAGATCCCCGTCAATAACATACAAGTCGCCACCGCCCGGGCGATGATCGAATGCCGTGGTGCCGATCCAGAGGCGGCCCTGCGCGTCGGCGGCGCCGTCGTTGCAGCGGAGTCCGTCCCAGGTAATGCCCAAATCCGTAACCGGCGTGATATCGCCGTTTTGCAGGTCGAGGAAGAAAATTCCTCCCTGCTGCGCTATCAGGAGGTGGTTCCGGCTTTCGGGAAGGGCGAGGGAAACGTGGTCCCCGGGGCTCCAGCTGCGGATTTCCCCGGTCGATTCTTCTCTCGTGAATACTTTCCCGGCGGCGATATCCACCCATATCCAGCGTTCATACGCCGCATCCCAGCGGGGACTTTCCCCGAGCATTAGCCCTGCTTCGATCCATCGCGAAGCCACTATCCTTTCATGCATTTTCATCGGGCGGAAAATTATTAAATAAAATCCACGTCTGCACCCATTAACAGCAAAATATTCCTATCTTTCGGGTACGTACCCGAAAATTAGGGTGCCGTTTCCATGTCTGTGATAACGATTATGCATACACGATGAAAAAATGGCTTTCATACCTGCTGCCTGCTTTAGTACCCGCCGGGATGTTATTATCCTGCAACGGACCCGGGAAGCGATTCAACCAGACCGTCACCGCCGCGCTGGAACTGGATTCCACCAGCATAGGCGTATCCACCGTAGCCGAAGGGCTCAACGTTCCCTGGGAAATCTGCTGGGGGCCCGACGGGCATATCTGGTTCACCGAACAGAGCGGCACCGTCAGTAAAGTTGACCCGGTTACGGGAAAGCAACAACTGCTGCTCACCATTCCCGAAGTATACCGCCACCGCTCGCTGGGCCTGCTGGGCATGGCCGTGCATCCCACCGAACCATACGTATATCTCGATTACACCCATCGCACGGCGGATTCCCTCATCGTTTCCCGCCTGGTGCGATACACCCGTGGGGAAGACACCCTCACCGATACGAAAATTCTCCTGGAATTCCCCGGCAACACCGGCCACAACGGCTCCCGCGTTATCGTCGGGCCCGACGGCAAAGTATATTTCTCCACCGGCGACGCGCACCACGACGAGTACGCCGGCGATATTTCCAAACTCAACGGGAAAGTGCTCCGCCTGAATGCAGACGGCTCGGTACCCGACGATAATCCCTACCCGGGCAATTACATGTGGTCGCGCGGTCACCGCAATATCCAGGGCCTCACTTTCACGGACAACGGGCATCTCTTCGCCTCCGAACATGGCGACGCCACCGACGATGAGCTGAACTTCATCCGCAAAGCGGCTTATTACGCCTGGCCTCACATCGAAGGCTACGCTGACCGGCCCGCCGAAAAAGCCCATGCCGACACCACAGACTTCACGCCTCCGGCAAAAGCCTGGACGCCCACCATCGCACCGGCCGGCATCGCCTACTATAATCATCCCGCGATCCGCGACTGGCAAAACACCCTGTTGCTGGGCACCCTCAAAGGCGCCAGCCTGCATGTGATCCGGCTGAACGATGCAAGAGATTCCGTACTGGACGAGAAAGTGTATTTTACCCAGCACTTCGGGCGCATCCGGGGCGTTTGCGTTTCGCCGGATGGCGATATCTACCTGGCCACCAGCAACCGCGACTGGAACCCCGGCAAAGGGTTCCCCATCCCGGCCGACGACCGGATCATCCGCCTCTCGCCCATCGCCGACACGAAGGGGCTCATCATCCTCCCCGGCGCCGCAGCAGCGCCCGCAGCACCCGTGGATAAGGGAGCCGCCATTTACAAAAGTTATTGCGAAGCCTGCCATAAAGCTGACGGAAAAGGCGTAACCGGATCCTTCCCCGCCCTCGACCAGAGCCAGATCGTTACGGGCAAGCCCGAAGCACTCATTCACATCTTACTGAACGGCAGCAAGTCCACCGCCACCGAGCAGATGCCCGCGTTCCAGTTCCTGTCTGACGAAGACCTCGCCGCCGTGGCCACGCACATTCGTTCGGCCTGGAGCAATCAGGCGACTGGCATTTCGGATGCGGATATTAAAGCAGGGCGAAAACCTGCGAAATAATTATGAATCAACTATTTGGAAAGGTGGCCCCGGCGTACGGCATGTACAGGCAGGCCACCTTTCCGCTTTACGGAAGGGCGAAAGAAGGGTAACCTGTACGTTCCGGTAATGTATATGTAATGTATATAAATCCTTTGTAACCCCTTACTGTATTGCATTTACCCTTATTATCCCTATAGTAACCCCACATTAGACCTAAAGTTAACCTTTAGTAACCCTGCTGTAACCCCGGAGTAAAGACCGCCGGACCTGGCCCCCCCTTCACGAGGAACTTTACAATACAAAAGCCAGTAATCGTTCGCGGGTGATGACGAGGAAACCTCTTTTCCGGGGGTCTTCCGCGTCAAGGCGGGCCAGGGAGGCGGTGGATTGTTGGGAAAGCCAGTCCACGAACGCTTCCCGGGTGCGGAAGCAAAGCGGCTTTTGGATGATGCCGGTGTAGAGCTCGCCGTACATGTAGTCGCCATATTCATCTTTTTCCATTCCCATTCCGCAATAGCCTGCGCGCCGCACGCCGATCGAGTTGCCCTCTTCCAGGCGCACGGCTACCTGTACGGCCAGCTCCATGCCGAAGGGCGTGGTATCTTTCGCCAGTTCCTGGATAGAGGTTGGAGTTTGCATCGCATTCCCGGTTTTCAACCATGAAAATAACGGGATTGCACGACATAAAAAACGGGGATGAGGACAATGCCCCACCCCCGCGGTCGTCTATGTGTACAAAATTTTAAGCGAAACGGATGTAGAAGAACAGTACCGCCGCCGTGATGATCGCCCACCAGAAGGCGGGATTGCGCAGCCCGCGGTTCAGGGCGCGCTGGTCTTCGGGCAGTTTCATGCTTTCCTTATTCCAGATCAGCCCGGCCAGTTCGGCTTCCGGCTTCGGCTTCGTCATCAGGCTCACCACCACGCACACGATCATGCAGGTCCAGAAAACGATGCCGGTGCGGTTGAAGAACGGCATGCCGGGCAGTGCCTGATCCAGGATGATGGACAACGGGATGGTGAGTACCCCGGCCGCCAAAGCGCCTGCGTTGGTAGAGCGTTTCCACAGGATCCCCAGCAGGAACATCGTGGCGATGCCCGGCGTAAACCAACCGTAAGCGTTCATGAGATAGAGGAATACCGGCTTCTCGCTATGCGATATAAAAAGCGCGGAACAGGCCACTCCTACGATAATCACCACCGCGCCGGAAAGCTT
The DNA here is from genome assembly GCF_038396755.1 of Chitinophaga pollutisoli. NCBI lineage: Bacteria > Pseudomonadati > Bacteroidota > Chitinophagia > Chitinophagales > Chitinophagaceae > Chitinophaga > Chitinophaga pollutisoli. The sequence goes on along the minus strand of NZ_CP149822.1, from coordinate 4,775,764 downwards.
TCCGAAACGCACGGCCTGTTCATCGGTGGCGTCTTTCTTGAAATAAGGCAGGTAAATGTCGTTTGTAAGAATAGATGTGCAGGAATTGATGGCCCCGCTCAGGTGCGACATCACCGCCGCGATCAGCCCCGCCATCACCAATCCTACCAATCCCGAAGGCAGCAGGTTGGCCACCAGTACGGAGAAGAGCTGGTCCGGCTTTTCCAGGTCAGGGAACAATTTCGGCGCCACCAATGCGGGAACCGTAATGATAAGCGGAACGAAAAACTTGAGGTAATCCCCGAACACCACGCCCATCCGCGCATGCCATTCGTTCTTCGCCGCCAGCACGCGCTGGACGAGGAACTGGTTGGTCGCGCAATAAAAAACGCTGATGCAAACGAGCCCGCCCAGGTACATGGTCCATGGGAAGTCGGGATCGGTGGCGGGGAGAATTAGGTCCCAGTCTTTCGAAGTTTCCAGCACCGCCGAAATACCGCCGGCTTTTGAAACGGTGGCGAAGGTGAGGATGATGCCGCCCAACACCAGTACCCCGAGTTGCAGCATTTCCGTCCAGATCACGGCGCGCAGGCCGCCCAGGATGGTGTAAATGCCGGTCAGCACCGACAGGATCAACACGCAGACCATGATATCGAAACCGAACAGCGTGTTCAGCGAAACGGCTCCGAGATACAATACGGCGCTGATCTCCACGAAAATATACGTCAGCAGGATGAGGCCCGCGTAAGTGGTGCGCGCCGCGCCGCTGAAGCGCCTTTCGAGGAATTCAGGTACGGTATAAAATCCATTCCGGATATAAAAGGGAAGGAAAATCCACAACAGGGCGTTGAACCCAAGCAGGATGGCGCCCCATTCCATGGCGATGGCTACGAAGCCGCGGTTATACGCCGCGCCCATGGCCCCTACCAGGTGATGGCTGCTGATGTTGGCCGCAATAATGCTGCCCCCGATCATCCACCACGACATCTTATCCCCTGCCAGGAAATAATCACGGCGCGTTTTCTTGTTTTGACGGGAGGCGTATACACCCAGGGCGATTACCCCGAGGATATACACGCCGAAAATTGCGGCGTCGAGCGCTGTCAATTGGAGATTCATGCAGGTCGGTTCAGTTGATGGGAAATATCCAGCGCGGTGCGCGTCAGCAGCTCAAGGCCGCCGGCGGCGAAAGGCGTTTGCCAAACGGCGTAGCTGTCGCGCTGGTAATGTCCGGCCGGCGGCAGGTACCCCGCGTAACCGTTTACGATGTTGATCACCGCTACGGCAGCGGGCGCCAGCGCCTGGCGCAGATCTGTCTGAAAGTTGGAATAGGCTTCGTTGGGCTGGCCGGCGAGCATTGCGCCGCCAAGTTTCCAGACCCATAATGGCATATCGGCATGGGAGCCGTCGCCCAGGGATTTGCGGATACCCCGCTGCCGCCAAAGGCGTTCCTTGCGCACATGGTCTTCGCAAGCCGCCCATTGCGCCTCGATTTCGGCGAGGGTGGGCAGGTCTTTCAGCGGCATGGAGATCACTTTCATTTCGGCCTTGAGGTCGGTGGAAGGTGAAAAGTCCCCCTCGCGCCAGATCCCCAGCGGCGCGCCGGATTCCACCGCGCCTTCGAATACGAGTGCTTTCCCCGCGGGCAACATGCCGTTGAGCGAAGAGAGCACGGCAAGGCCGAGCTGGCGGCCATAACGGTCGGCCAGGGCGGTATCGCCGCTGTATTGCTCGCCCGGGGAAAGCTCTCCGGACGCACCCTGCAGGAAAAGGCAGGGCGCCCCGGTGGCATGTTCCACTGTTTCCCGCATGGCGCCTATGTAATCCGGCGAAATCAGTTCGTTGTCCCAGGCCAGCGTGGTGGGATGGCAGGCATAATTGACGATCGTTCCCATCACGGCGCCTTCCGCGTTGGTGATGCGCCCGGTGAGGAGGGTATCGTCCGCCTTTTCAGCGGGGTTCATGCCTACCAGGTAACGTTGCCCCCCGGTTCGGGCAGGTCGCGGTTCACGGCGAGGCTGCAGTGCCCGTATTGCCAGCTGAGCGTGGCGGGCGCGGCGGATGCCAGCGCTTCCTTCGCCGCTTCGATGGCCATATCCTGCACTTTTTGCAGGAAAGGAAGGATGTGCTCACCACCGGGTTTCACGGCGTCTTCACTGAAAGTACCGGGCCCCGCATGGGTGTGCGACAGGCAGAACATAAGCCGCGAAGCATCCAGACCAAGGGCTTTGAGGATGCCTTCACGGAGGGTCCTTTCATCCTGCGCGCTTTTCCACCAGCCGAGGTCGGCGCCGATGAGCACGAGCGGCTCGGCGGACGCGTCTGTGGCGAATGTAGCACATACCAGCATGAGCGGCCGGTGAATGCCGGATGCCACGTCGTGCCTGGCCGCTCCCCAGTTTCGGGCGAAGATGCCGACAGGCGGTGTGATATCTCTTTGCGCCACCCCTATCCTGCCGGCGAAAGCGGCGGGGTGGAATGGAGGCATGGCAGGTGAATGCATTCCTGGCGTTTCGTTTAGCGTAATAAGTTGAGGCCGCCGTCCATCAGCAGCGTGGAGCCGGTGATGTGGCGGTTTTGCGGATCGCAGAGTTTGACGATCTCCCGCGCGATTTCGGCGGGTGTGATCAGTTTGCCGACGGGCGTTTTCCGCGCCGCGGCTTCCCGTTGCTCAGGGGATTTTTCCCACACCTGGCGGCTCACGCCAGCGTCTACATAACCCGGCGCGATTTCGTTAACCATGATACCATGGGGCGCCAGTTCCAACGCCATGCTCTTGCACAGCATCCGCATGCCCGCCTTTGACACCGCATAGGCCGGGATGCCGCGATGCACGGCTTCCGCCGCCCAGCTGCCTACAAACACAATGCTGCCGGTGAGCTTTTTCTCTACCAGCCGGCGCGCCGCGGCGCGCGTGAGGTAAAAGGCGCCGTTCAGGTTAATGTCGATCTCGCGCGACCACTGATCAGCTGTGACGTCGAACAGCCCGGCGATGGTTACGGTCGCGGCATTGGCCACTACCATCCGCACGGGCCCCAGTGAGGCTTCGGCGGTTTGGATCCAATGGTCTACCGCCTTGGCGTCCGTCACATCCACGCGGGTGTAATGAGCAGCCACGCCCCTGCTCTCGATCTCCAGGAGCAAGGACGCGGCCCTGTCCTCCGGCAATACGTCGCCAATGGCGATGTTCGCGCCCAGTGCGGCGAAAGCCTTCGCCACGGCGCTCCCTATATCTCCCAAACCACCGCTGACGGCGAGTGTTGTACCGTTGAACATATGAATGATTTATTAAAATATGGTTTACCAGTCGCCCACGGCGCCATCGCGGTAGAAGGATCGTTGCAACACTTCCTGCTGGAAGGGATGTTTCTTCACCACGTCTTCATTGATTTCGATGCCGAGCCCGGGCCGGTTGTTCGGCTTCACGATACGTCCTTTCTTCTCGACTACGAAACCTTCACTTACTACTTCTTCGCGCCAGGGCACGTCGCTGTGCACGCTTTCGCAAATGGCATACGAGGGCGTGGCAAACCCGAGTTCGATGGAAGCCGCCGTGCTTACGGGGCCTTGCGGGTTATGCGGCGCCAGGGCAACGCGGTACGCGTCTGCCAGGGCGGCGATGCGGCGTACTTCGCTGAGGCCTCCGCAGTGGGTGATATCGGGTTGCAACACGCTCACGGCGCGTTTTTCCAGCATATCCTTGAAGGCGGCCACGCCTACGAGGCGCTCACCACTGGCGATGGGCGTGCTCACGGCCGCCTGGATAGCTGCGATGCCGTCCATGGCTTCGGGCCAGCAGGGTTCTTCGAAGAAGTACAGGCCATAGGGCTCCAGCGCCCTGGCGAACTGCATGCCCATCAGCGGACTGGGGCGCGCGTGGCAATCCACCATGATGTCGATATCCTCGCCTACGGCGTCGCGCATGGCTTTCACGCAGGCTTCGGCGTACCGGATCGGGCGGAGGCCTTCGAGGGGCATGGTTTCGGGAACGGCCATGGATTTGAAGGCGGTAAACCCTTCTTCCACGGCTTGCTGCGCCAGCTCGCCGAAGCGATGGGCGTCGTCGGCGCGGGTTTCATAGAAATCCTCCATTTTACCGCCGCCGAGGTGGCAGTACAGCCGGATGTAATCGCGCACACGGCCGCCCCAAAGCTCATGGCAGGGCACGTTGTGGATTTTGCCGAGGATGTCCCACAGGGCGAGGTCGATGCCGGAAATGGCGGTGCCCCGCACGATGCCGTTGCCGTGCCAGAAGTGCTGGCGGTACATCATCTGCCAGAGGTATTCGATACGCCGGGGGTCTTCCCCGATCAGTAATTGCGAAATATCTTCGATAGCCCCCACCACGGAACGGGTATGCCATTCCAGGGTGGCTTCACCCCATCCGTACAAGCCGGGCTGGTCGGTGATCACTTTCACGAATATCCAGTTGCGCATCCGCGCATGGCATACCTGCGTTTCAATTGCCGTTATTTTCATATGGCCGCAACGATTTTTTGAGTTTTTTCCAATGTCTCAGCGATGTCCGCTTCGGTATGCGCATAAGAAATACTGCCCTGCTTGATCGGTGTGGGGAAGTTAAAAATCCCCTCGGTGATGAGCTTTTCCCGGTACGTTTTGTCGAATGCGAAATCGTGGTTGATGGCAATATCATGAAAATCCACGGGAACGTGGTCCATAAAATATACGCAATAGGCGGAACCCTGCCGCGCTACGTGGAACGGACGGCCCTTTTTGGCGAAGATCTCATTTAGTCCTTTTTCCAGCGTTGCGCCGAGCCTTTCCACATGGCCATACACGTCGGCTTTGGGATCGGCGAGCTTCTCCACCGTGGCGATGGCCGCGGCGGTGGTCAGCGGGTGCGCGTTGTAAGTGCCGGCGATGAGCACTCTTTTCCTTTTTCGGGATGGATGAAATAATCCATGTATTCCTTCTTGCCTGCGATCACGCCCATGGGGTAACCGTTGGCTACGGCCTTGCCGAATGAGCTGAGGTCGGGGGTTACGCCACAGATGGACTGGTACCCGCCGAGTGCGTGGCGGAAACCGGTTTTCACTTCGTCGAAGATGAGCAGGAAGCCTTCCGTATCAGCGAGCTGGCGCAATGCCTGCAGGTATCCTTCCTGCGGTTTGAGGATGCCTACGTTCTGCAGGATGGGCTCCATGATCACACAGGCTACGGGGTAGCGCTTCAGCACGTATTTGATGGAATCGATATCGTTGTAGTTGACCACATGCACGAGGGCCTGGTGGCTGGCGGGGATACCGGCCGACAGCGGGTCGATCGGGTATTCGCCGGGGCTCACGCGGGGGCCGATGTCTGCCAGCGGACTGATCACGTTGCAGGCCACATCATTGTGCCATCCGTTGTAACCGCCCTGCATAACGATCACATGGTCGCGGCCGGTAACGGCGCGGGCAATGCGGATCGCGTGGTAGGTGGCTTCGGAACCGGTGGTGGTGATCTGGATGCTGTCGGCCGTGGGCACATGCTTCACGAACAGCTCGGCGAAAATGCCTTCCAGGTTGGTGGGGCCGGCGCTCATCAGGAGCGAATCGGCATGGAGAACGGATTCCACGGCGCGGTTCACGTCGGCATCGTTGTGGCCAAGGAACGCAGCTGCAAAGCCCGCCTGGTAATCGATGTACTCGTTGCCTTCCAGGTCCCAGGCACGGCTGCCTTTCCCTTTCACGAAGCAGATGTTAGGTTCGGATTTGCGGTTCAGCGATACTACGCCGCCGGGAATCCATTTTTCATTCTCCTGTAATAATGCGAATGATTTGGGCCATGCATTCATAAACTTGTAACGGTTATATTCAAAAAAAGACTATTTCAGATCATTGTTCCGGAGGCTGCGTTCATCCAGCCATTCCACCCGCCTTTTAATGGCGGATGCGCCTGTGGCGGGATAACGACCCGCCGGGAGGATGCCCTCCCGGCTTGCGGTCGTCCTTTCTTTCTCCACGGCTGTCTGCACAACCGGGCTTTACTTTCTCTTTCCATCTCCTGCGGTGTCGCAGGAGCCAATACTCCCGTCCGCACGACATTTCCATGTCGCATGCTTCTGATCCCGTGCGGAGCCGGAGCGCTTCATCATCCTTTCTGATATTATTTGTTATATCCTTCGTTCTGCGTCAATACACCCGCCGCGTACTGGTCGATCTGCGGCTGCGGAATGGGGAACACGGCCATATAATCTTTCGGCGTGAGCGTTACCGTTTGCGCGGCATTGTTAGCCGGCACATACAGGCGTTCCTCCTTGGTCATCACCGTCAGGAATTTACCGGTACGCACCAAGTCGAACCAGCGATCTCCCTCAAAAGCCAGTTCCAGCTGGCGTTCCAGCAGCAGCTTATCGAGGAAGTCTGCTGGTGCGGCGATATCCGCTGCGGTGTAATTATGGCTGGCGTCTCCGAATGCGCGCTGGCGCACGCGGTTCAGCGCAATGAGCGCGCCGGCCTTATCATTGGAATTATACAGTGCCTCCGCATGCAACAACAATACATCCGCAAAGCGCATCACCGGGATATCCTGCCCGGAGTTGTCCAGCAGGTGCTTCGCAGCGAATTTCACCCCGTAAGGATAAAATGTTTTCGTTCCCGGTGTTGTCGGCGTGATCAAAGTATCGTTGATGGTATTGGCTTTACGCTTATCGCCGGCGATATACAACTTATTCAGGCTCCAGGACGGCCGGATCTTTTCCGTGCCGCGGTCGACCAGGCCAAACACGCCGCCATTTGGGATGAATGCGCTGGAATAAGTCTGGCTGTTGAGGCTTTCCACATATTTCATCGCGAATACGATCTCGCTGTTATCTTCCGTGGTGGTATTCCACAGCGTGGAGAAGTCAGTCGTGAGGTCATAACCAAAGTCCGCCACTGCTTTATCCAGCACCGTTTTCGCATTGGGATAGTCCTTCTTGTAGATGTATACTTTACCGAGCAACGCGGTAGCCGCGCCTTTGCTGGTTCGTCCCTTTTGCATGCTGCCGGGCATCGGCAGCTTTTCGATCGCATCTTTAAGATCGGCGATAATCAGGTTATAAACCTCATCCGCCGAACTTCTGCCCACACCGCGGGCTTCGTCCATGGTCAGTGCCGTTGTTACCAGCGGCACGCCACCGAAGGCGCGCACCAGGTCGAAATAAAACTGCGCGCGAAGGAACTTCGCCTCGCCGATATACTGATCCTTTGCAGTGCCGGTATAGTCGATGGGCCTGTCAATATATTTCAGGACTTCGTTGGCGCGGAAGATCCCTTTGTAATTGTTCAGCCAAAAGGCATCCAGCAACTGGTTATCGGGTGTTACGGAAAAGCCGTCGATATCGGAAGCGCCCTGAACCGGGGTAATGCCGAAATAGTAAATGTTATCGGAAGGAATTTCCATGGTGATATAGTCCGTCATCCTGCGCGCCTGGAGCGCGCTGTAAACGCCTACTACCGCCCTGTTCATGTCGGAAGAAGTCCGGTAAAACTGATCGTTGGTAAGGATGGATTCCGGACGCATATTCAGCAGGCTGTCGTGGCATCCGGCTGCGCCGAGTAAAATGACCAATGCCTGCAGGGAGAAAAATATTCTTTTCATGCTGATTGCGATTAGAAGTTAAAGTTGAAACCAACGGCGTACACGCGATTGATGGGTTCCGATCCTGCGTTATAACCGGGCCGGCTGGCAATACCGCCGATCTCGCCGAGTGTGGTGCCTTCCGGATTGTACCCATGGAATCCTTTTTTAGTAAACATAAAAGGATTACCGGCGGTGAGATATGCACGGAAGGAGTTGATGCCGAGCCGCTTGAACATGGCATCCGGCAGGGAGTATCCGAGGTTGATGTTCCGGATGGCCAGGAAGCTGGCGTCTTCCATATAAATATCGGATCCGCCCTGGCGGGTCAGCGTCGTGAGCGAAGCGCCGGGCATTTTGCCGTTGCCGGGCTCACTGGGCGACCACCATTGGTCTTCTACCAGTGAACGGCGCATCGCCCCGAGGAGCGCGCCCTGGTAGAACTGGTTCTCATATGTGAACATTTTCGCGCCAAGAGATGCCTGCATGGCGATGCTCAAATCGAAATTCTTATAAGTGAAGTTGTTCACCATTCCGAGGATGGCTTTGGGCTGGAAGTTTCCCAACACCTGCCTGTCGGCCGGCGTCAGGGCTCCGTCGCCGTTCCTGTCTTCATAAATCGGCATGCCGGGCTTGGTGCCGGGCAGTTTCGGCGAATTAACCAGGGACTCCTGGTCTTTATACACCCCGATAGAGCGGTAACCGAAGTACGAGAACATCGGTTCCCCTACCCGCAGTATCCACGACATTCCGCTGGTGGCATCCGTAGAGATACGTTCCTGCACGCCTCCCAGGTCTTCCACCCGGTTTTTATTCATGGCTACGTTGAAGGAAGTTTGCCAGGAGAAATCCGGCTGTACGATATTGCGCGTCGTCAGTTCAATTTCAAAACCCTTGTTGCTCACGTCGCCCACGTTGGTAAGCGCACTGGCGAAGCCGGTAGTGCCGGGAACAGATACCGCATACAACAGGTCGTAAGTGCGTTTGTCATAGTAATCCGCCACGATCTGGATCCTGTTCTTCAGCAATCCGATCTCGATACCGAAATCGTATCCCTTCGTTTTTTCCCAACCCAGGTTGAAATTCTCATAATTGTCCTGGGCAAGGCCTTTGATCACGGCACCATTCGGAGAATAGATCGCGTCCTTGATCTGCCCCAGGTATTGGAAGTCGCCGATGTTGAAGTTGCCGGTAACGCCATAGCTGGCGCGAACTTTCAGGTCGCTGATGGCGCTGATCCCTTTCATGAATTCTTCCTGTTTCACACGCCAGGCCACGGATGCGGAGGGGAAGTAACCCCATTTGTTATTCGGGCCAAAACGCGAGCTGCCATCTGTACGGATGGACGCGGACACCAGGTATTTCTCTTTATATCCGTAATGCACCCGGCTGAAGTAAGAAACCAGGCCCCAGGCGGAGTTAATCGTGTAAGATGCCGCCGGGTTGATCTGCGCGTTGTTCAGCGTATGCACATATTCGTTGTTGTACGAGTTGGGAATCGCATACATATACGATCCTTCGGAACGGTTCTTCTGGTAAGAAGCGCCCGCGATAGCCGAAAGTTCGTGTCCGCCGCGCAAGGTTGCATTGTAGCTCAGCACGTTTTCGTTCAGCATGTTGATATTGGACGTAACGATCTCATTCCCCGAGTTTACGAAGGTGGACAGCGCATTGCTTTTCTGGAAGAAGTCGGAATTGTTGTACGCGATGGTGGAACCTACGGAAGAGCGGAACGACAGCCCTTTCGCCAGGTCAATTTTCAGGTAAGCTTCACCCACGTTGGAGAAAGTGGCGCCATAGCTGTAAGTACCGTCGATGATGGCCATCGGGTTCGTTTGACCGGATACTACGGCGCCCCAGTAATCACGCGGGCGGGGATAGGTACCGTCTGCGCGCCGGCGCTCCACGAAGCTGGGAATCTTGGCGTAGTCGCTCACCACACGTTCCGACAGGCGGCGCTTGCTGTACGAAGGGTTCAGCATGAAACCGACGGACACGGCCCTGGAGGCCTTCACGTCCACATTTGCGCGAACGCCGTAGCTTTTGAACCAGGTATTTTTAAGTGTTCCGACTTCGTCTTTATACGTACCGGAAACATAGTAAGTCATTTTTTCCGTACCGCCGCTGGCAGAGATGTTGTAGCTCTGGATGGGTGCGGTCTGCATCACTTCGTCCTGCCAGATAATGTTGGCGCCGTTGTTGATAACGGGGTTCACCTGGCGGGTGGAGGGGCGGCGGGCGTCACCCCAAACGGGGATCGTCAGGTCGCTGTTGGGATCATCCCAGTACCATTCGCGGTTCTGGAATTTCACGGCGTAGTCGTAGTACTCCTGGCCGGTGATCCAGTCGTCGTGCAGGCGGGCTTTGGCGACACCGGCGAAGCCGTTGAAGTTGAAGCGTGTTTTGCCTGCGGAACCTTTTTTCATGGTAACGATGATAACGCCGCCTGCAGCGCGGGAGCCGTAGATGGCGGCGGAGGATGCATCTTTCAATACTTCGATGGATTGCACATCGTTCATGTTGATCATGCCGAGGTTGCCGCCGGGCACACCGTCGATTACGACCAGCGGTTCGTTGCCGGCGTCGATAGAGCTGGCGCCGCGGATGCGGATGGTGGGCGCCTGGCCGGGCTGGCTGCGGTTCTGCGAGATGTTAACACCTGCGAGGCGGCCAACGAGGGCGGCTTCCGGGCGGCCGGCGGGCACCTGGTCGAGGATGGTGTTCTCTACTTTGGTTACCGATGCGGTTACAGAGCTTTTCTTCATGGTGCCGTATCCGATCACGACGGTTTCGTTCAGCATGGTTTTGCTCTGGGCGAGCTGGATGCGGATGGTGGTACGTCCGCCCACGGGCACTTCGATTTTATCGTACCCGATGTAGGAAACGACGAGAATGGTATTTTCTGCCGCGCGAATGGTGAATTCTCCGGTGGGCGAAGTGGCGGCGCCGGTGCTGGTGCCTTTCACAAAGATCGTTACGCCGGGTAGCGGCGTTTGTCCGATGCTGTCGACCACGGTCCCTTTGATTTCGCGGGCATCCTGGGCCGTTGCGGGCCGCGTGGAAATGAGGCCGGCGAGTGCAACGAGTAACCCAAAGAGGTAAAGGTTTCTTCCTTTCATGATGCTTTGGTTAATAAAATGACGGTTAAGAAATAAAGCCTCCGCGCTCGGCGCGGCTGTTAAGCTGGTTCCGGACCGCTATGGCGGGAAAAGGGCAAAGCACCCCCTGTCCGCCCGCAGCGGAGTTTCTCATGACGGTATGTTCAAAATTGCTGGCTGAATGTTAATCTCCCGGACATCTACCCCTCCTGAATAAATTCCGGGTACGTACACGTGTTCATAACTATGTCTACAAATATATACTTCTTTTGTAAACAAAAAAATAATTCAAGAAAAAATCGGGAGTAGTAAGAAGGCAGGGATTGTGTATGAAAATTTTATTATTTGAGGAAAAGCGGTATTTTTGCCCGTTCATTAATCACTAAATCCCATGCCTATGTGACGTGCATCACTTCACACCGTTACCCGCAAATTCAACTTTCAATCCCACACCAATTCATTTTCACATGAAACATTCTTTATTCGCGCTGCTGGCCGTGACGTTGTTTTCCTGCGCGCAGGAATCCGACATCCCAACACCGGCAGCACCAACTGATAAGCAAGCTGTTCAATTCAACCTCGGCGACTTTATCCGCAAGCAATCGGACATGCAGCGCACCGCCCGCAAAGCTCCCGGCGATGCTTACCGTGATTCCAGCATGACTGATATCGCCAACCTTTATTATGTTGCTTACGATGCATCCGGCACCAGGGTTTCCTATAAATCCTTCGACACCCTTAGCACATCGTTCGGTACGATCAACGACTCCCTGGCAGCGGGCGATTACACCATCCTCGTGGCAGCTTCCACCGGCAAACTGCTGGTGAACGCCGACCCGGTGGTATCACCCGAACAACCCAATATTAATTATCACGCCCTCCATCCCTTCGTGGAAGCAGACAGCACCACGATCAGAAATGCCGGCGACATCTTCCTGAAAAAATTCCAGTTCGAAGTAACGGCCAACGGCAGCGGTACAATCCAGGACCTGTCCCTGGAGCGTGTTGTAGGCAAAATAACGGTAGAAGTGAAAGACGCGCTGCCGGCCTCCCACCCTTACAACGAGCTGACTGCCCGCATCCTCCCCACCACCCTTCACTGGAAAATCTCAAACGGGGACATTTCCGCGCCTGATTTTTGGTGGACCCGCTGGATGACGCGTATAAGCAATACCACTTTCCAGGATTACCTCTTCGGTTCCCATTATTCCGTGAACGTGGTACTGTATTATAAGGACAAAAACACCGGTGCCGCCATGTCAAAAACTATCAACAATGTGCCAGTTACCACCAACAAGGTAACCAGCCTCTCGGGTTTCCTTTACGGCGGCGGCGCCAGCAGTACTTACCAGATCAAGGTAAACCAGGCCTGGTCCGGCGATACCACCGTGGTACAGTGGTAGTATTTTCGCGCATTAACAATGAACAAAATAAAAGCGGCGCCTCCAACAGGGGCGCCGCTTTGCTTTTTATATAATCTTATAAATCAGATCAGGCCGAGGGCCGTCTCCTCCCCTCTTTCGAGATGCTTTACCAGCGTGGATTGCGCCAGCTTCAGATCCTGCTTCCGGAGCGCGCTCACGATCTGGCGGTGCTCCCGGTCGGTTTGGGCGTAATCGTCCATCAGCAGGTGCCCCAGTTTCATATGGAAGAGCGGGATGTTGCTGTATTGGTAAAGCTCGAGGAGTTTGGCGTTGCAGGCGCCGGAAATGAGGGTTTCGTGGAACTTCATGTCGGCATCGCAGGCACCGCCGAGGTAGCCTTTTTCGACCATATCGGAGAAATCTTCACAGATTTTTTCGAGCGTATCGAGCAGGGCCGGGTTGGGTTTCTGCGCCAGGAGGCGGAGGGCGCCCAGTTCCAGGAGCTCCCGCAATTCGCGGATTTCCTTAATATCGTTCGGGGTCATCGATTTCACGAAATAACCGCCCTTCTCCCCGAATACCACCAGGTTCTCTCCCAGCAGGCGCGTCAGCGCCTCGCGGACGGCCATCCGGCTCACCGCCGCCTTCTTCGCCCATTCATCTTCCTTGAGGCGCATACCGGGAACCAACTGGTTGGATAATATCTGACGGCGGAGGTCAACATATACTTTATTCGCTAAGGAATCTATTTTCATGGGTAGTTTTGTATACGAAATTCTGCTGTAAAAGTAAACAAGAAAAAGCATACCGTCAAAGTCCTGCCTCCGGATTACTCCGGTTTCACGTCCTGCAGCTGGTATCTGATGGCATATTTCCGGGGCTGGACGGGCTTTCCGCTGGCGTTGGCCCACACATTGGCAAAGGTGGCCCCGTAGTAAAAGATAAGCGAAACATAGAAAACAAACAACAACAATAGCACCATTGAGGCTGAGGCGCCGTAAATGCTGTTGATGTTGCTGTAGGTCAGCAACCAGCGCAGAATGATTTTCCCGATGTTGAACAGGATACCGGTCACGAAGGCGCCGGTGAGCAGCACCTTCCAGTTGAGCCGTCCGTCGGGCAACAGGTATAGTACCAGGGAGAACCACAAGGTGGCGGTGATTACGGAGAGGAGGTATTGCAGGGCGCTGTTGTAGTAGACGCCCACATCGGGCCAGTAATTGAGCAGGTATTGGCCGATAAACGCCGAGGCGGAATCCCCTACGATCCCCACCACGAAGAGCACCCCGGTTGCCAGGATAAGCGCCACGCCTTTGAGCCGCGACACCATGATCATCCTGAAATTGCCGCGTACCACCGGCCTGATGCTCCACAGCTGGTTCACCGAGCCCGTCATTACCTTGAGCAGCGTGGTGGCCACGAAAAGCAGGAACACGAAGCCGATCCCCGCGATGAGCCAGTTCTGCGCGATGCCCCTGAAGGCCTGGAGCGTTTCCACTACTTCATGCGTGGCTTCCGGCCCGATCACTTCCTTCAGCTCGCCGAACAGCTGCCGCGTAATGATACGTGGCTCGAACAGCAACCGCAATGCTTGTATAATGATGATGAGAATCGCCGGAAGGGCGAAAGTAGTGAAGAAAGCCGTGGCGCCCGCCATCCGCAAAGGGTCGTTCGCCTGCAAAACACGGAACGCTTCCCTGAACGAATACACGAACGTCTTAAACCGCTTATCCTGCCTTGATTGAGTAGTAGCCATACTGTACCGCGGACCGTGGCGGCCCGGCGCGAAAATAAACGAAAAAAACCGGAACAGGACTATTCCGGTGGATTCAGTTAACCTACAACTGTTACACTATCAGTTACTTTTATGATGAACAGATTTACACATGTTGTTTCAGCCAGCCGTGAATGAAGGCCGCATTTTCTTCCCAGCCCTTCTGCCCCAGCACAGAGTGCGTTTTCCCGGAAAAGAACTTGTATTCCAGGACGCCTTCGCTTTTGCTGTACTTTTTAAAGTTGGTGTGGTTCAGCGAAGCCGGCATGATATGGTCTTTTTCGCCGGCCACGAAGAGTAACGGCACGTGGGGCTTCCTGAAATCGATCTTCGCTTCCTTGCCCAAACCATCGCGCGCTACCCGTTTGGATTCGGGGATCACCAGCTGGTCGTACGTTGCCTGCTGCTCCTGCAAAGGCAGGCCGTTGGTAAACGCATATTGCCATTGCGGAACTGACATGAGGAAAGTCTTCGACGCCGGCGTGAAAAGGCCCAACGGCCCCCAGGTCGCGCGATAGAAGGAAAACGCGGTAGAAAGCACCCCCGCCGGCGGCACAGAATGAATGGCCACGCCCGCCGATGCGATATCGCGCTGCAACATCAGCTGCACCAGCAACCCGCCAAACGAACGCCCGATGAGAATGGGCTTTTGCGGCAAAGCGGAGATGATGTCGCTGAAGTAATTCTTCAGGTCGGCCAGCCGGATGGAAGCGATGGCGGGGTCCGGCTGGCGGGCGCGCAGCGTGGCGGCGGGCTCGTTCTTATGCGGCCAGGGCGGAACGATACAGGTATACCCTTCCTTTTCGAAATATACCTTCCATTCGTCCCAGCAGGAATGATGGACGAAGCAGCCGGTCAGAAAAACGATTGTTTTCATATAGCGTGTTTTGAGAGACAGGCCAAATGCAGTGCCACATCACCAACCCCTTGCCCAGCAAGCCTTAGCGCACACCTTGACCTGCTCCTCCATCGAAATATCGTGGCAACACCCGTAAAAGCAACGAAATAAAGTGGCAATTTCAAGTTCCGGCATTATCACCCACAGACGTCATTCCACGAAATTTCGTGGTTCGGGGCGCCGGCTACGAAATAAAGTGGTATCTTCAGGATCGCTATCCGCCCAGCCTTCAATTCTACATCATCACCAATCAATCCTGCAACCCCGCTACACTGGCAATTGTGCGGAAGATTTTCATTCGGTGCCTGCCGGGCATCTTGCGGCTTTGGCCTGTTTTTGAGGAAGAGTTCTGTAAATTTTAAGACATGATACGCACCTGGTTCGCCTTTTGCCCGACCGCTCCTGCTTTTCGCACTTCCCATCACCATTCAACATCTTTGCGCATTGCAGCATGCAGATAATCCGAAAATATTCCTTGGTCCTGATCGCCTGCCTTTTCATCAGCCGGCTGATCATGCCTGTATCCACTGCTTTCGCGCAGGTGGCGCCGGCGCTCCGCGATTCCATTTCCCCCGCCCATATCGACGCCTGGACTGAAATGGGAAAAACGTACTGCACAATAAACGGGTTCGTGAAAGCAAAAGAACACTACGACCTGACACTCGCCCACTACGCGCAGAAGAATGATATGCCCGGGATGGGCTACTCCTGGTTGCATTTCGAAAACAATTTCCGGCGCCAGGACGCCTTTATCCGCAACGACGCCGCGCTGATCGCCATCCGCGACAGCCAGCACCACGTGCAGACCATTTCGCTGATCCATAAAAAACTGTACCAGTGGGTTAATGTCGGCTTCGTTTATAAGCCGCCGGGCAATACCAGCCGCGATATCCGGATTCATTTGGCCGGAGTTACCATCATCCATCCCCTTATCCACCACCCATCATTCCTAACATTGCTAATCGCATGAGTTGTACGCGCTTCCATATCATCCTGATGCTTTCACTGCTGGCTACTTGCTGGCTAACACCCGCCGCCGCCCAGGTCGCACCGTCCTGGCGTGACTCCATCGCCATGGCTACCAACGACACCGCCCGTGCGGACTATTTCATGTCGCTTGGGCGGGAGTACATGCACAAACCGGGAGAAGTAAAATCCGATCTCGACAGCGCCTACTATTGCCTGGACCAGGCAAGGAAACTCGCCAATCATACCAAGCGGGAGGAAACCTACGTCTGGTGCCATTACTAACTCGCCAACCTGTACATGGATATGAAAACACCCTGGCGGGCGAACGAAGTGATTCATCTGCTCACGCCCGAGCAACGGCTTTCCATCTATGCGAACCTCTCTTTTCATTACACCTACAAAAGTGCAGAATACGCATATGACCTGGATACGGCGCTGTATTACGGCCACAAAGCCCTGGCCGTGCCAAAGGAAGAAAAGCATCCGATGGTGACGCACCACGCCGCCCACGCAGTGGTAACGGCATATATAGAAAGCAAGCAACTGGCAAAGGCTACCGCATTCCTCCCGGAAATCCCGGCCGATTACCGCGCCCGCGCCCTTCACCAGATCGCTTACGATTATGTGGCCCGCAACGACAGGACCGCCCAGGAGCTGGACAGCTCAGCGAAATATGCGCAGCAATCCATCCAGGTGGGCCGGGAACTGAAAACCACCGAATACGAACAAAGGAATTATTATATACTCGCACTGATTGAATTATTCAGGAAACGCCAGGACCGCATCAAACCGTATTTACCGGCAATGCTGCCGGAACATGCCGGAGAGATGGCGCATGCAGTAGCCATGTGGCACATGACAACAGCAATCAATGCAGACAGCGCCCGGAAATACGCGCAAATTGCACTCGCAGGCTTTGAAGCGGCCCGCAACGCAACCAACATCGCCCAGCTTAAAAAACTGCTGAAAGACATGGATCTGATGCAGGCGGCATTATCACCTTCCCGCGAAACGCAGGTCACGGCGTTCCAACAGTTCCGGAAATACCTGGATCTCGGGAAACAGTACCAAAAGGGGTTTCCGTCTTTCGACGTTACACAGCTCAGCATTTCCGTCAATTATCTCAGCAACGCCTTACGCATTGCGGACGCCCTGAAACAGGACAGCCTGCGTATAGAAGCGTGGCTGGATTTGGGAAAATCCCTTTGCATGCTGGGAGATATCGGGAAAGCACGCTATTATTACGGGTTGGCGCTGGAGAAATATCAAGGGGTAAACAACCAGCGGAAAATGGCGGAGATATGGGCACATTTAGGCAGTAGTATTCGGCGACAGCGCCCGTTATACACCCATATCGCGGAAGCATATCACCACGCGCGGATTCACTTTGCCGCCGCCGGGAGTGTTGAAAACGAATTGAACTTCGGGACTGAAGAAGCTAATTATCTCCAGGAAGATGCCCGTCCCGAAGAAGCCACCAGGGTTTTGCAGGAATTATCCGCCAAACATGCCGGCAAATTACATGCGGAAGGGTACAAAATTTACCGGCACCTTGCCCATCTCGCTCACTTCCGCGGCGATCTCAGCAGCGCGCTCCGGCATGCCATGACGGCATTACGCCTGGCCGAAGAACGCAAAGACACGGTAATGGCCAATACGATCCGCATCCGGCTGGCCGACATCCACCTCGATCTCGGCCAACATGAGAAAAGCATTGAGCACTACCGCCAGGTGATGTACCAGTCCAGGCACAACTATATTCATTTCGATTATTACGCGGTCATAAGATTTACCGAATTGCTGATACGGTACTGCTCCGCGGCGGAAGCCCTGGAATTTGTACAACGCATGTATCGCACCCAACCGCCCGTTGGATATTATCCCACCCACCTCATGCATTGCGCGGCCGGACTGGCCTACCAGGCGCTGGGACAGATGGAAGAAGCGGAGAAACAATTCTACGCATCACTTGCCAGCGTCGACAGGATTAAAGTAGGCGACCGGTTCTATTCCATCATCCATTTTTACGCCGGCCGGTTTTTCCTCGACCAGGGGCATTACACAAAGGCATCGGAACACCTGCGCAAAGCGATCCGCTTCCAGCCGGATATCGCCAGCATCGCGCTGACCAACAATGCCCATTACTTACTCTTCCGTTGCGATTCCGCTATGGGCAATTACAAAGAAGCCATCGGCCACTTTCAGCTGTACAAATATTTCACCGACTCCCTGTTCAATGTCGCCAAAAGCAGGCAGATCTCCGAATTGCAGATCCAATACGAAACAGAGAAGAAAGACCAGGAATTGTTGCTGCAGGAACAGGAAATAAGGTACCGGCAACAACGTATCCAATTGCTTACAGAACAGCGCATGCTGCTGGAATCCAATTTCCAGAAAGCGGATCTCGAACGGCAGCAAAGCATTTTTGACGCGGAGCGCAAAGGGCAGGATCTCTTGCTGAAAGAAAAAGATATCAAATTGCTGAAAAATGATCAGGCCATGCAGGCCGGACTGCTAGATAAGGAACGCCTCACCCGCAATGTGACATTTGCCGGCGCGGGGCTTTTGGTGATTATCATCGGATTGCTCATCAATGGCTACCGGCTCAAACAACGGCATAACCAGTCGTTGCAGGAGAAGCAGGTAGAAATCGGGCAGAAGAACGCTTCGCTGGAAAAACTGCTGACGGAAAAGGAATGGCTGCTGAAAGAAATTCATCACCGGGTGAAAAACAATCTCCAGATCGTGATGAGCCTGCTCAACACCCAGAGCGCATACCTGCAGAACGACGCAGCGCTCGTTGCTATCCGCGACAGCCAGCACCGCGTGCAGGCGATTTCTCTTATACACAAGAAGCTGTACCTGTCCGACAATGTAGGGCTCATTTTCATGCCGCATTACATCCACGAATTGATGGATTACCTTTCTGAATGTTTCGACGCCGGCCGCCGGATTACCTTCCGGACGGAAGTGGCGCCGCTACACCTCGATGTGTCGCAAGCCGTACCAGTAGGCCTGATTTTAAACGAAGCCATCACCAATTCCATTAAATACGCATTCCCCGACCAGGCAGAAGGTATTATTTCCATTCGCTTCGGCAATTCGGATGCAGGGGAATTCGAACTGGAGATTACCGATAACGGGTGCGGGTTGCGGGAAGATATCGTGCCATCTCAAAGCGGCTCATTGGGGATGAGCCTGATGGAAGGCCTCAGCAATGATGTAGGGGGTACGTTCAGCATATCGGGGCGGAACGGGGTTACTATCCTTGTCCGTTTCCGGGAAGAAGTTTATCAGCGGCCGGAATTGCAGGAAATTCCGTTCAGCGCCGCCAGCCAGGCATAGTATGTAATATTGACATTGAAAATATCGCCGTATGAATGAAAAAGTACTGATTGTGGAAGATCAGTTTATAGAAGCGAATGATCTCCGGCTGATGCTGGAAAAATCAGGATACAAGGTTTGCGGGATCGCGCGGTCGGTGCCGCAAGCCCAGGAACTGATCCGGCAAGACAAGCCGGACCTCGTGCTGCTGGATATTTTCCTGAAAGGCCGGCAAACCGGCATCGACCTCGCGCATGAGCTGCGGGAACAGCATATCGCCTTCATATATCTCAGCGCCAATTCGAGCCAGGACGTGCTCACTGCCGCCAAAGCCACGCAACCATACGGGTTCCTGGTGAAGCCTTTCAGGGAAAGGGACGTGCTGGCGACGCTGGAAATCGCACGGTTCAGGCATGAGAACAGCCTGGAATCGCACCTGCGGCGGGAAACTGCGTTGCGGAAAGAGCTGGCGCAGTTACAGGCCGCCGGCGGAACTCCAGAGCAACGGCTGCTCCAAGCCGGGATTGCGTTGCAGCCTTACATTCCGTTTGAATACCTTTCCGTCAGTTTCCGGAAAAACGGGGCGGTCCGCCATCTGCGGGATTACCGCCGCATCGGCTTCAACGAATACCAGGAATTGGGAAGAGAAGAACTGTCGAACATCACCGGCATGCCGGCCGATGTGGTGCAGCAGCTGCAATCCGCCCAGCCCTGGGAAACCCCGGCGATATTTAACGGCGCAGACTTTGCGCGGGAACAGAAAAGCGTTCCGCTCATGCATCAGCTTGCCAAATCATTCCGGTTGCAATCCTCTTTCGTATATCCGTTTGCATTACCCAACGGCCGCACGTGCATCCTGCATTTCTACAGCAAACTGCCGGATGCCTTCTTACCATTCCACACAGGCATCTGCCAGCGGCAGCGTGATCTGCTGGCGGAATTGGCGGAAGGCAGCGCGGGTATAGCTCCCGAGCGAGATGGCACCCCGGCAGCCAAAAAAGCACCACCGGCAAAGGTATTCGACGGCATCGTCGGCAACAGCCATCTCTTGCTGAAAGTATTCGACCACCTGTCGCAAGCCGCCCCGATCGACACCTCGATCCTCATTCTCGGCGAAAGCGGCACCGGCAAGGAAAGGATCGCAGACTGCATCCATCAGCTCTCGCCCAGGCGGGGCAAGCCTTTCGTGAAAGTCAACTGCGCGGCCCTGCCCGCAACGCTGATCGAATCAGAATTGTTCGGGCACGAAAAAGGGGCATTCACCGGCGCGGCAGACCGCCGCATCGGCAAGTTCGAGCAGGCCGACGGCGGTACCGTTTTCCTCGACGAGATCGGTGAAATGCCCGTGGAACTGCAGGCTAAACTGCTGCGCGTATTGCAGGAGCGGGAAATAGAACGCCTCGGCAGCAGGGCGCCCATTAAAATCAACGTGCGCTTCATCGCCGCCACCAACCGGAACCTGGAGAAAGAAGTAGCCGAAGGCCGCTTCCGCCTCGACCTGTATTACCGTCTGAATGTTTTTCCGCTGACGCTTCCCAGCCTGCGCGAGCGCGCCGAAGACGTTCCCGCCCTCGTCCAGCATTTCATCGACCTGTTCAATGCCAAAACAGGCAAACGCATCCAGGGAACCACCGACAAGGTGATGGCGCAATTGCAACAATACCACTGGCCCGGCAACATCCGCGAACTGGAGCACCTGGTCGAGCGCAGCATGCTGCTGAACCGGGGACCGCTGATCGAAGAGATCATCCTGCCCGGCTTCCGGCAACCCGAACACCTCCCCATCCACGCGCCCGTCGATAACCGGGTGAAGACTATCCATGAAAACGAGCGCGATCACATCCTGAGCGTCCTCAAAAAATGCAATGGCCGCGTATGGGGCGCGGGCGGGGCCGCGGAACTCCTGCAAATCCCACCCACAACACTCCATTCAAAAATGAAAAAACTGGGCATCCGGAAGGAACACATCTGCTGATCCGTGAAAAGTACAATTATGACCGGCATAAACACAATGGCCCGGATGCAGGAAAAGCTATTTTTGCAACATGGTTTCAAATAGCAACACATATGAAGTCGCCGTGGTTGGCGGCGCAACCGCGGGGCTCAGCGCCGCGCTCACCCTGGGGCGCACACTACGCCGCACGATCGTGCTCGACGGCGGCGAGCCGCGCAACAAGCCCGCGGCCCATGCCCATAATTTCTTCACGCGCGACAACACGCCGCCCTCCGAGCTGCTTCGCATCGCCAGGGAACAATTGCAACCCTACGACACCGTGAAACTCCACCAGGCGATCGTGACAACCGCGGCGAAAAAAGATGACGGGTTCGAGCTTACCACTGAAACCGGCGAACGGTTCTTCACCAAAAAGGTGATTCTCACTACCGGCGTGCAAGACAACCTCGCTCCTATCCCCGGACTGGCCGGATTGTGGGGCGACCGCGTCATCCATTGCCCTTATTGCCACGGCTACGAAGTGCGCCGGTTACCGGTTTGCGTGATCGCCAACGGAGAAGCAGCGGAGCATTACGCTATTACACTTTCCAACTGGCATAGCGATATCACCTTCCTCACCAACGGCGAAAACCGCATCGGCGCGGAAATGCTGGATAAATTCAAAGAGAAAGGATACAAAGTAAATACCGCTCCCATCGCTTCGTTGGAGCGCAGTGGACAGGGCGTCGCCATAAAACTGGAAAATGGAGAATCCCTGGAAACCGGTGCGGTGTATTACAGACCCGAAAAGGTCTTGTTCAGGAATTCGCTGGCGGAACAATTGGGTTGTGAAATCAGCCCCGATGGCGTAGTGACCGTGAACGCCGTGTACGAAACTACCGTCCCGGGCGTGTTTGCAGCCGGCGATCTCACCCATCCCGGGTTGCACCAGCTGTACATGGCGGTCGCCGGCGGTCATCTCGCGGGTACGAATGCTAACCGAATGCTTACCATGGAAGCCTGGTAATCAGGGCAGGGCGGCGAGCTTGTGGATATCGCGCACCTCTATGACTTTCGACGTGTACCCATTACGGGAAACGGCTATCATGGCTTTGCCCAGCTCTTGCAGCGAACTGGCGAAACCGGGGAAAAGGGATCGGAAAAATGGATACATCCAGCCGAAAAACTTATAGGCTTTCAACAGGTGTCGCTGCCCCGGAGTTGCTTTCAGCAAACCCGGACGAAATGCGAAAGCTGCACGGAAAGGAAGCTTCATGAGATCATTCTCCGTTTTTCCCTTTACACGCGCCCACATCACGCGGCCATGTTCGGATCCGTCGGTTCCGGAGCCGGAAACATAACAAAAGGCGATGTCACGGTTGCGGTCTGCAAGGGTTTCCGCGAAGTGCATCGTGAGCACGTACGTTTGCCGGTAATATTCCGGCTCGCTCTTCCCCACGGAAGTTACGCCCAGGCAAAAGAAACAGGCGTTATAACCGGTTAGCTGGCCGGCGATGGGCCGTATGTTGAAGAAATTTTCGTGGATGATTTCCTGCAGTTTGGGATGCGTGTAACCGGAAGGGCGGCGGTTGATGATCAGCACCTTTTCTACATGCGGATTTTCAAGGCATTCGAGCAGAACGCCCTCTCCGACCATTCCGGTGGCGCCAGTCAGTATGACGTTGAGGGTTTCAGGCATGAGGGGTAGCTTGGTTTTATCCGAATGTAACACAATTCCGTATCTCTACCTAAATAACGCCCTGTTGGCTGGTACTACGGGAAGCGATCACACGCCGTCCGCCCATAAGTATCGCCAGCGAAATCACCGCCGGGATCGCCATCCAGAGCGCCATCGGGAATGCCGTATTTTCTTTGAACAGGCTCACGAAAACGGATGCCAGCGCGCCGGCGCCCATTTGCAACGCGCCCATCAAAGCGGAAGCCGTTCCCGCACTTTTCGCGAAAGGCGCCAGGCAAAGCGCCGCGGTGTTGGGGTTCACAAATCCCAGGCAACATAACATTACCGTTAGCACGGCAATTGTTCCGCCAAGACCCAGTAAGTCTAACCTCGCACCCGCAACGAAAATAATTCCTGCAACGGCCATTGCCGTCAACGCCACCGGCAGGATCTGCTCACTCCGGAATCGCCTCAGCAATAACGTATTCACCTGGCTGGAACCGATAAAACCCACGCTCAGCGCGGCAAATACCCATCCATACGCTTTATCCGACAAATGAAACACCTGCATGAAAACTTTCGGCGAACCGGAAACATAAGTAAACAACGCAGAGAAAGACACGGCGCCCGTCAGCGCATAAGTGTAAAACTGCGGCACCGTCCACACGGACCAGAAATTCCGGACGATCGGCGCCGGCATGAGCGACAGTGAAGTATCCGGCCTGAAGCTGTCGGGCAGCCAGCGTATACACGCCACCAGCATGAGCGCACCCATGCAGGCCAATATCGTAAATACAGAATGCCAGCCGATGGAACTTGTCACATATCCGCCAACGGTAGGGGCCACCATGGGCGATGCGCCTACCACCAACATCAGCAACGCAAATACTTTCGCGTTTTCATGTACAGGGAACAAATCGCGGACCATCGCCATCGCCGCCACGGTAGCGGCACAGGAGCCCACCGCCTGGAAGAAGCGCAGGAATATCAGGCTGTCGAGCGTGGTGGAAAACACACATCCGACAGACGTTGCGATGTAAAGCAGCAAGCCAATGTACAGCGGCTTCTTTCTCCCAAAACGATCCAGCAGCGGGCCATACAGCAATTGTCCCACGCAAATCCCCACGAAATAACTGGACAGGGTCAGGCCCACGCGCTCCACATCCACCCCAAGATCTTCCGCAATGGCGGGGAAGCCGGGCAGGTACATGTCGATCGTAAAGGGACCGAGCGCGGTGAGGCTTCCCAGGATGAGGATCAATGATAAATAAGTCGAACGTTTCAAAGCAGGATTCGAATAAAAGGCCGGGCAGACCGGAATCGCCGGACGGCACAACACATGATTACACAATAAATTTCATTGCGGATTGAGAGGAGAATGCCCGGCAAAGATAGGAAAAGTTTTAACTACGCAATATACCCATTTCCAGCCCCCTCAGCTCCGCAAGCCCTTTCAACCGGCCGATGGCGCTGTAGCCGGGATAGGTTTGTTTGGCGAGATCATCCAGCATCTGGTGCCCGTGATCCGGGCGCATGGGCAACTGCACATGGCGGCGGCGCATCGTTTCCGTGAGGGCGCGCACCACGGCGTACATATCCACATCGCCGTTGAGGTGGTCCGCTTCGTAAAAATCACCATTCTGATGGCGGCGGATGTTGCGGAGATGGATAAAATGGATCCGGTCGCCCATCCTTTCGATGATCCCGGCAAGATCATTGTCTGGCCGCACGCCGAGGGATCCCGTGCAGAAACAAAGCCCGTTTGCCGCGCCCGGCGCCGCGTCCAGGATGGCTTGCAGCTGCGCTTCGGTGCTCACGATGCGAGGCAGGCCCAGCAAGGGATACGGCGGATCATCGGGGTGAATGGCGAGCCGGATGCCCAGGGATTCCGCTACGGGAACAATTTCACGGAGGAAATAAAACAGGTGCGCCTGCAACCTGGGGGCGTCGATTTCAGCGTATTGCGCCAACGCGTGCAGAACGCCGTCGCGGGTAAAGCGCTCGTCGCTGCCGGGCAGGCCCAGCAGTGCATTATGGAAGAGCGTTTCGCGTTGCGAGGGGGTTAAAGTTTGCAGTTTTGATTCGGCCAGATGGATTTCCGCGGGACTGTAATCCGCCTCCGCACCGGGGCGCCTCAGCAGGAAAAGGTCGAAGGCGATGAAAGCCGCCCGGTCGTAGTACAGCGCGCGGGCACCGGTGGGCAGTTCGTAATTAATATCCGTCCGCATCCAGTCCATTACCGGCATGAAATTATATGTGACCGTCTGCACCCCGCAGCTGGCGAGGTTTTGCAGGCTGACTTTATAATTCGCGATATATTGTTTGTAATTCCCGGAGGCTTTTTTGATGTCTTCATGCACGGGCAGGCTTTCCACAACCGACCAGCGCATGCCTTCCGCTTCGAGGCGTTTTTTCCGTATTTCGATTTCATCGACCGGCCAGATTTCTCCTGCGGGAATGTGGTGAAGGGCAGTCACAACGCCGGAGCACCCGGCTTGTCGGATATCGCGCAGGCTCACGGGGTCGTTGGGCCCGAACCAGCGCATCGTTTGTTCCATCGGCATGAAGGTGGAATTTTAAGCGGAATCAAATTGGAGAATTCTGCCTGAAAATCCAAACCGGATATGCGTTTCCGGCTTCGAAAACGTTTGAAACAGATGGAAGGGACATAAAACCGTCGGCCCGGGTGAGCGCCGCGAGGTCGCCGGAGCCCTGGTGCGGGATGGGCAGTGCCTGCAAAACCGCTTCACGGGAGATGTACAATTTGACGGGAATAAAGTATTCCAGCGGCCGGACGAACGTCAGCGTTTCTGAAAGCCTTGCCATCACGGGCTCCCGGGCGGGTAATCCCAGGCAAACCTCCAGCCATGGCCGGATATAACGGGCGTAGTTGGTCATTACCGATTGCGGATTCCCCGGCAGCGCAAACACCACCGGCCCGCCGGGCAGCCTGCCAAACAGGATGCGTTTCCCGGGCTTCTGCCCCACTCCGTCCACGATCTTTTCCATCCCGGCTTCGGCCAGCACTTCGGGCAGGTGGTTGAACCGCCCGTCGCCCACCGCGCCGGTGCAGATCATCACGTCGCAACGATAGAGCAGCGGCAGTAATTCCTCCGACATGCGGTGCTTTTCGTCGGCCAGGTGCACGATATCGGTGGGTATTCCCAGTTCCTGCAAACCCGCCGACAGGCTATGAACATTCGACAACCGGACCTGGTGCGGCTCGGGTGTATCCCGTACTTCCACCAGTTCGTTCCCCGTGGCCACCAGCAACACCCTCGGCAGGGCGCTCACTTTCACTTCGGCTTTGCCCGTGCCCGCCAGTACGCCGATCTCCGCCGGCCCGATCCGGACGCCCGGTTCCAGCAGGGGTTTGCCGGCATGGGCATCGGTGCCTTTGCGATGGATGTGTTGCCCCTGGCTGATGTTGCCCGTCAACGTAAACCTGCGGAACCCTTCGTGCTCGGTTACTTCCAGCTGGTCGAACGGCACCACGGTATCGGTAAGGTCGGGCAGAACGGATCCGCGCATTACTTCCATGCCGTCTGCCAGATTGGCCAGCTGCTGGCGGGGCATCCCCGCTGCCTGGATGCCCCCGGATCCGAACACGCGCTGCCCGCGTCCGTAGCTTTCGAAGGCAATGGCCAGGCCGTTGACGGTAACGCGGTCGTAAGGCGGCAGGGGCCTGTCGGCATGCACGGTTTCGCGCAGGATGCGCCCTTCCGCGGCTTCGAGCAATACGGTTGTAACGCCGAAACCCGCTGCGGCGCGCAACATGGCGGTATAAGCTTCCGATACGGTCATCATAACATTGGGTTTTGCATCTCTAATTTATTCAATTGCGGGCAATGCGTCAAATCCCGCAAGGCCAACATCACCAGGGTACTGGCCAGTACAAGGTTAACATCGCCAGGGACGAACTGGCTTCCCTGGCCGGAACCGCGACGGAATCGTTGATCCGTACACTCGGCGAATTCAAGCAGGAAAAACTGGTTGCCATCAAAGGGCCAGTGATTACGCTGCCGGAACCGGGCCGGCTGGAAGACATCGCCTACCATTAATAACGGAGGCGGTTACCCGAGAAACAACCGGTCTGTCTTTTCATCATTCCGTGTGGCTATTCGTCTTGCTGCGGTTGCTTCTCCCGTCCCTGGTTTTTCCGGATGAATGGCGCACCGGTTACCCGGAGGCGGCTGTCTGGTGTATGAAGCGGTATTAAGTTTGTGTCAGATTCATAATGCAAAAGTAGATTCGGCCCGATATGTGATGAATGACAGGCGTCAGGCGGGGACGGGAGCTTTTTTTCCGTCGCATACCACTGAATCCACGATCCGAACATTGTATGGGCGCAACTTGTTATAGTAGCTTTACCGCGCCTGCAAAACCCTTGCAATATGAAAAATTACGATGCCATCATTATCGGGGCCGGACAGGCAGGAACCCCGCTGGCGCGGAAGCTCGCCGGAGCAGGCTGGAAAACCGCGCTGATTGAGAAACGCCGGATCGGCGGCACCTGCGTCAACGACGGATGTACACCCACTAAAACCATGATCGGCGCCGCCCGTGTCGCTTACATCGCCGGATGCGCCGCACAGTTCGGTATTCCCGCGGATCCTTCGCAGGTCGAATTATCGAAAGTAAAAGCCAGGAAAGATAAAATCGTGCAGCAGTCCATCACCAGCCTCACCAAATCCGTGGCTTCCACCGAAAATCTAGATTTTATCGAAGGAAAAGCCGTTTTCTCCGGCATGAAAACCGTGGATGTAAACGGCGAAACCCTCCATGCGGAGCATATCTTCATCAACACCGGCGCCCGTCCGGCCATTCCAACCATTGAAGGGCTCGACACCGTGCCTTACCTCACTTCCACCACCATCCTCGATCTCGACGAAACGCCCAGACACTTATGCATCCTCGGCGCAGGGTACGTAGCTATGGAAATGGGACAGATGTACCGGCGGTTCGGCGCGGAGGTCACGCTGCTGGAAAAAAATGCGCGGATACTCGGAAAGGAAGATGAAGACGTGGCGGAAGAAATCCGGAAAATCCTTGTGCAGGATGGTATAACGGTTTGCTGCGGTTCCGCATTGCACCGCGTATCGAAATCCGGTGATTCTATTGTCCTGGAACTGACTGCCGACGGGCAGCAGCGCAGCATCACATGCAGCCATCTGCTCATCGCGGCGGGCCGCACGCCCAATACCGGCGACCTTCAGCTGGAACAAACAGGGCTCCATAGCACGGCGCAGGGCACCATCCCGGTCACCAATAAACTGGAAACGGATATCAACGGCATTTATGCGCTCGGCGACGTGAAAGGCGGGCCGGCGTTCACGCATATTTCCTACAACGATTACGTGATCGTCGCTAAAAACTTATTGGAAAATAAAAATCTTACTTTAGATGAAAGGCCCGTGCCTTATTGCATGTTCACCGATCCCGAACTGGGGCGTATCGGCATCACGGAGCAGGAAGCCAGGGAAAAAGGGATGGACATCCTCGTGGCGAAGCTTCCCATGACCCGCGTGGCGCGGGGGATCGAGACAGGCGATATGCGCGGGTTGATGAAAGCCGTGGTAGACAAAGCATCCGGCAGGATCCTCGGCGCGTCGGTTCTTAGTGTGGCCGGCGGCGAGATCATGTCGGTACTGCAAATGGCCATGATGGGCAATATTACCTGCGCGCAGCTGCGCGACGGCGTTTTCGCCCATCCCACGTTTTCGGAATCGCTCAATAACCTGTTTATGTCCATCGAATCATGATCGAAGCCAGTCAGCTCTATAAATCATTTGCAGGCGTACCAGCGGTGCGGGGCGTATCTTTCCGGGTGCCGGAAGGCGGACGCCTCATGCTGCTGGGCACCAGCGGCAGCGGCAAAACCACGACCCTGCGCATGCTCAACCGACTCATCGACCCGGACGGCGGGCAGGTGCTGTTCCGTGGAAAAGATACCCGCAGCCTCCGCCCGGAAATCCTCCGCCGGCAAATGGGATACGTCATGCAGCAATATGGGCTGTTCCCGCATTACACCGTAGCCGAAAACATCGCCATCGTGCCCAAATTGCTGCATTGGGACAAACTCCGCATCCGCCGGCGCAGCGAAGACCTCCTTCAAAAGCTGGGACTGTCGTGGGAAAGCCACGCCCATCAATATCCCGCGCAGCTCAGCGGCGGACAGCAACAACGCGTAGGCCTCGCACGCGCCCTCGCGGCTGATCCGCCGGTTTTGCTGATGGACGAGCCTTTCGGCGCTCTCGACCCCGTGACCCGCGCCCGCATCCGGCAGGAATTCACCGGGCTCGACGAATTCAAAGGCAAAACCGTGGTGATGGTCACGCACGACATCCGCGACGCGTTCGAGATGGGCGACCATATCGGTATCATGGATAAAGGGAAACTCATCCAAACCGGCACGCCGGAAGAATTACAGCAAAATCCCGCAAACGACTTTGTGGCGGCATTTCTTCACGGTAAAGGGGATGCGCCATGAATGAATTCATCCAATTTCTGCAAAGCCAGTCCGGCAAGCTGCTGGAGCAAACCTGGACGCACATCCACCTCACGCTGCTTTCCGTAGCGCTGGCGATAGTGGCCGGCGTGCCGCTTGGCATCCTTATCGCGCGGAAGCAAAAGCTGGCGGGCGTTACGCTGGGATTTGCCGGCGTCATGCAAACCATTCCCAGCATTGCGCTGTTGGGCTTTCTCATTCCCTTGCTGGGCATCGGTCCCAAGCCGGCGATCTTCGCATTGTTCCTCTACGCGCTGCTTCCGATTATCCGCAACACTTACACCGGTATCAAAGGGGTAGACGCAACGGTTCGTGAAGCGGCGGTGGCGATGGGAATGACGCGCGGGCAGGTGTTGTTCAAAGCGGAGTTGCCGCTCGCCATGCCGGTGATCCTCGCGGGCATCCGTACGGCGGCGGTGATCAACGTAGGTGTGGCCACGCTCGCGGCTTACATCGCGGCGGGCGGGCTGGGTGAATTTATTTTCGGGGGCATCGCACTGAACAATACCAGCATGATCCTGGCGGGCGCCATTCCAGCGGCGTTGCTCGCTATATTGTTTGACTTCCTGTTGTCGAGAGCGCAGAAGCTGAGCCTGCGGCACTTCCGCTGGGCGGGCGCCGCTGCGGTGATCATATTCGCCGTTTCAGCCATGGTGCCGGCCACCAAAGGCAAGCTACTGGCAGGTTTCACGCCGGAGTTCATGGGCCGGGAAGATGGTTCGCCGGGGTTGCGGCGGGTATATGGGCTCAACATTCCTACCGTTGTGATCAACGACGCGGTGATGTACCAGGCGTTGTATGAAGAGAAACTGGATGTGGTGAGCGGATACAGTACGGACGGGCGCATCCGGGCCTTCCAACTCATCACGCTCGACGACGACAAGCATATTTTCCCGCCTTACCATGCCGCGCCGGTAGTGCGGAAAGACGCGCTGGAAAGGTTCCCCGAACTAGGGCCCGCGCTGGACCTCCTCGCGGGGCGCATCTCTGATTCGGTGATGACATACCTTAATTACCGCGTGGATTTCCTGCACGAAAGCCCTGCCGCCGTGGCGCGCGGTTTCCTGGAAGAAAACGGGCTGTACAAACCATCGCGGAACGGAAAGAAAGGCGTGGTACGCATGGGATCGAAGATCTTCACAGAACAATATATCCTTTGCGAGATGTACAAAATCCTCGTGGAAGGCAACACGGAATTGTCAATTTCTTCGAAAACCGGCCTGGGTGGCACGAAAATTTGTTTTGATGCATTGACGAACGATCAGATCGACTTCTATCCGGAATATACCGGCACCGGACTCCTCGTTATTTTGCAGGAACCGCTGACGGACCGGCTGAGGGATAAAGACAGCGCTTATCAATTCGTACGTTCCAGGTTCGGGGAACAATACGGGCTGCAATGGCTGCAGCCTATCGGTTTTAATAATGCATACGCACTGATGATGCGGGAAGCGGCGGCGGAGCAATTGCATATCCGCACGATTTCCGATCTCACGCGTTATCTGAATACGCAAAAAGACTAACATGTTAGACGTAACTACTCCCACGGCGCTCCTGCGGCAATATCTGCAGGTGCGGAAATGGACGGAATCCATATGCCGTCCGCTACAAAAAGAGGATTATGTGGTACAACCTGTAGAAGATGTAAGCCCGCCGAAATGGCACCTCGGGCATACCACCTGGTTTTTCGAGACGATGGTGCTGAAAAAATTCCTGGCGGGATATGTTGAGTTCGATCCCATGTTCAACTTCGTGTTCAACAGCTACTACGAAAGCCTCGGCGCCCGCGTGATCCGCACCAACCGGGGCAATCTCAGCCGTCCGACCGTAGACGAAATCTACAAATACCGCAAATACGTTGATTCCGCCATGGAACAGCTCCTCGCGCAACCGCTCCCCGCTGAGGCAGCAACCCTCCTGACATTGGGCTGCCAGCACGAGCAGCAGCACCAGGAGCTGTTGTGGACCGACATCAAGTTTATCCTCGGCAACAACCCGCTCTTCCCGCCATACGACACCGAAGAGCAACCCCAGCCCCGGCCCGCCGCCGCCATGAAGTTCATCAACATGGAGGGTGGCGTGTATGAAATCGGCTTTTCAGGCGGGGGATTCTGTTACGACAATGAGCTGGACCGGCACAAAGTTTACCTGGAGCCCTACGCCATTGCGGACCGCCCCGTTACCAACGGCGAATTCCTCGCATTCATGGACGCCGGCGGGTATAAGGAATTTTCGTACTGGCACGCAGAAGGCTGGGATTGGGTGAAGCGCGATCAGGTGCATGCGCCCATGTACTGGCATAAAGAAGACGGCCGGTGGATGACGTACACCTTGCAGGGCGTTCAGCCCGTTGAGCCCGACGAGCCCCTCTGTCATATCAGTTTTTACGAAGCTGCTGCATTCGCCGCCTGGAAAGGCATGCGCCTGCCCACGGAATTCGAATGGGAAGCCGCGGCGCATCTGTTCGACTGGGGCCGGCGCTGGGAGTGGACGGAAAGCGCGTATCTCCCCTATCCCGGATTCGAGCGCGTGGCAGGGCCTGTCGGGGAGTACAATGGCAAGTTCATGGTCAACCAGAAAGTGCTGCGCGGCGCGTCCGATTTTACACCGGAGGGCCATAGCAGGCATACATACCGCAATTTTTTCCATCCGCATTTACGCTGGCAGCTTACAGGCATCCGGCTGGCTAAAACCATAAAACCGTAACCGATGAGATCAGTAACCGCTACACTGGCCGCGCCCGTTTCCAAAGCGCGCCAGGCATTTTTACGGGACGTTTTGGAAGGCTTGCAATCGCAGCCCAAGAGGCTCCAGTCCAAATATTTCTATGATGCCGCCGGCGATGCGCTGTTCCAGCAGATCATGCATTGCCCGGAATATTACCTGACGCGTTGCGAAATGGAGATACTGGAAACGCAGTCCGCCGCCATCGTATCCGCCATCCGCGCCGTGGCGTCGCAGGCCGACCTGGTGGAACTGGGCGCCGGAGACGCTTCCAAGTCCATCCACCTCCTCCGCGAATGGATGCGCGCGGGCATAGGGAACCGGTATTATCCCATCGATATATCCGGCAACATCATCCGGCACCTGCAGGATACATTGCCCGAACAGATTCCCGGCCTCGACGTCCAGGGGCTCAACGGAGAATACATGGAAATGCTGGCCCGTTCTGGACAAACGCCTGGCCGCGCCCGCGTGGTGATGTTCATGGGCAGCAGCATCGGGAATTTCACGCCGGAAGAAGCCATGGGCTTCCTGTCTGAAGTGCGCCGCCAGCTGCGGCCGGGGGATTTCCTGCTCATCGGCTTCGATCTGCAGAAAAACCCGCGCCTCATCCTCGATGCGTACAACGACCGGCAAGGCTTCACCCGCGACTTCAACCTCAACCTCCTCACCCGCATCAACCGCGAACTGGACGCCGATTTCCAGCGGCATCATTTCCTCCATTACCCGACTTATGACCCGTCCACCGGCGCCTGTAAAAGCTTCCTGGTGAGCCTTCGCGACCAGGCCGTACATATCGGCGGCAGCATCATCCGGTTCCGGAAAGACGAACCCATATACATGGAAATCTCCCAGAAATACACGCCCGACGGCATCCGGGAAATGGCTTCCAGCTGTGGGTTCGCACCGGTGAAAAACTTCACGGACGATAAAAACTGGTTTGTCGACGCACTCTGGCAGGCCAGGTAACGCAACTTTTCCTCACGTGTCTTGTTAGGTTAGTATAAAAGCACCAAAACCATGAAAACTTCATCCTACCTGACACTGTTTGCCATCGTGCTGTTGTCGGCCTGCGCCACTACCACGCAGGTCACGAATTTCTGGAGAACACCCGACGCTCCGGAAAAATCGTACAACACGATCTTCATTGCCGCCATGGTACACAACCAGGCCGCCAAGCAAAGTATCGAGAACAACCTGGCGGCCGCGGCGCAGGACAGGGGTTATAAAGCCATTAAAAGCGGCGAAATCTTCCCGCCAAACTTTACCCGCGAAAACGTGCCCTCCAAAGAAGCCATTCTCAACAAGGTGCGCGAACTGGGGGCAGACGCCATTTTCACCATGGCTGTTGTCGATAAAACCAGCGAAACCCGATACGTCCCGGGTTCGGGCCCTTACGCCCCGTATCCCGCCTGGGGCTGGTATGGCAGTTTCTGGGGATACTACAACTATTATTACCCGATGATGTACAACCCGGGGTACTACACCACCGATAAAACCTACTTCCTCGAAAGCAACCTCTATGACGCCGGCAACGAATCACTGCTGTTTTCCGTGCAATCGGAAACCATCAATCCCAACAGCATCGACGACTTCTCCCGGTCCTACACCAAAGCGCTCGTGCAGGCGCTGGAACGCCAGGGGCTGCTGAAGAAATAATCATCTTCCAGATAAAAAATACAAGGCTGACCGGATAAGCGGTCAGCCTTTTCTGTATCAACAACAAACTTATTAGTTTAGCCGGAAGCGATTACACGTTCAGACGTGCTGTTCGTATTCGCGGACGGGCACGCTGGCGGTGAGCATTTCGTATTCCGCTTCATTAAAACGCGGCGCTCCGGCCGCTACGTCCTCCAATTGCGCCATGGTGCGCAGGCCTGCCACGGCGCTTGTCACCGCCGGATGCATCAGCACAAACTTCACCGCCGCTTGTCCAGGCGTACGTTCCTTCCCCGACACTTCCGCGATGGCGGCTTGCGCGCGTTCCACTTCATGCTGCGACAGGTGAAGGTAATCTACAGCGGGCTTCCCGGCGAGCAAGCCTTTGGCCAGGCTGCCGCGCGCCAGCACACCGATGTTATGTTGCTGGAGAATGGGCAAACAGGATGCTTCCGGCCGGCGGTCGAGCAGGCTGTATTGCATCATCACGCTCACGATGTTGCTGCGTTTCGCATATTCGCGGATCACGTTGGGGCGGATGGAAGAAATCCCGTAATACCGGATCTTTCCCTGCTGCTGCAACAGTTCGAACGCCTCGATGGTTTCGTCGATAGGATCCTCAATCGTTCCGCCATGCAACTGGTATAAATCGATGTAATCGGTCTGCAGCCGCTGCAGGCTCTTTTCCACGCATGCCAGGATATAATCCTTATGCGGGTTCCAATCCCACCCGGTGCCGTCGGGGCGCCACTGGTTGCCGGCTTTGGTGGCGATGATGACGTCTTTGCGCTTCTCTTTCAGCGCCTTGCCCACACTGCTTTCATTGAAGCCTTTGTCGTAGAGGTCGGCCGTATCGAAAAAGTTGATGCCCAGCGCTACCGCCCGGTGGAGCAAGCGCGCGTTGGCGGCGTCATCCATCCCGAGCGACATGCAGCCGAAAGAAACTTCACTGATACGCAGCCCGCTGCTGCCGAGGGTTTTGTAATTCATACTTCTAATATACGATAATCTCGTCCGTGAACAGGAAGCCCTTCTGCACGGGGGCTTTCACACGGATGTACCGCCCCTTCTGCCCCTGCAGCCCGAATTTGAAATCCTTGAAAATAAGCTTCTCGTGCGTAGGCGGCACATCGTTTTCGACGGTCAGTGCTTCAGCTTTGCCGAACGCCGCCGGATCGTCGGCCACCTGTACCGTCACCGCCGGTGGCATGTACACGCCCGGGCCCGTCAGCTGCATGAACCCGATCTGCAAGCTTTCCAGCGGCTGCGATACGCCAAGGTCGATAGTCACATCCACCCCTTTGCCCAGGAAACCTTGCCACTGGCCGTCGCCGTAAGTGAGGGAACCGCGGTACCCGTTTACCAGGGTGGCCGCGTCCTGCGCAGGATAGCTGCCGCTCCAGGGCGCGTTGTAGATCACTTTTTTACCAATCGCCTTGTGATAATTGACGGGCACCGTCACCGGGCGGCCCATCAACATCGTATCGCGGAATACGGCCGCAATGAGCTGCGCGGTGCCAGGCACTTCCACGGGGCCGCTGTACAAAATGGAATGCATCGTGGGCCGTGTGCCGTCGAGTGTATAGCGGATCACCGGGCGGAACTGCTCCGTTTCAAACGAAACGATGGTCAGCCTGCGCGTGGTATCGATGATGGTTTTGGGCTCCAGCTGCCAGGATGGGCGGTAATAATTCACCTGCTTTCGTTGCAACAGCCGGTAATGCGCCTGCAACCGCGTTTTAAAATCTTCCCAGCTGCGCTTTTCTTTTTGCGACCACACCACTTCCGATAACGCAAGTACACGCGGGAATACCATGTACTCCACCTGGTAAGTCGTGGGCATATATTCGGCCCACACGTTGGCCTGCGCGCCCAGCACATGATGCGCCTTATCCGCCGCCAGCGCCGCCGGCACCGGCTCGTAGGAATAGACTTTCGAAAGCGGAAGGTAGCCGCCGATGGTAAGGGGCTCCGTGGAAGGATCGGACTGGTAACTGTCGAAATAACAGTACCCGCCGGGTGTCATCACCACATCATGCCCCTCGGAAGCGGCGGTAATACCTCCTTTCTCGCCGCGCCAGCTCATCACGGTGGCTTCAGGGGCCAGGCCGCCTTCCAGGATCTCATCCCAGCCCATGAGCTTTCGCCCGTTGGCGATGAGGAATTTTTCCATGCGCTTCACAGCATAACTTTGCAGCCCTTCCTCGTTGGCCAGCTGATGCCCGCGGATGCGGCGCTGGCATTTGGGGCATGCCTTCCAATGCTTTTTCTCTGCTTCGTCGCCGCCGATATGGATGTATTTCGACGGGAAGATGTCCATCACTTCGCGCAGCACATCTTCCAGGAAAATGAAGGTGCTGTCGTTGCCGAGGCAGAATTCGGATTGCCGATACGGTTCCCCCGCGCAGGAAAGGTGCGGGTACACGGCGAGCACTTCTTCGGAGTGCCCCGGCATTTCGATCTCCGGGATCACGGTGATGCCGCGGCGCGCGGCGTAGGCAACCACGGCGCGGGCTTCGTCTTGCGTATAGAAGCCGCCGTAGGCATTGGGATTGCCTTCTTCGAGATAATGACGCGGGCTGTTCCACCATTCCATATAATTGGCATATGTACGCCAGGCCGCCTGCTGCGTGAGCGCGGGATATTTTTTAATCTCCAGGCGCCATCCGGCCCCGTCGGTAATATGCCAGTGGAAAACGTTCATCTTGTACATCGCCATGAGGTCGATGTATTTGTAAACGAACGTAAGGGGGAAGAAATGACGGGATACATCGAGATGCAGCCCCCTGTAGCCGAAGCGTGGCCGGTCCGCAATCGTAACCGCCGGGAGGATGCGCGGATCGGGCTGCGTCGCCATGATCTGCAGCAACGTATAAATACCGTGCAGGGCGCCCGCGCGGCCGGAAGCGTAAATCCGCACCTCGTCCCGCGAGATCAGTAAACGGTACGCCGCGCTGTCTGCCGCCTGCCGCGTGATCTCGCGCAGGATACGAATGCTCCCCTGCCCGCCCCTCTTCAGGGCGATGCCGGATTGCTCCGACAGCAGGGCCGCCGCGTCCGTGAAAACGGGGTCCGCCGATATCGTTGTTTGCATATTGATGGTAAATTGTCCGGGCTGTTCCTGCACCTGTACGGGTGCGGGAATAACATTCACCCGCGCTGTTTGCGCCTGCGCCTGCATACCTGCGGCCAGCAGCGCGATCAAACCGAGTCGCTTCATTGTTCACTGTGATTTTTATCCGGGGGTGAAAATAATACATTTGACGTTCATTCCGGCTTTGTCCCTGCTGCCCGCCTGACCTGATGAAAATCAAGGGATACTTAAATGTACGCACAGGTATAACCCACCCTTGTCCCACAGTTGAGCCACCCTTGAGTTACCCCTTTATAGGGAGTCTCAACGATGGCTGAACGGTATCTCAAGGGTATCTCAAGGGTATCTCAACCTACCTGTAAGTCTGAAGCATAAAGGCTTTTAGTACTATTTACGGAAAATGCCCGGATTGTTTCAGCATGTACCATCGCGCCAAAAGGGAGGACTGTATTTTCGCCGGATGAAACGAACGCTCCTGTTACTATCGCTTGCGGCCGTCTTTTCCGGCACGCGCGCGCAGCAAGCGCCCGCCGATCTTATCATCCGTTCCGTATCGGTGATCGACGTGGAGCGGGGCCGCACCGCCGCCGATCAGGCCGTTGTGGTGAAAGACGGGCGCATCATCGCCGTAACCCCTTCCCGCAAGCTCCGCCACTCCGCTCCCGTAGTGGTCGACGGTACCGGGAAATTCCTCATGCCAGGTTTGTGGGATAACCACATGCACTTCGGCGGCGGCGACACCCTCGCCCACGAAAACCGCAACCTCCTCCCCCTCATGCTCGCTTACGGCATCACCGGTGTTCGCGACTGCGCGGCCGATATCAGCCATTTCGTGCTGCCCTGGCGCGACTCCGTCGCCAAAGGGCTCATCGACGGGCCGCATATTTTTACCTCAGGCCCCAAGCTGGAAGGCTATAAATCCGTGTGGAAAGGCGATATCGAGATCGGGACGAAGGAAGAGCTGGCCAAAGCGCTTGATTCCCTGCAGGGCCTGCGCGTCGATTTCGTAAAAATCACCGACAACACGCTCAAGCCCGGTCTCTACCTGGAAAGTATCCGCGAAACCCGGAAACGCGGCCTGGTGATTTCGGGGCACGTACCTTACGTCATACCCATGAAAGACATCGTGGATGCCGGTATCAGTTCCATCGAGCACATCACATATCTCCTTAAAGCGGGTTCCTCCGAAGAAGTAAGCATCAGCAATGGTGTGGCCAACGGCACCCTGAAAGGCCGCGACCTCAGCGAGAAGATCAATTCCACCTACGATAAAGCTTCCGCCCGGAAGATGTTCCGCTACATGGCGTCCAAAGGCGTGGCGGTAACGCCCACCCTGAGCCTCGGGCACATCCTGTCGTACTGGGACGAGCACGACCGCCGCCACGACGATTACCTCCGCTACATCGGCAAAGGCCTGCAAAGCACCTACGCCGGCCGCGTGAACAATGTCATGCAGCACGATGCCGCCGCCATCGCGCAACGGAAAGCGAATTACGAGCGCTCATCCGCCGTGCTGGCCGACCTGGTGGCAGCCAATGTCACCATCCTCGCGGGTACCGACGCGGGATACCTCAATTCCTACTGCTATCCCGGGCTGGCGCTCCATGAAGAGCTGGCGCTGATGGTAAAATATGGGATGACGCCGCAACAGGCGCTGAAAGCCTCCGTAATCAACGGACCGAAATTCCTGCAACAGCAAGGGTACGGCGCCGTGGCGCCCGGCATGCATGCAGACCTCCTGCTGCTCGACGACAATCCGCTCGACGATATCCACAACACGCAAAAAATCCGCGGCCTCGTTTCCGGGGGAAATGGAGGGACCGCGCACAACTCGATGAACTGCTGGCCGAAACCGCAAGGCGAACGGCCGCGGGGATTTGATCTACCAATCCTTGGTAAAAACCACAGCCGCTTCCCGTTTGGGGAGCGGCTTTTTTCATGAAAAATTTCCGACCGTTTATCACGGAGATTTTTCAATTGTTTTTTTTGATATATTTAATGAATTAATACTAGCGGAAAGGAACCGATAGTCAGGAAGTAACCATCAGCAGAACCGAATAAACACCAGGAAAAAAAGGAAACATGACGGAAGATAAGCACAGACCGCTGGAGATTATTGAAAACCTGAAGCTCCCGCCGGAGAAAGAACCGCCTCCGCGAGGAAAGGATTGTCCGGCCTGCGGGGCGCGTTTGTCCAAACAGGCAGGGTTAACGCATTGCGCGTTTTGCGGCCATGAGTTTTCGGCTGGCCCCGCACATGGGGAACAGGATAAGAAGACTAAATAATGCACCAATAAGCCGGTGCTTCGCCGGCTTTTTTGGAACCGCATGAAGGCAACTTGACAAGTCGCCGGAGATCGTGACATTACGCCTGAAAACGCGTGCTCCGTGCGGGCACTGGTCTGTCATTATCCGTAATAGCCCGGGAAACAACTGTGACAGCTGGGCTAAAACCCAGCACCGGGGAGACTTTCGCGACAGCCTGGCGGTAGAAATAGCACTCTGCCAGGGAGGATGTGACGGAAAAAATTGTACTTTCGGTGTTCATCCGCCAATGCCATTTATGAAAAAACTATCCATCCTTCTAACCAGGCATTACCGACCTATCAGTATCGCAGCGCTTTTAGACGTTTTTCAGACTGTCAACAATTACTACCTGGAGAACACGGGCCTGCCGTATTTCGACATCCGGCTGATCCGGCATCCGGAAGATGAAACGGTCGCGTATCCTGACGAGCATTACCAGCCGCTTTCGCATGAAGAAGTGACGGCGTCTGACCTGGTGCTGATCCCTGCTTTCAGGCCGGGGAATATTCCGGATTATTTACGGGAGAACACGGCTTTTGTGCCCTGGGTACGCCAGCAGGCGGGGAAAGGCGCTGAAGTGGCGAGCTTTTGCACGGGGGCATTCCTGCTCGCGGCAACGGGTTTGCTCAACAACCGCCGCGCCACTACGCATGTAACCGCCGTGGAAGCGCTGTCGCGCCATTTCCCGGAAGTGATCGTGGACGCCGACGTGGTGGTTACAGATGATCGTGGGGTGTACACAAGCGGAGGGGCTACTTCCACCTTCCACCTCCTGCTGCACATCCTCGAAAAGTACTGCAACCGGACCACAGCGATTTTCACCGCGAAAGTGTTCGCCATCGACATGGACAGGGCGCAGCAATCCTACTTTGCGAACTGGTCGCCCAGCCGCGCGCATAACGACGAGCTGGTGACCGCCGCGCAGCAAAGGATGGAAGAGCGTTTCCAGGACAGGGTAACAGTGGAAGAAGTGATCCACGACCTGCCGGTGAGCCGCCGTAATTTCATCCGCCGGTTCAAAAGCGCAACGGGCGTAACGCCGATCGAGTATTTGCAAAGGATCCGTATCGAAGCAGCGAAAAAACTGCTTGAAGAAAAGCAGGACAACATCACCGGCGTAATGATCCAGGCCGGGTATGAAGACGCGAAAGCATTCCGTCAGCTGTTCCGCAAGATTGTTGGCCTCTCTCCCAAGGAATACCGCGAAAAATACGCGGGTTAACCCTTTCCCACTGACTCTAAATTTTTTTCTTCCTGCTGCGGCCGCTTTCCGGCGTCGGGGAGCCTGCTAGCGGTATGTTTCCTGCGGGAGGATTTGATGTGGGATTTGATGAAAAAGACCCGCCAGGCGTTTTAGTTGCCGGCGGGTCGATTTTTTTATGCGGGGAATATTATTGGCGGAAGCGGTCGGAGACGGTGAGGTCTTTCCCGGCGCCTTCGTATTTGTAGAATCCCTTGCCGCTCTTCACACCGAGATGCCCTGCGGTTACCATGTTCACCAGCAACGGGCAGGGCGCGTATTTGGGCTGTCCGAAGCCGTCGTGGAGCACGCGGAGGATAGACAGGCAAACGTCGAGGCCGATGAAATCCGCGAGTTGCAGGGGCCCCATCGGGTGGGCCATGCCGAGCCTCATCACGGTGTCGATAGATTCCACACCAGCCACGCCCTCGTGCAGCGCGCAAATGGCTTCGTTGATCATCGGCATGAGGATGCGGTTGGCCACAAAGCCGGGATAGTCGTTCACGATGCAGGGAACCTTGCCCAGTTTAAGCGACAGCTCGCGCACGGTATCGGTGACTTCGGATTCGGTGGCGTAGCCATTGATGATCTCCACCAGTTTCATGACGGGAACGGGGTTCATGAAATGCATGCCGATCACCTTACCAGGCCAGGAAGTAACCGCGGCGATCTTGGTGATGGAGATGGAAGACGTATTGGTGGCGAGGATGGCTCCTGGAGCGGTGAATTGGTCGAGGTCGCGGAAGATGCGCAGTTTGAGGTCCGCATTTTCGGTGGCGGCTTCTACGACGAGTTCCGCGTCTTTCACGCCGGCGGCCAGGTCGGTGAAGGTGTGCAGGTTGTTGATGGTGCTTTGCTTCACCGCTTCGGTGATGATCTCTTTGGCGAGCTGGCGGTTGAGGTTGCGGACGATGGTATCGAGGGCTTTGTCGAGCGCGGGCTGCGCCACATCGATGAGGTGAACGGTGAACCCGTTTTGCGCAAACACGTGCGCAATGCCGTTCCCCATCGTGCCGGCGCCGATCACGGCTACTTTCTGCATAACGTACAATTTTGGTGAATGATGCGGCAATTTAGGAAAAAGGCGGCATTGGGCCGCGAAGGCTAGTCTTTCCTTTTGAAATCGCCCCGTTTCCAGGACTCGATAAATTGCGCCCAGGCCAGCGGGTTGAAGATATTCTGTGGCGGCACCTGGCCGGCGTAATAAAGTGATTGCTGCTGTTTTTGCATGAAAACGTTATACGCCCCGCCTGCGTCGATCGGCATGCCCTGCGCGATGGCGCGGAGCTTCGCCTGCTCGTTGTTCTTCCGGGCGATTTCATACATATCATTGGGGATATCCATACTTACGAACAGCTTCTCGAACTCGCGCCGCGAAGGGTATGGTTTGATAATGGTTTCGGTAAGATACACCGTGTCTTCCGCCATCAGCTGGATCACGGAGTAACGGTTGCCGGGCAGGTCCACCGGGATTTTATAATCCTTCCTGCGGAAACCTATCGCGCTGAAACTCAATGTATCGCCTTTAAAAGCCACGATGGAAAACACACCTACGCTGTTGGAAATGGTTCCCCGCCCCTGGCCCTTCACCAGGATGCTCACCGCCGGCACCGCACGGAGGCTGTCGGCGGTCATGGTAATACCGGAAATCTGTATGATGCTGTCTTTAAACGCTTTGAACTGCGCAGATGCTAATAACGGCAAACACACCAGGGAAAAAAGTATGACAAGATTTCTATACATGTGTAGGTACTAAGATACAGGAAACAGCCCGCAATGTCCAATATAAAAGCGACAAATTAAACCTCATTTATGGTTAACTTTGCTGATCGCAATCAAATTTAACAACAATTTATGATCACAAAAGAGAAGGTCCTCGAGGCGTTGTCGAATGTAGAAGAACCCGATCTGGGCAAGGATCTGGTGACGCTCAACATGGTGAAGGACATCGAGATCGAAGGCAATAAAGTTAAGTTTACGGTAGTGCTCACCACACCGGCGTGCCCGTTGAAAGAATTGATCCGCAACGCGTGCATCCACGCCATCCACCACCTCGTCAGCAAGGAAGCGGAAGTAGAAGTTAAAATGACTGCCAACGTCAGCACAGGCCGGAAAGACGGGAATTCCCTCCTTCCCAACGTGAAGAACATTATCATGGTGGCCTCCGGCAAAGGCGGCGTGGGTAAATCCACCGTTGCCGCCAACCTCGCGCTTGCCCTCGCGCAGGACGGCGCCAAAGTAGGCCTCATGGACGCCGATATTTACGGTCCCAGCGTACCCATCATGTTCGGCCTCCGCGGCCAGCGCCCGATGATGGTGAACGTGGATGGCAAAGGCAAAATCGCTCCCATGGAGAAATACGGCATCCAGGTGATGTCGATCGGACTGCTGATCGATGAGAAGCAGGCGGTGGTATGGCGCGGCCCCATGGCCAGCAGCGCCCTCAAGCAATTCGTGAGCGACGTGCACTGGGGCGACCTGGATTACCTGGTGATCGATATGCCCCCCGGCACGGGCGACGTTCACATCACCCTCGTACAATCCGTTCCCGTAACCGGCGCCGTGATCGTTACCACTCCGCAGGACGTTGCCCTGGCCGACGCCAAGAAAGGCATCGCCATGTTCAGCAGCCCGCAGATCCGCGTGCCGATCCTCGGCCTCGTGGAAAATATGGCTTACTTCACCCCGGCCGAACTGCCCGAAAA